>NZ_JAWOWP010000120.1:0-1045 GCF_033340555.1 Vibrio sp. 1069
TTCTTCCAATACTTTTTTCGTAGTTCCATCTCCTCGCACGCTACGGCGATAGTGCGCTTTGAGTTGCTCGACATGCTCTTTGTCAGAGTGAAAAGCATCGAGATAAGTGAACACAATGTTGCCTTCTACTTGACCAGGATCTTCGATGCGCAAATGGCTTGGGTCGGTGTACATGGATTTCACTGCAGCTGAGATTTCCTTTTCAGTCGCCCCTAAGTTAATGGCATTGCCCATGCTTTTCGACATTTTATTTTTGCCATCAGTACTCGGTAAACGTGGCGCATCACTAAGCAACGGACGGCACTCTTTTAGGATCTCTTGTCCACCAAGGTGGTTAATCTTTCTCACGATTTCATTCGTTTGCTCAAGCATTGGTAATTGATCATCCCCAACCGGAACAAGTGTAGCGCGAAAACCCGTTATATCAGCGGCTTGAGAAATTGGGTAAGTCAGGAACCCTGCAGGAATTGAACGCTCAAAACCTTTGCTTTGAATTTCATTTTTTACGGTTGGGTTACGCTCTAAGCGAGCAATGGAAACTAAGTTGCTGTAATACATCGTCAATTCTGCGAGGGCTGGCAGCTGAGATTGCAAACAGATAGTGGTTTGAATGGGGTCGATGCCAACTGCAAGGTAATCTGTGACTACGTTTAGAATGTTCGAAGATACCTTTGAAGGATTGTGCGCGTTATCGGTCAGGCCTTGCATATCGGCGACCAGAATGGTTTGGTCATGCTCCGATTGTAATGCCACACGCTGTTGTAACGAACCGACGTAATGACCAAGGTGTAAAGACCCTGTAGCTCGGTCCCCCGTGAGAATGATTTCGCGTTGTTGATGCGTTTCTTTGATGTTCATGGTTATCTCCTAGTCAAAATAGATCGCTACTGGAGATAAAAAGACAAGACACTCTTCGCTACCTTCCAGCAGCGTAAGAATGTAAGAATTCCGCGCCGCTCTACATAGAGCGCCACCAGAAAAAGTATGATGATGAAGGTGTGAAGAATAAGTTCAAGCGTCTAAAGCTAAAAGGGAATAAGAAAAT
>NZ_JAWOWP010000121.1:0-1043 GCF_033340555.1 Vibrio sp. 1069
GCCAGTTCAAAAGCGCGAATGATCCTAATGTTGTTCAAGGTCCGGTGAAACATCCTGATTTGTCGCACTTGCCCTACATTGGGGACATTCCAGACTTTAACTCTATCAAAGACGCCAAAGAAAAAAAGGCGGCATTTTTCGATTTCTTACGGCCTAAAATCGCACTAGAAAATCACAGGATTGAAAAAGAACGTGCTTTTCTAAGCTCTCTTGAGATTGGAGAAGTGTCGCCGGACGAAGAAGCTTACGCAGAAAGATTAGCGCAGTTATATGGTTTTCCTCTTCATGATGGTCATGTTGATGAAGCTTGGCTGACTGAAATGTTAAAGCGAGTCAATGTTTTACCAGAAGCATTAGTGCTAACTCAAGCTGCCAATGAATCCGCGTGGGGTACTTCTCGTTTTGCTACTCAAGCAAACAACTTGTTCGGCCAATGGTGTTATAAACAGGGTTGCGGAATTGTGCCTGCTCAGCGTGCTGCAGGAAAAACTCACGAAGTTCAAAAATTCGATTCAGTTCAGCAGTCAATTCATGGCTACTTTATGAATGTGAATCGCAATCCAGCTTACGCTGACTTACGTGATATTCGAGCTATGTTGGCAGATAAGCACAAAAACTTGTTATCCGTGGCGACAGCATCAGAACTCACTCATGGACTGTTGTCTTACTCCGAGAGGGGCATTGCATACGTCAATGACTTACGCTCGATGATTCGTCACAATAACGCCTACTGGACTCAATAAAATAATAATCGAATGAAAAAGTTAAGCTTAATTTTAGGAAGTGCAGCACTCTTGCTCTCGTCACCGATAACGCATGCTCAAGAGTATATGTTTACGTATTCCAAACTGTATACTCAGTTAAAAAATAACACTAAAGAAGGGCATGATGACGTTAAAGTCGGTGTGTTCTTCGTCGATGCCAGAACTAAGCAGTTGTGTGCGATCGAAAAAGCGTGGATGGAAAAGGAAGAACATTACGAAGAGTTTGTGATTCCAGCGTCGAAAGAACTACCATTACCGATCGACAAAAATCTAAAATCC
>NZ_JAWOWP010000122.1:0-1043 GCF_033340555.1 Vibrio sp. 1069
AAAGACCTTCCTCTATTCCGTCGTATTACAGACAGAGAATTCTCTTTCATTCTTGCCAAAGGTAGGCAGCGCTACTGCTGCGCAGAAAAGCTCGCAACAGCCAGTGGTGTGGATGGCGGTCAACTAGCGATGTTTGAGACCAAGCCAAAGAAAAAAGACATTGAATTACTGGAAACCATGTATCGCTCACTCGCTCAAGGGAAATGGGATGGTGACCGCGACGCTTGGCCTAAACCTATAGACGACCGCATCTGGCAATTGATTGTCAGTGACAAGCACAGCTGCAATAACAGTTTGCCAGGTCACAGAGGGTGCCCGTTTCAAAAGGCGCGTTCTGAGTTAGATAAAAATGACGTGATCATCGCGAATCACTCTCTCGTTATGGCTGATGCTGACTTAGGTGGTGGCGTAATCTTACCAGAGCCAGAAAATACGATTTATGTCTTTGACGAAGCTCACCACCTGCCTCACGTCGCCCGTGATCACGCTTCAGCATCCGCGAGTTTAAAAGGCGCAGCAGCGTGGCTAGAGAAGCTGAATCAGTCAATCAGTAAATTTTCATCACTGGCTGATGAGAAACGTGTCGCTCGATTCCGCAATGACTTGCAAGATTCCGTGCAAAACTTAATACCTGCGCTCACTCAGTTGACTAAGCAGTTCGATCCAGCTCAGTTTGAAGAAGGCATCTACCGCTTTGAACATGGCGAACTGCCTACTTGGCTAGAAAACCAATCTAAAGAGCTAAAGCAGTTCAGCAAGAAAGCAAACCAAAGCGTCGCGAAAATCGCCGATCTTATCGCAGAAAGAGTCAAAGATGGCGAACTCGCGGCAAGATTGGCCGAGCCTGCGCTCGCTGAACTAGGTTTCTATATTCAACGACTAGAGAACCTCGCTCAAGTTTGGCATTTGATGGCAGAGCCAACACGAAAAAAAGGAGCACCTTTAGCGAGATGGCTAGAAACTCACCCAGATCGTGAAGGCGATTTTATTGTGAGTGTCTCCCCTCTTGAGATTGGATGGCAGCTAGACCAACAGATTTGGAG
>NZ_JAWOWP010000123.1:0-1037 GCF_033340555.1 Vibrio sp. 1069
CGTGCTGGTCTTACACCTGCTGATGAAGCGATTGCGGCGCATCTGCGTAAAATTGAAAAGCCAGCGATGCTGGTAGTAAACAAAATTGATGGTATTGATGCTGACGCAGCGTGTGCTGATTTCTGGCAGCTTGGTGTTGATGACATGTACCAAATCGCGGCTGCACACGGTCGTGGTGTTACAGCATTGCTTGAGCGTGCGCTAGCTCCATTCTTTGATGATTTACTAACAAGTGAATCAGAAGAAGGTGAGATTGAAGATCTGACAGAATTTGAAGACGCTGAAATTGCACCAGACGAATACACTGAAGAAGAAGCGGAAGCGGAGTTCCAACGTCTACAAGAACAGCCAATCAAACTGGCAATCATTGGTCGTCCAAACGTTGGTAAGTCGACGTTAACCAACCGTATTCTTGGTGAAGAACGTGTTGTGGTATACGACATGCCAGGCACAACTCGTGACTCAATCTACATTCCTATGGAACGTGATGGCCGTGAGTATGTAATCATTGATACTGCGGGTGTACGTCGTCGTGGTCGTATTAACGAAACGGTTGAGAAATTCTCCGTTGTTAAAACGTTGAAAGCCGTCGAAGACGCAAACGTAGTGCTATTGGTTATCGACGCACGTGAAAACATCTCTGACCAAGACTTGAGCCTGCTAGGTTTTGCATTGAACGCCGGTCGTTCAATCGTACTAGCGGTAAACAAGTGGGATGGTCTAGATAACGAAGTAAAAGAGAACGTGAAGAAAGAGCTAGACCGCCGCCTAGGTTTCGTTGACTTTGCTCGCATTCACTTTATTTCTGCACTGCACGGTACTGGTGTTGGTCACTTGTTTGAGTCTATCCAAGAAGCGTACAAGTCGGCAACGACACGTGTTGGTACCTCTGTTTTGACTCGTATCATGAAGATGGCGACTGATGATCACCAACCGCCAATGGTTCGTGGTCGTCGTATCAAGCTAAAATACGCGCACGCAGGTGGTTACAACCCACCAATCGTCGTGATTCACGGTAACATGGTTCGTGAACTTCC
>NZ_JAWOWP010000124.1:0-1032 GCF_033340555.1 Vibrio sp. 1069
ACCGCTTTGATACCATCCAGTTTGAGCTCCTTTGCAAGCTCATCGCTGCCTTGTTTGGTTTTAGTGAAAACAAGTACTTGTTGCCAGTTTCGTGAACCAATTAAATACGCTAACAATTCACGCTTACGCTTTTTATCAACTGGATACACCATCTGCTTAACCGTTTCTGCCGTTGTATTCGCTGGAGACACTTCCACCTCAACAGGAGAATCCATCAGTTTGTAAGCGATGGTTTTAATGCGTTTTTCAAACGTCGCCGAAAACAGCATGATTTGTTTGTCATTCGGTAGTCGACGAAGAATGCGTTGCAGATCAGGCCAAAAACCCATGTCCAACATTCGGTCAGCTTCATCAAGCACCAACACGCCAGTTTTAGAAATGTTTACGTTGCCGTTAAACAAGTGGTCTAACAATCGGCCCGGCGTAGCAATAAGAATATCCGCGCCCTCTTCCAACTTGTTCTTTTGCACGCCAATACTTGTACCGCCGTACACACAAACAATACGTAGATCCGAGTGTTCCGCGTATTGCGTTAAATTGTCAAACACTTGCTGCGCCAATTCACGAGGTGGAACTAGGATGAGAGCGTGAGGTGTGCCATTACGTTTCTTTTGCTGTACCGCCTGAATAATCGGCAAACCAAATGCCGCCGTTTTACCGGTACCCGTTTGCGCAGCCGCAAGAAGATCTTTGCCTTCCAGTACGTGTGGAATCGATTTTTCTTGGACTGGCGTTGGCGTCACAATATTCATATTGTTCAACGTTTCGACTAACTGTTGTTCAATGCCAAGATCAGCAAAATTAACGGACATGATAAACCTCATAATTTTTGGAGCGCAGAGTTTACCAGAGCCGCCATAGCCATACTACCTCTTCGCCAAAGGATTGAGTTATGAACTGATTAGCTGTTGGTGAAATTCAAGTGATTGGCGCAGCACGTCTTGATAAAGCTCTGAGAAATTCGCCTCTAACGCTGCGTATTCACCATCTAACACCTCAAACGTTGTCGTCAAGTCGGCCATTCTCGGGCAT
>NZ_JAWOWP010000125.1:0-1030 GCF_033340555.1 Vibrio sp. 1069
CCGTATCGTTACCTACCGAACCAAGCGCAGATAAAGAAGACAGCTTGGCCGCTAACTCAGTGAGCTCCGCATCACTCAACAAGTACGCCGCGAGAGATTTGTCGTTATAGCTGAGTGTTTGCGCCATCGTCGCCATGCCAAGTGTGATGTGTTCTGGCTTCATTTTGCTTAGCAACCCGACCGTGTTTTGCTCGATGTATTCCAACTCAGACGCATTGGGATCCGACATTACGGAGCCAGACAGTTTCACGTTAGCATGTGCAAGCCAATCTTTTAGAACTTCTTCTGCTTGGCTGACGGTTTTACCATCAATAACCAGCGCCGCGATTAATGTGGTAACGCCATTAATGTCGTTACCTTTACTCAAACCACGTCCCGGCGTCATCATGTTCAGTGTGAGCTCATCGCCTTGGTCAACCTGAGCCAAAATTGGACTGGTTAAAATGTTCTTGTTTGTCGAGGTAATCGAGAACTCACCTGCGTTATTACTTTTTGTGCTCGGCTCAGTCACATCACACACAAAGTTCTGGTTGAGATCGATGCACACTGGTGTATCTAACAACGTACCTTTCGCAGAAATGGTTCCCGCTACGTTGTAACTTGGCGCCGTTGCGTCACCACCGCCAGAACCGCCTCCACAACCAACAAGGGCCAGTGAGACTGCAATGAGAGAATATTGAAACTTCATAGGTCTTATCTTCTTTTTGATGAATCGTTATTACGAGAGCGAACCACTCTCAACATTGAAAGCACAAGCAAGCCAAAGAGCGCCCAAGGTGAGCCACTCCCACCCGAGCCATTGCCGTTGCTTTTCGAAGTGGTATCAGCACCGCACTGATACTGGTTAAAGTGACTCACACCCCACGCTTTTAGTGCGCCCGAGTTGCCGACCACCCGATCGGAGACTTCTAGTCGCCACGTTCCCCAACTAGGCTCTCCAACCAATGCTTGCAGCTCTGAATCGTGTTGAACCGTGAAATAACCCGTAAACCCACCCGATTGACTCGGCTGATGGTTAAACAGCACTACA
>NZ_JAWOWP010000126.1:0-1027 GCF_033340555.1 Vibrio sp. 1069
GAACCTAGAACCTAGAACCTAGAACCTAGAACCTAGAACCTCTAGTATTGATCTTCTGACCAGCCGTCACTGTCTGACATATCTGGGGCGCCAGCAATGGCATTTTCTTCATCTGCCCATTCACCAAAATCGATCATTTGGCATTTTTTACTACAGAAAGGGCGATGAGGACTTTGTTCTCCCCATTCAACGTCGGTACCACATTGAGGGCATTGAACGATAGTAATTTTAGACATGGTTGAATCGTCCCATTGTAATCTTGGTATTAAAGCGAAGTATTTAGAATAATAGCCTGATGTTTTGATTAGCTACAAACGGCTAATTCAAACTCGACATCTTGTGTGCATGCCTGACCATTTTCAAAAGCCATAAATTTAATCGCAAAACGATTTTTATGACCTGAAATCATAGGGTAGACGCCATACTTCATAGGAATATGAAGTCGGAGGATATTTGCTTCATCTGCGTCACTTTGGAAGAATCCTGCGCGCGCGATTTGGGCTTTAAAATGACCGGTTTCACGAGCAAGCTTTAGCCACAAGGTGAGCGCATCGGAAAGCGGTTTCAAACTCTTTTGCCATTGGTTGGCATCATGCTTTTTACGTTCAATAGGCAGATGAAGCCAATAGTGTAATGCAGGTAAATCAAAGCAGCACGAGCCACCTGGTAGATTGAAACGTTGGCGAATAGAGCTAAGGAAGCGATCTTCTTTTAACGCTTGACCAAAACGCTCTGCACCCATTAATTGACTATGAACCACATCAATTTCGTTGAGTAAGGAATTGAGGGCTTCTTGATCAACACCTTCTACATTTAGCCAATGGCGATAGGAGAGGCGCTGTTTCTCAAGATCTTTAGCCAATTCACTTTTTAGTTGGATCTGCTCGAAGATCTCTACCATGTCAAAAAGGGCACGGAAAAAAAGTTGATACTGGTGATTATCGGCAAAACCAGAGGCCAAGTGAGCCTGACGCAGCAGAGACTCCACTCTTAGATAAATACGAGTTTTCTCATTTAACGGATGTTC
>NZ_JAWOWP010000127.1:0-1026 GCF_033340555.1 Vibrio sp. 1069
AACCATTGATGCTCGCCAAATTGATGATCTCATGGAACGTAAAGCGGAAATTCGTGAGCCAGCAGGCTGGGGTGATAACCCAATGAATAAGCCAAAGGATGACGATAAGCCTCAAGCAACGCCTGAAGTGAAAGAGGAAGAGAAAGCAACGGATTCTGCTAATCCCGCAGAGCAAGTTACTTCTCAAGATTCTGCTTCAAGTGAAGTTCCAGAAAAAAAAGACTCTGAATAAAGAGTGTTGATAATAATAAACCCCGAGTTAGCTCGGGGTTTTTGTATTTATTATGATTATTACAGCAAATAACAAATCTCTCGACCTTTCTCGTCCACATGTAATGGCGATTCTTAATGTTACCCCTGATTCATTTTCTGATGGTGGTAAATTCAATTCTCTCGAACTTGCTCTTGCTCAGGTCGAAAAAATGATTACCGCAGGGGTTAGCATCATTGATGTTGGTGGTGAGTCTACACGCCCTGGTGCGCCAGATGTCTCTCTAGAAGAAGAGCTGCAACGCGTTGTTCCTGTTGTAAAGGCCATCCGCGAAAAATACGATGTATGGATCTCTGTCGATACCAGTAAAGCAGAAGTAATGCGTCAGGCTATCGCTGTTGGTGCGGATCTAATTAACGATATCCGTGCGTTACAAGAACCTGGTGCACTTCAAGTTGCGGCTGCATCAAAACTACCTGTTTGCTTAATGCATATGAAGGGGCAACCTAGAACTATGCAGGAAAGCCCTCAGTACGAGAACTTGATGGATGACGTCGCTCAGTTTCTGGAAGAGCGCATAGCTGCTTGTGAAGCCGTAGGTATCAATAAGTCTCAACTTATCCTCGATCCTGGTTTTGGCTTTGGCAAAACCATTGAACACAATTATCATATGCTCGCTCATCTCGAGAAGTTTCATGAGTTCGGTCTGCCTATCTTGGCGGGCATGTCTCGTAAATCAATGATTTTCAAGCTGCTTGATAAGCCAGCAGCAGATTGCACTAACGCCAGTGTGGTTTGTGCCACGATTGCTGCCA
>NZ_JAWOWP010000128.1:0-1021 GCF_033340555.1 Vibrio sp. 1069
AGAAAGGAATCGAATTAAAATGAGTATTCCGCGCTAACAAAGAAGCCATTTGCGAAGATAAACTCTTTACCTAAGCTTGAAAGAAACACTTCCGACTCTAAATCGATCACGCGGTATCCACCACGAAAAGCCAACTGAGCGTCTTGTAGTGGCACATGGTATTGAATGCCAGCCATTAAGTCCGTGCTCTTGATGCCTTTGTTGTCACCAAAGTTTATCTCACCAATCACATCAAAGTTCGTATTAGGCACTTGGATCTCTGCGTAGCCGTACCAAGCCCAGATAAGCTCATCAAACTCTTCAGTACGCTTATTTGTACCAGCATCAATGTATTTCGTATCGCTTAGATTGCTGAATGTAACACCCGCATCAAAATGCAATAGATCATGGTCTAGCACTTGGTAGTACATGGTTAAATCGAGTTTATCAAAGCCCATGTAATCGGCATCAACACTTGAGTAACGTAGACGTGCATTCGGTACGTATTTCACATCGTGCTCAATGGCAGCGTAAAAAGTACCCGTTGTACTGCTATCTCTTCTTACTTCATTAACTTTTGTATCTGCACCCCATACTTCTGCCCCCACTTTTGCGGAAAAAGAAGATTCTGCGAATGTAGGAAGAGATGCGGCTAATGATAATGCTGTTAAAGCGATGGTCGCTTTATTTGTCATGGAATGTGTACTCCGAGATAGCTGATATTCAACAATGAGGGCGTGAGGGGAAATATACCATACTCTCACGCCTCGCTATCAACTAAATCATCTATACCCAACTATTTATAACGCGGTTGGGCAACGAAGTTTTTAAAGAACCAAATACCCAATGCGATGACTATCAGCCATGGTAATAGTTTGAGTACCGCGCCGATCATGCCAAGTAAAAACATCACAACCAACGCAATACCTGTTGCTGCGAACACTGTCATCATCGTGATGCCTGTTACTAACAAGGTCGCGGCAAATACTAAAATAAAGATCAGCTCCAACATAATCACTTCTCGATTTGTTTTAAATGGCTA
>NZ_JAWOWP010000129.1:0-1021 GCF_033340555.1 Vibrio sp. 1069
GAGGGATATCGGATACGACTCCGTGAAAATGCACGCGAAGTGAAACGTTTAACGATTGAGCGAGTCGTTGAAGCGAGGCTTTTCTGTCTCCATCTCCGGCAAGGTGTAAGTGGTAGCACTCAGGCAGTTTTGCGATGGCGTGAATTAACGTTTCGTGATCTTTGTGTTCATGTAGTCGGCCAACCATACCAATGTTGATGGTTGCTTTCTCGCTGATATCGTGGGCTTGTTTAGCCGCCATTGGGAAGCGATTTAAGTCGACGCCGTTATGTACAACTCGATACTTGTGTTGGTACCGAGGCATGAACTTCACCAATTCTTCTTGAACTTTTTCACTGATGCTAACGGTATAGTGGTGACCCCAATAGAGGACATATTCTATGAACTTAAACAGAGGGTAATCTCTGCGTCGGTTGTAAGAGCAGTGTTCTGTTTGAATGCGTTTTTTCCCAATAGCAAGCAGCGCTAGGTAAATAGACGGATACAGGTGTCCGTGAACGAGATCTGGCCAGCGTAGTAGTGACCATTTTTCCGATAGAGACAGTGTCTGCCAGTTAAAGCATTGGATTCCCTGTGCGGAGAGTTGTTCCAAATAGTCGTTCTCAGCACACAACACGAGGATCTTGATTTCATACTCGGGATTATGCTCGAGCACCAAGTCCACTAAGAACTTTTGCGCCCCACCATTTTGAGATAGGTCGTTGATGATGTGTAAAATTTTTGTTTTCATCAGTGCGCCATTTGATACTTTTGTTTGAGTTCTGAAATTTCACTTGAAGTAAAAAAGTGGGTCGTCAATTTGGATGACAACATTTCCTCAATAAACTCAGGTTTAGGTTGATAGCTGTTTTTGAACTCATTGATCAGCGAGGAGTACCATTTGTTGTTTGATTGGTTGTCGTGGACCACATCAACTGGATAGCCGAGAAACTCGCCAACGGTAGCTGGTGATTGCTTCAGCTTGTCACTTCGAATTACGAGCAGAGAAAAGTTGCGTTGTTGGTAGGTTTGGCAACCAGCT
>NZ_JAWOWP010000130.1:0-1020 GCF_033340555.1 Vibrio sp. 1069
TACTCACAAAATGAGATTCAGCTTCCATTGGATGATTTGGTGGACGATTTTGAAAAGCAGCTCATAGAAGATGCGCTGTTTTTGCACTCCGGGCGAATTACGGATGCGGCAAACCATCTGCAAATACCGCGTAAAAAGCTGTATTTGAGAATGAAAAAGCACGGAATTGAAAAGGGCAATTATAAGTCGCGATAACAACAAAGCGTTTGAGGTCTACATCAGTAAGCTCAAACGCTTTTTCATCAAGACTCGGAGTGATGAGCACCAATCTGCGGCATAGAAAATTAACTGATCACCGTGAGATAAGGATAACGAATCACGATGGCAATTACGGACATCGCCATTAAAGTTTGCGCGGAATAGTACGTGACCATCACCACTTGCCGAGAAAATACCGAGTAACCACCAAAGCGTTCAAAAGCCAGCACCGTGCCGGAAATGATGAAGATAAAGCTTCCTAACACCGCAAACGAAGACGACTGCGTTTTCCCACTTAGATAATACTCAATGGCCATCCAACACATGGTCATCAAAACCAAAATGTAGATCGCGACAGGGATTCTTTCTTTGCCGAGGTCAGGTCGAAACAGCCAGTAAAAGCAAATGCCGAGCCCAAACAAAGCAATAGGAAGCCAAGGAGTGAAATGCCATGCCGACATTAAGCTAAAGCCATAACTGTAGGACAAATGAGCAGAGCAAAATAGGCTTAGACCAATGATGAACTTATCTCGCGGCAACATCAGTAGTAAATCACCGAGTAGTGACAACGATAAACCCACTAATATCCACTGAGTGTAAGGAAGTTGACTCGCGGGAGAATTAAGCAAAATGCCAATCATCACAAGTACAGGCAATGGCTTTGATACGTAAAATAGCCATTTCGGCCCTTTACGGACACTTATGATGTGTATGAATGCTAATACAACGACAACTAGCCACATATATAAAGAACTCTCGAACAGACAAACGTGAGTAGCGTAGTGCTACTCTAAACAAAAAGATCTAACAAATGCGTAAGTT
>NZ_JAWOWP010000131.1:0-1015 GCF_033340555.1 Vibrio sp. 1069
CGCAAATGGCGGTCACTTACAACATCAACATCATTGCTGGCAGTATGCCGCTCATCGAAGATGGCAAGCTCTACAACGTTGCGTACTTACTGCAACGCGATGGGGAAATTAACGCTCAGTACAAAATCCACATCACGCCACACGAACAAAAAGACTGGGTAATTGATGGCGGTGATAATGTACAAGTGTTCGAAACCGATGCTGGTAAGGTCGGCATTCTGATTTGTTACGACAGCGAGTTCCCTGAGCTGGGTCGTATGCTCGCCGAGCAAGGCGCGCAAATTATCTTTGTGCCATTCTGGACCGATACCAAAAACGGCTATCAACGTGTGCGGATCTGTTCTCAATCTCGCGCGATCGAAAACGAGTGTTATGTAGCGATTGGCGGCAGTGTCGGCAACTTACCGCGCGTGGACAACGTGGACATTCAATATGCTCAATCAGCGGTGTTCTCACCTTCAGACATTTATTTCCCCCACGACGCCACATTGACGGAAGCCAGTGCGAATACGGAAATGATCATCTTTGCCGATGTTGACTTAACCAAGCTGAAACAGCTCAACACCGAAGGCTCGGTAACGAACTTGCGCCATCGACGCCTCGATTTGTACGGTGCGTTCACAACACCAAAAGAGTAACCTGAGACCCAAGCCATGGTAGTGACCGCTCGCCGTCGCGAATCAAACGGCGAGCGGAATCCAGCGCAACAGCGCATCAGGTAAACACAATTATCAGAGGTATGTCAGTTTTTCTCGGGAATGAGAAACAAGAATTGACCAGAGAAAACAACAGGAGTATCACTCCCATTTCCTTCCGATTTTATTAGAGGAAAGCATTTGGAACACATTAACGCTTTACTCATCTCCATGAAGCCTCTGCTGGAGCAGTACGGCTACCTTGCGCTTATTGTCAGCATCTTTTTTGAAGGTATTGGCATTCCCATGCCTGGGCAATCTTTGATGATCGCAGCGTCAATTCTGGCCTCAGAACAAGTCATGAATCTGAGTATGGTTAT
>NZ_JAWOWP010000132.1:0-1012 GCF_033340555.1 Vibrio sp. 1069
GTGGCTCGGTCGGTGTGGTGTCCTCTACCAGTCAGTGATAAAGAGCCATATAAGTCAACTTGCACCCGACGCACTTTCGCCATAGAGTCGCTAAGTAGTTGAGTGAAATGGAATCCGGCGAGCATAGGACCGTTAGTGTGGGAGCTGGATGGCCCAACACCGACCTTAAAAATATCGAAAATCGACAGCATAATTGACTTCCTTCAGCAATGAACCTTTCATAGGTCTCTAGAACAATATTGTTAACTAGATGTTAATGCCTGTAAGGCGGTTGGCAAAGAAGATTTTTGTAACTATGCCAAAGACCACACAACAGTGACTTTGTCGCAGGGGAAATTGAGAGAGAAGTATGAAGTTAGGTAACGTGGTCATCGTACTAGGTAAGCGATTGGTTAATAACCAATTGAGTGCCGAAGGCATCTCGAGAGTCGAAGCACTAGCCGCTAAGATCCGCGAAATGCCAATGGAGAATACTGCTCTCGTATTTTGTGGTGGAAAAACGCAAGGACAAAGCATTTCGGAAGCAGACGCTATGTATGCATATTTTCAGACCCTGAATACGTCGCTGGCCAAGCCTTTTCCGACAAGCCAAATTCTGCTTGAAAATCGCTCTTTGAATACGTTTGAAAACATGCGAAATGCAGCGAAAGTTCTGTGTGAAAGCGGTTTATTTCCGTTACCGTCTCAAGCGGCGGTTGAGGTCATTTTGCTATCAAACGCCTATCATCTTGAGCGCATATTAGAAATTCAAACGCTAATGGATGAGCAAGGCTTACTGCGCGTGCTCAAATCTCAATGCGCGTCCGTGGGTTTAGACTTACACATTTCTCTAGATATTCAGAAGCACATTAGCGTGCCATACCCACATCAAGGACCACAGGCAGAAGCGTTTCTTTTACTTGATGAACTGACGACGTATCGAGTGTATCTGGAGGGCGTTAAAAGTGGGGCGTTTCAACGAGATTTAACTAGCGTTCGAGCGCAACCTTTGCTGCGGGCTGAACAAGCAATA
>NZ_JAWOWP010000133.1:0-1003 GCF_033340555.1 Vibrio sp. 1069
CGCTTCTAGTATCGCATCGATAGGGCCTTCACCCACACCTTTGATTGCGCCGATACCGTATACAATCGCACCGTTTTCATCAACGTTGAAACGGTATAAACCGGAGTTGATGTCTGGCGGCAACACGGTGAGTTTCATGCGGAAACATTCGTCCACCAGACCAACTACTTTTTCGGTGTTATCCATATCGGCAGTCATTACCGCCGCCATGAATTCAGCTGGATAGTGCGTTTTAAGCCACAACGTTTGGTAAGACACCAGTGCGTAAGCCGCTGAGTGCGATTTGTTAAAACCGTAACCTGCGAACTTTTCTACCAAGTCGAAGATTTTCATCGCCAACTCGCCATCAACACCGTTCTTCACCGCCCCTTCTTCGAAAGTTGCACGCTGCTTGGCCATTTCTTCCGGCTTTTTCTTACCCATCGCACGACGCAGCATGTCCGCACCACCAAGGGTGTAGCCAGACAAAACCTGCGCAATCTGCATTACCTGTTCTTGATACAGAATGATGCCGTACGTCGGATCGAGGATTTCTTTTAGTGACTCGTGTTGCCACTTTTCATCGGGGTAAGAGATCGCTTCTCGGCCATGTTTACGGTCGATAAAGTTATCTACCATGCCCGATTGCAACGGACCCGGACGGAACAAGGCCACCAATGCGATGATGTCTTCAAAACAGTCAGGCTGAAGTCGTTTGATCAGCTCTTTCATACCACGCGATTCAAGCTGGAATACCGCAGTGGTCTCTGAGTTTTGGAGTAAACGAAACGAAGCCGGATCTTCCAAAGGTATCGACTCGATACGAACAGGAGGTTTACCTTCCTTCTCCAAGCGCGGGTTAATCAACCCTAATGCCCAGTCGATAATGGTTAGAGTACGTAGACCCAAGAAGTCAAACTTAACCAGACCAGCAGTTTCTACGTCGTTCTTATCAAACTGAGTTACTGGGAAATGCCCTTCCGCATCCGCATAAATTGGCGCAAAAGTCTGTAATCGTGGTTGG
>NZ_JAWOWP010000134.1:0-1002 GCF_033340555.1 Vibrio sp. 1069
ATTTTAGGATTAATCTCTATCCCCAGATGTGAAAAAACCGACTTTGGCGAGTCGGTTTATTTCGAAATACTCACTAGATTTCAGCCCTAGGAAGTTCCTTTCATGATAGACCATATCAAGTAAGCATTTCAAGAGTATTTCTGCACTCTGTTTGGAATCAAGATGTTTTGGACAGAACGACGCGCATCACTCACCGACCAAGGGATGTTCCAAAGGTGAGAGGTAAAGGCACTAATCAGAACTAAGCACCAAGCTCGATAAATCCGCCCCTTGTAGCTGCTAGAGGGGACAAGCGGAAAAGGAATAACTGATTAGTGTTGTGTGACTGGAACGGGGGCGAAAGCTTTACACACAGCGCAGGGCAGTCCGAAATAAGGGGAGAAATCCTTAGTTCAGAAAGCGACCATAGACAGTACCTAAATCACTCAAAATAGAGTCGAAATGGGTAGGGGTCGGCGCAGCCGAAATAAGCAATTTCGGCACTAACCCCTCTGTCTTCGCTTACCTCCTCCGCTCGGCGCAGTGTGCGAGTAAGCGAAGCGTCCGAGCATCGAGCAAGCGGCATTTCACCCTCTCTAAATGGTGGCACTGTCACTCCTAACCTACGTGGGTTATAACCTCTTCAATAGTTTATTTTTTTAGGCTTGTGCTATCGTCTGTCTTCATACTAAGCCAGCATACACAGCGTCCCCTCTAGTCACTTCGTTCCTGACGGTTCCCCTGTGAGCTGGAAAGGGGCGCTAACGCCCCCTTTACCCCAGTTGACCACACCGAGTCATTCCCTCGTTCCGAGCGAAGGCCTCGATGCGGTTTCATGTTTGAGAGTGTTGCTATGTCCGAGCCACGAATTAAAGAAATTAAGATCAGAGTGACGGCTTTAGAGCATGAAGCGTTATTGCTGCGAAGCTCTAAACCTCGACTTGCTGAGTGGATGCGATCGCATTGTCTCGATGCGCCCGTTTCCCGTGCTCATGCCGTGCCTAAAGTTGACCCTAAGTTGCT
>NZ_JAWOWP010000135.1:0-997 GCF_033340555.1 Vibrio sp. 1069
GAAGATGTGCTTTATCTGTGTGAACAGCTTGGCATTGAAACGGGGATTGATCTCAACATTATCAATGAAGCGGGTTGGCAAATTTGCCGTGCGTTAGGTAAACGTCCGTCTTCCAAAGTAGCACTCGCTCTGGGTGATCCGCACAGCTTGTAAAAGACTCCATCCGCGATAAGCAACCAATAAATACAAACGGGCATGCGTAACAACATGCTCGTTTTATTAGGGCCAAGTACGATTCACAAAAGCACTAACCAGAGGCGTGCTTTTCAGCCATTTGAGTATGGCGTCCCCACTTCGCAATCATATCGAGTAAATCGCTTTTCTGAACTGGTTTCGTCAGGTAATCATTCATCCCTAGTGCAATACTCTTTTGCTGCTCTTCTTGCATCGCGTGAGCAGAAAACGCCACGATTGGACACCAAGGAAACTCACCGTTTTCCTGTAACTCACGAATGTCTTTTGTCACACCAAAACCATCTTTGTTTGGCATAGAAATATCGGTAATCACCAAATCAGGGGAAAGCTGCTTGTAGAGTTCAACGGCCTCGACACCATCTTCCGCCAACGTCAGTTTCACACCGGTGTCTTGCAACATTTTTTCAATCAAGATTCGGTTGATATGGCTGTCTTCTGCAACCAAAAGGTGCAAATTAGAAAAATCTGGATTGTCTTGTGAGGAAAGCGCTCGACGCTTTTGTATTTTGCTAGAAAGCAGAGTTTGCAGTTTATGCTGCGTGACAGGTTGCGGCAGTAAACGATCCCGTTCGCACGACCATGCCAACCCTTCCTCCATCCCGCAAGGGGCGAGAAACAGTACCCGTTTGGCGGCTGATTCTGTCGCATCAAGCTCATAGAGCGCATCTCTATCCTGAGCATTGTTCACGCTCGCGATGATGCGGTCAAAATCATCCAAATCTCTGCCCAAAGACTGCGCCGCAGCCCAATCGTTGCTATGAGTCACCTCGATGCCAATCTCTTTAGCTAAGCGCATCAAATG
>NZ_JAWOWP010000136.1:0-992 GCF_033340555.1 Vibrio sp. 1069
GCTCGAGAGATGGTGCAATCGGGAAACTGGTTTTTTCCTACCAGAGGGGGAGAGCTCTATCCCGATAAACCGCCAGTATTTATGTGGTCAATGGCGGCTTTTTATTGGTTGACCGGCAGCCTAAAAGCAACGTTCATGTTACCTAATGCGATTGTCAGCCTAATTGCTTTGGTGTGCTGTTACGATATTTCCGCAAAGCTGTGGAATGTCAAAACTGCGCGAAATGTGGGCTTTCTACTATTGCTTGCTCCACAATTTATTATTCAAGCAAAAGCGGCGCAAATTGATGCGATGGTAGCCGCGTGGATCACCATCTCCATGTATGGGCTGTTGCGACACTTCTATATTAAGACCAACTGGGTTTGGTATTGCTTGGCTTGGGTGTTTATGGGGCTTGGCATTATTACAAAAGGTGTTGGATTTCTTCCCGCGTTGTTTTTGATACCCGTTTTGTTTTTGCATTTTTCTGGCAGACACCATTTTGAAGATGCGGTTTTATGGAAGCTATTACTGGGCCCAGTGTTCATGCTTTTGACTATTGCATGTTGGTTTGTGCCTATGGTTTCGATTGTAGAGATCAGTCATAACCCTGATTTTGCTGCTTACAGAGACAACATCTTGTTTAAACAAACGGGTGAGCGTTATGCGAACTCTTGGGGACACATTCAGCCTTGGTATTACTTTATTGTCAGTGTGATTCCCGTTATGTGGTTTCCACTGTACTTGGTGTTCTTCAATAAGAAGTGTTGGCAGCAACTACGATTATCACCTGCGTTATTAAGTTTGTTCGCTTGGGTTGTGCTTGTTATCGCTTTCTTTAGTCTGAGCCCGGGTAAGCGAGGTGTTTACATATTGCCAGCGCTTCCAATGCTTGCTGTTATTGCGGGTTATGCGTTAACGAACCAAGCTTGGCCTAAATGGACCGACAAATTACTTAAAGCTATCGTGTTGATTTTAGGTGTAGTTTTGTTTTCTGCCGCTGTTGTTGCAGG
>NZ_JAWOWP010000137.1:0-992 GCF_033340555.1 Vibrio sp. 1069
ATTGGATAGAGTACTCAGCTGAAAACGCCTTCGTTTTTAGGGGCGTTGTTCAGCCTGTTTTTTAGAGTGGTTAAAT
This sequence comes from Vibrio sp. 1069, assembly GCF_033340555.1. Lineage (NCBI taxonomy): Bacteria > Pseudomonadati > Pseudomonadota > Gammaproteobacteria > Vibrionales > Vibrionaceae > Vibrio > Vibrio sp. 1069. The sequence continues at coordinate 77 of NZ_JAWOWP010000137.1, forward strand.
TTTAACTAGAATGAAAATGTGACATTAATCACTCTGCAATTTCAAAGTACACTGAATAATAAAAATGTCGCTTAATTAACAAGCGGCATTTTTGTATCTGGCGTTTGAGTGATTTTCCTTATTGGTGTCATAAAGATCGGGTCATCAGGAATCAGCAGCACATTTTCTAGTGTTTTGGCGAGGTCTAAGCTCTCTAGTTGCTTATAGATGACGTAGTAACGGTTCACGCTGGTCACATAACTGACCGTTGAGCTGAGGCTTTTTCGCATGACCACTTCGACATTATTAAACCAAACGTTGGGGTCGTAGCCTTGCTGTGCGGCTCGCTTGCGCATTTTCTCGACATTACCTGGGCCTGCATTGTAAGCCGCCAAGGTAAAGTAAATTTTGTTCTCAGCCGTAATGGCCTTATCGCCAAAGTACTGCCGACGTAAAAACGCTAAGTATTTCGCTCCTGCGTGGATGTTGTTTTCGAGTTGTCGAACATTTTTGATGTTGATGTTTGGATCGCTCGCTGTGCTCGGTAAGACTTGCATTATGCCCACTGCGCCTCTTGTGCCGACTAAGTTGTTATTAAATCCGGACTCTTTATACGCAACCGCCGCAATCAGCAAATAATCCAAGTCATATTTCTCCCCGTAGCGCGAAAACAGCGCCGACAGTTTTTCTAGTTGGGCAATTTTCTTAGGGTTAAGTGCCTTATTGAGCCAATTGGTATTGTCGATGTATTTGCTATATATGACGTTTCCAAGGAGTGTGCCTGAACGAGATTTTTGGATGAATTTGTTCACCACTGCTTTGAGTTGAGGACTGTTTTGTCGCATTACCCAAGCGATGTTGCCGTTTTTGCGAAGAGGGACTTTCTTATGCGCTTTGATGTCATCCATCGCATTGAGCCAAAGTGTGGCTTTGTGGC
>NZ_JAWOWP010000138.1:0-988 GCF_033340555.1 Vibrio sp. 1069
TAGATTTCTCCATAGTATGCAGTAAGTACATTGTTGAGCATTTTGATGTGCGTTTGGGGAACGGATGGACGCTATTTTATAACGGAATGAAAGAGATAAGAAGTTGTGAGAATTTTATGAGAATTCGATGAAGTTACCGAGATATTTGCTCGTCATGCTTAAAGACAAGAATGACAAACGTTCGAAAGCAATGCTGCTCAAGCCAACAAAAGACGATGTTCAAGGGCTTGGGTTTCACTCTCATAAAAGGATGGATTCACAATGAAAAAACGTACCCAACTTAGTCTTGTCATGACGTCTGTTGCTCTGGCGGTTGGCGCGGCATCAGCTCAAGCGGCGGAACTAGAAATTACGGTTACCAACGCAACCAAAGGCATTTACTTTACACCGCTTATCGTCGCGGCGCATGGCTCAGATCTACATATGTTTAAAGTCGGAGAATCCGCCACATCAGAGCTTGAAGCGATGGCTGAAGGTGGGGATATTTCTGGATTATCGACCGTGATTGGCAACGCAGGCGGCGCAGTCGTAGAAAATCCTGCGGGCGGTATTCTCAATCCGGGCGCTGCGACCACGTTTACTTTGGATAGTGGCGATCACGGTTACCTCTCACTTAGCGCGATGTTATTGCCAACCAATGATGGTTTTGTCGGCTTAGACAGTTGGAAAATTCCAACCGAAGCGGGAACTTACAAAGCGACCTTGAACAGTTACGACGCGGGCACTGAAGCGAACGATGAGTTAGCGTCCAGCATTCCTAATCCTCCTTTTATTACCTTCGGTAGCGGTGGTACTGGCGTAGAAACGGCGGTGAGCAACGACAAGGTTCACATTCATCCGGGTAATTTGGGTGACAGCGATCCAGCTGGTGGCAAGAGTGATCTCGATAGCAGTCATCATCGTTGGTTAAACCCAGTTGCAACCATCACAATCGTTGTGAAGTAAGGAGGAGGTATGAAATACAAAATCTTACTGGTAGCTGCCTCTG
>NZ_JAWOWP010000139.1:0-988 GCF_033340555.1 Vibrio sp. 1069
AGCTGGCAGCCTACCGGGCGGTGTAACCGCTGAGCAATGCGCAGCGTGGATTGAAAAACTGCATCAACAAGGCAAAAAAGTATTGTTCGACAGCAGCAAAGCCGCTCTACGTGCAGGTATTGATGCTCATCCATGGCTTATTAAACCAAATGACGAAGAGCTGAGTGACTTTGTCGGTGAGCACCTAGAAACGCCAGAACAGTGCCAAGTGGCAGCACAAACCCTCAGCAACAAAGGCATCGAGAACATTGTGGTGTCGATGGGTGCTGACGGTGTGATGTGGCTAAACCAAAGCGAGTGGCTACGCGCACAACCGCCACGCATGAATGTGGTGAGCACCGTAGGTGCGGGCGACACACTGGTGGCAGGCTTATGCTGGGGTCACATGCAAGTGATGCCGAAACACGATTTATTGCGCTTCGCGACAGCGCTTTCTGCTTTAGCAGTTAGCCAAGTTGGCGTGGGGCTAACCAGTCAAGAAGAACTGGAAAACATTAAGCTGCAAACACAAGTCAGCGAGCTTTACCCTAATACGAACTTAGACAAAAACTAAGGAACAGAAGGTTATCAGTATGAATATTGCCATTATTACTGCCTGCCCTAGTGGTGTTGCTAATAGCATCCTTGCGGCGGGTCTATTAGAACAAGCGGTCGCTAAACTAGGTTGGAACGCCAAGATTGAATGCCAATCCAGTGTTATTGCTCCAACGCCGCTGACAGACGCTGACATTGAACAAGCTGACGCGATCGTAATCGCGGCGAACACCACCGTTGATACTTCTCGTTTCGTAGGTAAAAAAGTCTACCAAGCAGAAATCAGCGCGGTGGCAAAAGATGCTACCGCATTCTTAACGACCGCAGTCGAAAGTGCAGCAACACTTGAACAAGCAACCACAGTTGAAGCGCCTGTCGAAAGTGCTTCTGCAACCAAGAAAATCGTCGCTATTACGGCATGCCCTACTGGTGTTGCACATACCTTCATGGCAGC
>NZ_JAWOWP010000140.1:0-986 GCF_033340555.1 Vibrio sp. 1069
TGATAATAAAAAGTTGCAGCGTGTTCGTTGTTTATTGACAAGTAAATGGCATTGCTTTCTTTTATGCTCGAATCTAGCACAAACGAGGAGCTGCCAATTTTTACCGTCTTACCATTCCAAACCCCTTCGATTCCTGAGCCAATCACGTTTTTAACATCTGTTACAATAATCTCGTCATTACTGAAACCGGTAAATGAGCGCGCAATAGGGTGGTTTGCATGAGCTTCAAGAGCAGATGCAAGGGCCAGACTTTCCGCTTCAGAAAGCTCTTTGAATGTGCTTGTACGGCTAATCTCGATGTCACCTTTCGTTAATGTTCCTGTCTTGTCGACGACGAGATGATTAACTTTGCAAAGCGTTTCGAATACATGGCCTTTTCGCAACAGAATGCCAAAATTGCCCATTCGTGAAGTCGCACAAGTTAGTGCGGTCGGTGTAGCAAGGGATAATGCACAAGGGCATGTAGCGACGAGAACCGAAAGCATAATCCAAAAAGCATCATCTGGTTTGGTTTGGTGCCAATAAAACCAGGTTCCAGCTGAGATGATAAGAATTACACCAACAAAGTAGCGTGCTACGACGTCAGCAACTTCTGCAATTTTTGGCTTCGAATGCTGTGCTTCATCTTGAAGGCGCACAATATTTGAAATCATCGAGTCTGCTTTTGAATTGGTGACTTCCAACTCAAATGATTCATCTCCGTTTAATGTACCTGCATAAACAGCATCACCTTCTTTTTTTACGACATGAACAGACTCACCAGTCAGCATTGATTCATCAATATGAATACGGCCAGAAATCACTTTGCCATCAGCAGGGATATGTTCGCCAGGGAGAACGCGAATGCGATCACCAATCTTCAGCGTTTTAACTGGAATTTGTTCGCCGTCTAGTGTTGTTGCAATGGCAGGGATAAGCTTGAGCAAGTTACCGCTTGCAGCAGCTGCTTTACGGCGAGCGCGCATTTCTAAGAATCGACCCACTAA
>NZ_JAWOWP010000141.1:0-984 GCF_033340555.1 Vibrio sp. 1069
CTATCGTGCTTACTGATCAAGAATTCATTCGTTATCAGCGTCAAGTTTCGTTACCTGAAATCGGAGAATCGGGCCAAGCTCGTCTTGGTCAATCTCATGTGTTGCTCATCGGCTGTGGTGGGTTGGGTAGTGCAGCAAGTTTGTATCTCGCGTCTGCTGGCGTGGGTAAGTTAGTTGTGATTGATGATGACCGTGTCGACAGCAGCAATTTGCAGCGCCAGGTTATCTATCGTGAAGGCGACATCGAACTGGCGAAAACCGAGGCGATGGCTCAGCAGCTTCGTGATCTCAATTCAATGATTCAGGTACGCACGATTACCAAGCGTCTCGACCAAGCTCAGTTACAACTCGAAGTCATGTTGGCGGATGTGGTGTTGGATTGCAGTGACAACCTGCCAACGAGGCAGCTGATCAATCAAGTTTGTTATGAGCAAAATACACCTCTGATATCGGCGGCAGCGATTGGTTGGCAAGGGAAGTTTGCTGTTTTTGACTACTCAGACAAACCATCAAATTCAGGCTGCTATCGATGCTTGTATCCGTTTGATGAATTGCAGCAAACAATGAAGTGCAGCGAAACCGGCATTATCGGCCCTGTGGTGGGCACTCTGGGGAACTACCAAGCTCTCGCTGCTATTCAAAAGTTGGCGATAGATCGCTTTCATGTTGAGTGTGGTCAGTTACACCTCTTTGATGGACTGCGGATGAACTGGCAGACCATGTCTATAACCAAAGACAAGCAATGTCAGGTTTGTGGTGACAATAATCTTGCACCAATGAGCAGTTAAGAGATGACCGCCATGACAGTTTCAAATCAATTCGCAGCAAGTTCGTTTGTGCGTTCCTTTGTTAAAGGAGAGAGGTAACGTGATAACTATCGCTATTAACGACCAAGCTCAGCTGGTCGAGTGTAATGCCAACCTACAGCAAATCATTACCCAGTTTTCTCTGCCTGAAATGGGCTGTGTTTTTGCCATTAATAAT
>NZ_JAWOWP010000142.1:0-983 GCF_033340555.1 Vibrio sp. 1069
ATCCAATGATTTAATGCCTAACGTGGCTTGGTCTGCAATACGTCTCAACTGATGGCGATCGAGAATGTCTGGATCGGTGGAATAAATTGCGGCAACAACAATGGGTACATCATCGATTTCAACAGGCTTTACAAGCCAGTTAGTGACAGAAGGAGGAACTTTGTCTTGGTTGGAGTAGAGTTTGTTGTAAAGCTTAACCAGAGCATCTTCGCGGTTTTCGCCGACATAGAAACGAACGATGACTTGCGCAGCACCTTCCATGGACGAAGAATAAACATATTCCACACCGTCAATTTGGCTAACAAGCTTTTCTAATGGTTCAGTGATTTGATTTTCGACTTGAGAAGCGCTGAGTCCGGGAGCCGAAACCAATACATCTGCCATCGGCACAACGATTTGCGGGTCTTCCTCTTTCGGGGTCAACCACAAGGCCGCAGCACCGACCACAAGCGCGAGTAAGATCATGATCGGAGGGAAAAAGCTGTTCATCACAGACTGAACAAAACTTCGCTTTAGTTTGTCGGGCATCCTTTCCCCTCCATATCAGATTGATTGTTTACGCGTTCGCGGTTTTCATCTTCTTCGCGTTACGGTGAGTAATGATCGCTTTCGCGAACAGAGATCCAACTAACATCGCAAGGAAGAACACTACAATGCTCACGTTGCCTAATGCCAGACTCGCAACTGCAGGGCCAGGGCAAATACCGGCCAAACCCCAACCTAAACCAAAGATCGCCGCACCAGATAGCAAACGTCCGTCGATGCTCTTATTGGTTGGTGTGCAAAACGCTTCACCGCTAACTGATTGTTTTCTCGGCTTGATGATTAAAAAATAGCTTGGCATGAATACCGCGAGTGCGCCGCCCATCACAAAAGCCAAACTTGGGTCCCAACTGCCAGAAATATCTAAAAATCCAATGACTTTAGCTGGGTCGATCATGCCGGACACCGCCATGCCCATACCGAATAACACACCGCTCAAA
>NZ_JAWOWP010000143.1:0-981 GCF_033340555.1 Vibrio sp. 1069
GCCCTACCCGAGGATGAAACACCGCACCCCATCCATTTCCGGCAACACTTTGAGCAACTCGAATCCAACACGAACTATTTACATCGTACTTACCCAAACGATCCCAATGGAACTGTACTTTTATTCTGCCATGTTTATCAACGTATACCTCACCGTCTTTATTACCAGTCACAATGGCTGTTTGAAGACCTTTAATTTGCGGTTTAGGGTAAGTAACCGCCGGCCTTAAAATGGTTTTAGAGTCCACACAACTAAACGCAACACGAACACCTTGAGAAGCGGTGCCACCCAGACCAGTTTGATTAAACACAGAAGCAAAAATCGCCACAGAGGCCAAGACATATTCTTTTCCTACTCGCGATTTATCTTCGTGTTTTTTGAACTTAAAACATTTACCCACAGAAAAGGTTCGACAACTCGCCTCTCCGCTACATAGATAAACGTTCTGTTGAAGGGATTCAATTGCGTGAGTGTTTCGAAGCGAGTACTGATCGTCACTTTCTGTTTCACCCAGATACTCAAAATACTCACTCGCAGGTACGGTAAACAGTGCAGTATCACCAGCAGCTACGTTTTTGGGTTGTGAGGCTGGTTTTAGCATATTGAAGCCAGACTTCTGGCTTGATTTAGTCGTTAAAACTTGTGTTTCGTTCCAAGCAGAAATGTGACTCGACTCTGAACTGCCTGTATCGAAATCGACCATAAACTCAGGACTGGGTTTGTAAAAGCTTACATCATCAAAAATATCTAGGACATGGGATGATTTAGAGTGACTAAAGCAAAAAGAGAGCCCTTCTTCGGCTAGAAGGCGCTGAACAAAAGCAAGATCAGATTCTTCATACTGAACTTTGTAGGAATATTGGGGATACGTATTTTTGAGTTCAAATTTAAATGCAACACCATGCTCTGAAAGCACTTCGGAAATAATGTCTTTTATATTTTTCTTCTGAAAGATCTTACAATTATTTCTGTACGCTGCGA
>NZ_JAWOWP010000144.1:0-980 GCF_033340555.1 Vibrio sp. 1069
TGTTGTGCCATCGTCAGTAATGTCATAGACAAAACTCACATCACCGTTAAAGTTTTCTGATGGTTCAAAGCGCCATTCCGTCGCGCTAATCTGCGTGATCGTTCCCGCTGATGGATCCGCAAGCGTGACATTACTGACCGCCAAGTTATCGTTTTCCGGATCGGTCGCGTTTGCCAATAGTTCCGAGGCAGTAATACTCACAGTGCCGCTGTCTTCTTCTATCGAAGAAAGCGTCACTTCCGATGTTTGAGGTGCATCGTTTACATCGAACACTTCAAAAGATGCAGAACCCGATACCGTCTTAGGATCGGATACACCATTTGTTGTGCCATCGTCCGTAATATCGTAAGTCAGCTCTACAGGGCCGTTGTAACCCGGCGCTGGCGTAAATTCCCAATTCCCTGTGGCTGAGTTAAACGCCAAAGAGCCAGAACTAGGGTCCACAAGTTGAACGTTACTCACCGTCAAGTTGTCGTTTTCCACATCAGTGGCATTCACAAGCAAATCTGATGTAGAAATTGCAAATACACCACTGTCTTCACCAATACTGGTCAAGGTAACTGGCGACGTTTCAGGCGCATCGTTCACGGCTGTAACATCAATCACAAAACTGCTGCTGTTGGTGTTTAAAGTGTCATCAACACCACTAATAACAATGCCTTCGTTACCTTGGTCATCGACTGTAATGTTCACGGTAACATCGCCGAAGAAGTTGAGATCAGGGTTGAACTCAATCAATCCTTCTGCAATGGCGGCGTTGAGATCTGCGACAGAACCTTTTAGCTCAACTGCTCCTGTACCGTCACCCTGAACCGTCAAACCATATTTCGAGATAACGTTAGCGTTCAATGCGAGATACCCGCTATCTACCGCTACATTAAGAACATACTCTGCATTCGGGTTATCAAGTACCGCATCGACATCAGAGATACCGAAGCTATTTAGCAATAAGGCGCTGTCGTCAGGGGTTTCCACATCGA
>NZ_JAWOWP010000145.1:0-980 GCF_033340555.1 Vibrio sp. 1069
CCAAATTGTAGACTAAAGAAGACCAGCTAAATCCAGAGAAAAAATAGCCACTGATCGGGACAATTAATAAGCTCAATATCAGTTGAGTCAACAGAAGTATCCGCAACTTTCCCAAACGACCTTCCTTCGAGCCTTGCACTGTATTAACCGCAAACAAAACGGCACCAACGGATAAATAAGACAGCCAAAAACTCAAACTAAAAGAAGCAAAAGGTTGGAAGAAAAGTTGCAACACCACAGCCAATAACAGTACGCGCCATGGACTCCAATGAACAAGCCAATACTTCAAAGCAATATAGATGATACAAACAGAAACGGCTCGGGTCGTCGGCAAAGAAAAATCAGCAAGCCAAGCGTAAACAATGGCAAACGCCAACCCACTCACTGATGGCAGAAACCAATATCGCGGCATAACAAGCCGAATAAGCCCACCAAGGGCGAGCCCAAACGTCAATGCCATCCCGATGTGTAAACCAGAAATCGATACAAGATGCAGTAATCCGCTGTCACGCAGAGACTGCCAATCCTCTTTGGTAAGCCCAGTGCGATCAGCAAAAGCCAGTGCTTTGATTAGAGCAAAGTGCTCAAGGCGAGAAATATCACGCTCAACAGTTTGAATAATCGACTCGCGCCAAGACGAAGAAGTACGAATGACCCAGTATGAATCTTTAGTTACGACCGCTCTTGCAACAACACCACTTCCCATTGACTGCTTTTCTGCGTCGAAACCCGCTTCATTTCTGAGGCCGATAATGGGCTTAATCAAAACGTTAGTCGTAAACTCACTGTTAACAGCTAGTGGGAATGGCGTTATGAGGCGGACTTTAGGTTTAAGAAAAGGTAACAGAGTGTGAGTATTCACTTGTTTTATCGCCACGACACCTTCATATCCGTGACTTATTTGCGTAAAAGAGCTGTCAACTCTACCAATTATGGTACTATTCTCACCTGCTTGAAAAAGGGCTTGTCTCTGATACTCC
>NZ_JAWOWP010000146.1:0-974 GCF_033340555.1 Vibrio sp. 1069
CCATTTGCGAGAAACGGTTTTTGATCTCTTCTGTAAAGCTAGCAAGAAAGCGAATAGCTTCAACCGAGTTTTGATCGTTTTGCAATCCCATCAACGGAGCATTGAAGAACTCAGGAAACAAAGCAAAGTCGGCTTTGTAGTTGGCCAGAGAGGAGATAAAAAACTCGGCTTGATCGAGCAAGTCTTCCAAATCGTTCATCGCGCGCATTTGCCATTGCACCACGCCAATGCGAATTAAGGTTTTCTCAATGTCGTGAACGGATTGAATGTCTTCCTCGTAGAAAAAATTATCCCACTCTAGCAACGTGGCGTAGCCTTTTGAAGCGTTATCTTCTGGTAAATAGCCACGCATGATGCGTTTAACATCAAAGTCATTCGCAAGCTGGAAGGAGAGGATCGGGTCGTGCAATTCGCGGCGTTTTACTTTGTCGATGTACTCTGCAACGCTCAGTTCATCCACGTATTGGTGGTAATTCGGAATGCGACCACCGGCTAGTATCGCTTTAAAGTTTTTGCTGCGGCACAGCTCTTTGCGCGCGTCGTAAAGACGTCGGCCCAAGCGAAGCCCACGGTAATCAGGGTGAACAAACACATCTAGGCCATACATGGCATCGCCTGTCACTTGGTTCTGAATGACGTTATTTTCGGTGATGATGTCAGTGTACAGGGGAGGAAGTGAAAATCGGTTGTAGTCCACTTTGATCGGCAGCGCAGCGCCGACAATTTTGCCGGTATCCGCAATACAGATTTGTCCATCGGGAAACTGATGAATGAGATCCATGATGGTCAGGCGTGGCCATGAGCCGCCCACATCAGGAAAAACGAGGTCCATTAATTCCGCGAGCTCTGGGTAATCGGTCGGCTCAATGGTGCGTAAAGAGAGTCTTGGCGTGTTGCTGTCCATATCCTACTATCCATTTATCCTTTTTAAATAGTATGGATGAGAATGCCATAAATTTGAGCAGACAGATACC
>NZ_JAWOWP010000147.1:0-965 GCF_033340555.1 Vibrio sp. 1069
GTCGCACGGCGAAGTTGTTGATTTGGTTGAAACAGCGAATGCAGATGGCAGCTTCACTTACACTGCGACCGCTGACGGCAATCCTGTCTTTACGTTGGTGGTGAATACCGATGGTTCATACAACTTTACGTTGGAAGGCCCAATCGATCACGCGACTGGTAGTGATGAACTGACGCTAAACTTTCCAATCATCGCGACCGACTTTGATGGCGATACGTCATCGGCAACCATCCCTGTAACCATTGTTGATGACCAGCCAACAATTAACAATGTTCAAGCGATCACCGTTGATGAAGATGACCTCGCGCAGATGGGCTCGGCTCAAGACGGTTCAGTATCGATTGACGGACACTTCACCACCAATCAAGGTTCTGATGGCGTAGTGAGTTACCAATTGGATGCCAGTGCGACGCCTGTTGATGGGCTTACTTCGCAAGGTGTTGCGGTGACATTGAGTGAAACGGCAAATCCAGATGGTAGTTTCACTTATACGGCAACCGCAGGAACCAATCCTGTCTTTACGTTAACTGTGAATCCAGATGGTAGTTACAACTTTACACTCGAAGGCCCAATTGACCATGCGAGTAACAGTGACGAACTGACGCTGAGCTTCCCAATCATCGCGACGGATTTTGATGATGATAGTAGTGTCATGGTTTTGCCTGTCACCATTCAAGATGACGTTCCTACGATTGAGAATGTCGAGCCTCTCACTGTAGATGAAAATGACTTAATTACGAATGGTGGACAATCAAACGCACTGTTGGTTGAAGGGCAGTTCACGACCACGCAAGGCTCAGATGGTGTGGTTCAGTACCAGCTTGAAACAGGTTCAGACCCGCTAAACGGTTTGACCTCCAACGGTCAAGTTATCACGTTGGCCGAAGTCAGTAATGCCGACGGTAGCTTTACCTACACGGCGACGGCAAACGGCAATCCGGTATTTACGTTACAGGTAAACAGTG
>NZ_JAWOWP010000148.1:0-963 GCF_033340555.1 Vibrio sp. 1069
AGGCTTTATTGCCAGAGAGCACAGTAAAGAAGACCGACGCAGTGTTACTGTTGAGCTAACAACTGAAGGCTTGGCATTGATTGAGTCGTTAATCCAAGAGCATGTGGATGTACAACATAGTTTGATTAGTGGATTGTCGGCGGACGAAAAGTCACAAGTGAATCAGGCGTTAAAGTTACTACTGCCTCAATTTGAATAGCGAATCTCGTTGCAAAGAAAACAAGGAATGAGCATGAATATCAAAGAATTGGAATCGTATTTAGAGACATTTATGTGCGCCGAAAGTGACTTCCCCTTTGGCCCTGACGCGCTTGTGTTCAAAGTAAAAGGCAAAATGTTCGCGATAATCGCGGAGCGTGGTGGTCGAGAATACGTCAGTGTTAAAGTGAAACCGGAAGATGGAGAAGTGCTAACGTCCCAGTTTACCGACATCACACCGGGCTACCACCTTAACAAACGCCATTGGGTCACAGTGTATTTCAATGGTGATGCCGAAGATGGTCTCATTCAAGACTTGTGCGAGCGCTCCTACGATTTGGTTGTAGCGAAACTGCCCAAAGCGCAACGTACATTGCTTGAACACTGAAGCCGAATAGCATTTCAGGAAAGCATTTAGGCAATAACGAAAACCATCAATTGCTCGCTGAAAAACTCGCACCTTTTTTGAGCTCGGGCTATATAAAAAGAAGTTGCGTAAAAAGGGAAGTGATATGCGAGCACTATCTGACTGGTTAGAAGCCTACGGTGAAAGCCATCAAAACCCAATCAATCAAAAAATTCACAAAGTTGCCGTACCGGGTATTTATCTTTCTGTGGTAGGGCTTATTTGGTCCATTCCTCACCTTTCAATCTTAGGTTTTCAGCTCAACTGGGTTTGGTGCGCTGTCATTCCGGTTTGGGTCTTTTACTTCCGTTTATCTCTCAGTGTGTTCATGATGATGCTCGGTTACACGTTAGCGTGTA
>NZ_JAWOWP010000149.1:0-960 GCF_033340555.1 Vibrio sp. 1069
CGTTTGAAAAACAACATGATGTGAAAGTGAATGTGCTTGAAATGCCATATGGCGGTCAGGTCGAATCTTTGCGTATGGATGGTCCTGCAGGCACTGGTCCTGACGTCGTGCTGATCCCACATGATCAGATTGGTGGGGCGGTTATCCAAGGTTTACTTGCTCCAGTTCAGGTCGATAAAGCCGTTACCGATACATTTAGTCAATCTTCTATTAACGCATTGACTTACAATGGCGTGCTATACGGCTTGCCAAAATCCGTTGAAACCGTATTTATGGTTTACAACAAAGATCTTATTGCTGAGCTACCAGAAACGATGGACGAAATATTTGAGCTGTCTAAGAAGTTTCGCGAAGAAAATAAATACGGTTTGCTAGCAAAATGGGATGAGCTTTATTACACCTACGGAATTTTAAACGGTATGGGTGGTGATGTTTTCGCTAAAAAAGACGACGGTTCGTATGATCCTAATAAAATATTATTGAATACTCCAGGGGCAGTAGAAGGCGCGAAATTCATTCAGAAGTTCTATGACTCTAAAGTATTCCCTACAGGCATCATTGGTAATAACGGGCTTAATGCTATCGATTCACTATTCACGTCGGGCAAAGCAGCGATTGTTCAAACTGGTCCTTGGGCGCTCCAGCCTTACAAAGAAGCAGGGATCAACTATGGTGTAGCCCCACTTCCAAAATTGCCATCTGGTGAGCAAATGGGGTCATTTATGGGCGTGAAGAGTTACAGCATTTCCACTTTCTCGAAAAACAAACCATTAGCGCAAGAGTTTATTACGTTCGTCAATAACTATGACAATGCGAAGCGCCGTTTTGAATTAACTGGAGAGGTTCCGGCAGTGACAAAATTGGTAGACGATCCTGTTATCAAGAATGACCCAGGTGCAAGTGCAGTGGCGATGCAATCCATTCACGCTACGTCTATGCCTTCCATTCCTGAAATGAACG
>NZ_JAWOWP010000150.1:0-958 GCF_033340555.1 Vibrio sp. 1069
ATTTGGCTCGTTCCCGGATGCGCGGTATGACCTTTAACAATAACCGGACAGCCAGCCGCTAGTGCAGATGCGGTATCGCCACCCGCGGCTGAGAATGCCAGCGGAAAGTTCGAAGCACCAAAGACGGCGACAGGGCCAATGGCAATTTGTTGGCGACGAATGTCAGGCTTTGGTAGAGGTTGGCGTTCAGGATTTGGCGTATCGAAGATGGCTTGATGATAACTGCCAGATTTTACAACCTCTGCGAACAATCGTAGCTGGTTAGCCGTTCTGCCGACTTCTCCCTCTAAACGTGCCTGTGGAAGCGCTGTTTCTAAATGCGAACACGCGACAATATCTTCACGTCTTGCTTCCAACTCAGACGCAATAGAGCAGAGTAGGTTGGCGCGCTTTTCGTTGCTGAGTCGGCGAAAACTGCGTGCAACTTTGTCTGCTGCTTCTGCAGCTTGGTTAACTTCCATCTCGCCATGAACGGGAAACGGCGTCGTTAATCGTTCACCGGTAAAGGCGTTGGTGGCGTAAAACACCTGTGAGTTTTGCGAATTCATTGTTCTTCCTTACTGTCCTTATTTCACTTCAAATCCGTACGCGTACGGGTCTTCGTCATCGACCCAAATGGTGTTGTGGCCATACACTTGTGCCCAACCTTCAATGCTCGGCAAAATCGCCGTTTGCCCGTTTACTTCGGTGATGCCCTCAATACGGCCGTTAAATAGGCTGCCGATGATGCTTTCATGCACGAAATCTTCGCCTGATTTGAGTTTTCCTTTCGCGTGCCATTGCGCCATGCGTGCGCTCGTGCCGGTTCCACATGGCGATCGGTCGAGTGCTTTATCGCCATAAAAAACGGCATTGCGAGCCGTTGCGCCGTCTTGCGTTGGTTTCCCTGTCCAAAGTACATGGGAAACGCCGCAAACCGTGGGGTCATTTGGATGGATGCATTCCACTGCATTAGAAA
>NZ_JAWOWP010000151.1:0-958 GCF_033340555.1 Vibrio sp. 1069
CTGGGTTACAGATCACCATAATGGTTTCGTAGCCATCTTCACGAAGCGCTAGTGATGCATGTACACAACAGTAGTCGAATTCGATACCTTGACCGATACGGTTTGGACCACCGCCCAGTACCATGATCTTGTCTTTATCTGTTGGGTTTGCTTCACATTCTTCATCGTAAGATGAGTACATGTAAGCCGTATCAGAAGAGAACTCAGCCGCACACGTATCCACTCGCTTGTAGACAGGGTGGATGTCAAACTGGTCACGTAGACGACGGATTTCGCTTTCAGCCACACCTAACAGTTTAGATAGGCGCGCATCAGAGAAACCTTTACGTTTCATCTGGCGTAGAACTTCTTCTGTTAGACCAGCAAAGCCACCGGCTTTCACTTGCTCTTCTAGTTTAACTAGCTCTTCAATTTGAACTAGGAACCAGCGATCAATGTTCGTCAGGTTAAACACGCCATCCACTGACATGCCCGCACGGAATGCATCTGCGATATACCAGATACGCTCTGCGCCAGCTTCTTTTAGTTCGTGACGAATCTTAGTTAATGCGTCAGGTGCATCTAGGTCAACCATCTCATCAAAGCCAGTCGCGCCAACCTCTAGGCCACGTAATGCTTTGTGAAGAGATTCTTGTTGGTTACGACCAATCGCCATTACCTCACCAACTGACTTCATCTGAGTCGTCAGGCGATCGTTAGCGCCAGCAAATTTCTCGAAGTTAAAACGAGGAATCTTGGTCACTACGTAGTCGATAGTAGGTTCGAATGATGCCGGAGTTGCACCACCTGTAATGTCGTTTTGCAGCTCGTCTAGAGTAAAGCCAACAGCCAGTTTCGCCGCAATCTTAGCGATTGGGAAACCTGTTGCTTTTGATGCCAGAGCAGAAGAGCGAGATACACGCGGGTTCATCTCGATGATGACCATACGACCATCTTTCGGGTTGATACCAAACTGTAC
>NZ_JAWOWP010000152.1:0-955 GCF_033340555.1 Vibrio sp. 1069
TGATGCGAAATAGCGTTGAAGGTAGCCGTGTTGCTGGTATTCGTACGTTCTCTCTCGTCGGGTTACTTGGTGGTCTTGTCGCGATTCTTGCGGATCTCTATTCTCCTTTATTGCTTGGTTTTGCCTTGATTGCGTTGGTGATATTGGCGTGTATCGCGTTTGTCATGCAGCAGAAGAAGAGTCGCGATATCAGTATTACTGGCGTGGTTAGCTTGTTGGTGACGTTTGTGTTGGGCAGTTTAGCTGTGTCGGGAGAGGCGGTGCTTGCGGCATCTGCAGCTGTTATTACCGCAGTGGTGCTCGACAACAAACGAGAACTTCACCAAGCGTTGCAAAAATTACAGGAATACGAGCTAGATGCAGCGCTCCGGTTGCTGATTATCTCCATCGTGTTATTGCCGCTTCTTCCAAATCAATCCTATGGCCCTTGTAACGCTCTTAACCCTTACGAGATTTGGTGGATGGTCGTATTGATTGCCAGTATTTCGTTTGTGGGCTATTTCGCAATCAAAATCGGTGGGGCGAAACGTGGCATATTGTTCACCTCCATTTTTGCAGGTTTAAGTTCTTCGACGGCGTTAACACTGCAGTTTTCCCATCTTTCTCGGGAGCAAGCCAATATCAGCCCATTGCTCGCAAGTGGCATACTCTTGAGTTGCGGCACCATGTTTCCTCGGCTGTTGATTATTCTGTTTGTGATTAATCCTCAACTTGTCTCGTTACTATGGCCGATTGTGATGGCCATGATGGCGGCGCTGTATTTGCCTGCTTGGTGGATATGGCGGAGGAGTGAAGTGGAACAGATCGAACAATCGAACAAACAGAGCAACCCACTCGCACTGCAATCGGCGCTGTTTTTTGGGATGATGCTGGCGGTGATTATACTGCTGTCACATGCGCTTGCTGAGTGGTTCGGTAATGCGGGTGTCTTAATTTTATCGGCCCTTTCAGGGAT
>NZ_JAWOWP010000153.1:0-955 GCF_033340555.1 Vibrio sp. 1069
GCAATTTTGCGTACAGTTGAAGAATTGTCACCTCACTCACACTCCCCTTCTGATCCAATTGTTACTCTAGAGGAACTGAAAAAGTGCGACGGTCTAGCGTTCGGTAGTCCCGTTTGGTTTGGCAATATGGCAGCGCCTTTAAAGCACTTTTGGGATCAAACCACCCCTTTGTGGGTTAGCGGTGACTTAATCGATAAGCCAGCTTGTGTATTTACCTCATCATCTTCGATGCATGGCGGTCAGGAGACCACACTTCAAAGCATGATGACGCCATTACTGCATCACGGGATGATGGTACTTGGTATTCCTTACGCTGAACCAGAGCTGCATTCGACCCAATCTGGTGGCACACCCTACGGTGCCAGCAGTGTAGGACACGAACCAAGTCTCACAGCAGAGGAGACTCGTCTGGCACAACAATTAGGTAAACGACTAGCAACAGCAGCGTTAAAGCTCAAAGCTTGTCACTAATACCAGTATTAATAATCAGTAGAATTGGTATCAATTCAAGGATAGAGAATCGATGTCTGACTCTTTCGAAGAACAACCACCACTTGGTGCTCAAGCTAAAACGTATCGCTACCTCGCTTTGTTCGGCAACTTAGCTTTATTAGCATGGGTCGCGATTTGGCAACTCGCTTTATCTCCTCACCCTCATCTGAGTAGCACAACACTCGCGATTGCATGGTGTATTCCGTTATTGCTACCGTTACCTGGCATCTTAGCGGGCAAACCTTACACGCATGCATGGGCGAACTTTGTCTTGATGCTGTATTTCTTGCACGCACTCACTATCTTGTACGTGGACGGTGGTGAACGGTGGTTGGCAGCGGTTGAGCTGGTGCTTACCTCTCTTGGTTTTGCTGGCAATATTTTATTTGCTCGTGCTCGAGGAAAAGAGCTAGGCCTTAAACTCAAACGCTTGTCACAAGTAGAAAAAGAAGAAAAAGCGAAG
>NZ_JAWOWP010000154.1:0-944 GCF_033340555.1 Vibrio sp. 1069
AGTCACTTCACCATGATGTTCAGCAACGGCAAATGAGCCAATGTCGCGAACGAGTTCATTACGAGAACGAGGTAAGTTTTCGCCCATATTCGCCCAGTACGCAACCATGCCCTCAAGCGTTTCGATATCCGTTAAACGTGCAGGACGTACTTTAACGGCCGAACTATCACGCTGCGCCAAACGCTTGTCCGCTTGGTCAACGGCATAAGCGACTTGTTTTGGTGACACGCCACCAAGCGCGCTACGTTTTTCTAGACAAGACTCAATCGTTAGGATGTCGTACACATCGTTGTCGATGACGTCAGAGAACTCTTGCAGCTCTTGCAATGACAACTCTTCCAGTGCACAACCTTTGGCAATCGCGCCAACGACAGCTACACCGACAATATGATGCGCTTCTCGGAAAGGAATGCCTTTCGCGACCAAGTAGTCCGCTAATTCTGTGGCATTGGCGTAGCCTTGTTTCGCAGCTTCTAACGTACGTTCGCCATTAACCTTGATACCATCGAAACACAACGCTGCCATTTCCATACAGTCGTTCCATGTATCAAGCGCATCGAACAAGCCTTCTTTGTCTTCTTGCATGTCTTTGTTGTACGCCAGTGGCAGGGCTTTGACTGTCATCATCATGCCAGCAAGTGCGCCGTACACGCGACCAGTCTTACCACGAATGAGCTCTAGCGCATCTGGGTTTTTCTTCTGTGGCATCAATGACGAGCCAGACGTCACTGTATCTGCCAACTCAATGAAGTTCGACTCACCTGAGTTGTAGAAAATCATATCTTCCGCGAGACGTGACAAGTGCAGCATAGAAATAGAAGCGACAGACATCAGTTCCATCACATGGTCACGATCCGATACCGAATCGAGTGAGTTACGCGTAGCACGGTGAAAACCAAGATTATGCGCCAGTTGTTCACGATCAATTGGGTAAGCAGTACCAG
>NZ_JAWOWP010000155.1:0-941 GCF_033340555.1 Vibrio sp. 1069
TGAACCGCGTATTTGAGCGTGATTCATTCCTTGCTTCTTTGACTGAAGCTGAACGTGAAATGCGCCTAGTTCGCTAAGCGATTTAGAGACGTTATGGATATTGCAAAAATGACTGCTCGCCGCCCGTATATGCTTCGCGCATTTTACGATTGGCTAGTAGACAATGACTTAACTCCCCACTTGGTTGTTGATGCAACTATGCCGGGTGTGCGTGTGCCTGTTGAGTTTGTTCAAGATGGTCAGATTATCTTGAATATTGCTCCTCGTGCCGTTGGTAACTTAGAGTTGGGTAATGATGCGATTACCTTCCATGCTCGTTTTAGTGGCCGACCACACTCAGTGATCGTGCCAGTGTATGCAGTTCAAGCGATTTATGCTCGTGAAAACGGTGCTGGAACAATGTTTGAACCAGAAGAAGCGTACACGCACATCGAAGAAGAAACGATTGAAGAAGAAGATTTGTCACCATCTTTTAAGGCGGTGACGGAAGAAACTTCTGAGGAGATTGGTGCAGAATCCCAAGAGGAAGAAGCTCCTCGTCCTAAAGGTCGACCAAGCTTAAGAGTGATTAAGTAAATAAAAAGCAGCGTTAACGCTGCTTTTTTTATACTTCGGTTTCAAGTTTTTCAATATCGTTTAGTCACTGATGGTAAACGTCTCGACATCTGGATCACTATCATCTTGTGTCTGTGTCTGTGTCTGTGTCTGTGTTGTCACACCGTCGCTAGGTAAATCGACTTTAACTGGTTCTGCGTCTCCGTATTGGAACCCTTTGATCACCTGTTTTACGCCAGAGATATTGCGCGAAATCTCCGTCGCGCGTTCACCTTGCTGAGCGGTTACATAGCCAAACAAAAATACATCACCATCCTCTGTAATGACTTTGACTTTAACGCCATTGAGGTCTGAGTCGGTTAATAGAGCCGATTTAACCTTGGTTG
>NZ_JAWOWP010000156.1:0-941 GCF_033340555.1 Vibrio sp. 1069
ATCAAAATTTTTAATAATTTTGTTATAGTGAAGCGGCCGTAAGGTCGCTTTTTTTATACATTTTATATGCTGGGAAAACAAAGGGACGCAATGCAAACTAAAAATAAACAAGGTGTGTTACTGGTTAACCTAGGAACACCTGATGAACCTACCGCTCCAGCGGTTAAGCGCTTCTTAAGTCAGTTTCTTCATGATCATCGTGTAGTCGATATGACACGATGGCTTTGGTGTCCAATTTTACATGGTGTGATTCTTCCAATACGCTCGCCAAAGGTCGCTAAGTTGTATGAATCGGTATGGATGGAAGAGGGCTCACCTTTAATGGTGTATTCCAAACGCCAGGCAAAGAAACTTGCTCAGCATCTTGATATGCCTGTGGAACTCGGCATGACTTATGGCAACCCAAGCCTTCAATCTGGTTTTGAAGCTCTTATCGCTCAAGGTGTGGAAGAGGTTATTGTGCTACCGTTGTACCCACAATACTCTGGTACAACCACAGCAGCCGTGTCTGATGGAATCACAAAAGCGTTTAAGCAACTGCCAGTGATGCCAGCATTCAGCTTTATTCGCGATTATCACGATCATCCAATGTACATCGAAGCGCTTGCGCACTCGGTTCGACAATACTGGGAAGAGTATGGCAAAGGGGATTACTTGCTGTGTTCATATCACGGTATTCCTAAACGTTATGCAGACAATGGCGACATTTATCCTCAGCATTGTGAAGCGACCACTCGCTTGCTTGGTGAGGCGCTTGGTTTATCATCGGATCAGATTGGTATGTCTTATCAGTCTCGTTTTGGCCGAGAAGAGTGGCTACAGCCTTACACTGATAAAACATTGGAAACCATCACCAGTAAAGGCGTGAAGAAAATTGATATCATGACTCCTGCATTTTCATCTGATTGTTTAGAAACTTTGGAAGAAATAGCTGGAGAGAA
>NZ_JAWOWP010000157.1:0-937 GCF_033340555.1 Vibrio sp. 1069
TCAAAGCGTGTCACGAAAACCTATTTAACTCGAAATACTTCCTCGATGTGTTTGTTGTTGGTGTTGGTGGTGTTGGCGGTGAGCTGGTGGATCAGATCCAACGTCAGCAATCCAAACTGGCAGAAAAAGGTATCGTGATTCGAGTGTGTGGTTTAGCAAATAGCAAAGGCTTGCTACTCGACAGTGAAGGTTTACCACTAGAACACTGGCGTGACCGCATGTCTGCGGCAACAGAAGAATTCAGTCTAGCTCGTTTAATCGCGTTAGTTCAG
The DNA here is from genome assembly GCF_033340555.1 of Vibrio sp. 1069. NCBI lineage: Bacteria > Pseudomonadati > Pseudomonadota > Gammaproteobacteria > Vibrionales > Vibrionaceae > Vibrio > Vibrio sp. 1069. The sequence continues at coordinate 273 of NZ_JAWOWP010000157.1, forward strand.
CGCAATCACATCATCAACCCTGTACTTGTGGATTGTACGTCTAGTGAAGACATTGCAAATCAATATGCAGACTTTCTAGCAGCAGGTTTCCACGTGGTCACACCAAACAAAAAAGCAAACACAGCAAGCATGGCGTACTACCATCAGCTTCGCGATGTCGCTCGTAGTTCGCGTCGCAAGTTAATGTACGAAACAACTGTAGGGGCTGGCCTACCGGTTATCGAAAACCTACAAAACCTGATTGCAGCAGGCGATGAGCTTGAACGATTTAGTGGCATTTTGTCAGGTTCACTGTCTTACATCTTCGGTAAACTTGACGAGGGTATGAGCCTGAGCGAAGCGACAAATATTGCGAAAGAAAATGGTTTCACTGAGCCAGATCCTCGTGATGACCTTTCTGGTATGGATGTTGCACGTAAGCTGCTCATCCTAGCTCGCGAAGCAGGTATGTCATTAGAGCTTGAAGATGTGGTCGTTGACCAAGCGCTACCACCAGGCTTTGATGATTCAGGCAGTGTTGATGAATTTATGGCTCGTTTGCCAGAAGCGGACGCGTACTTCAAAGAGTTATCAGCGAAAGCGGCAGAAGAAGGCAAAGTGCTACGTTATGTTGGTGAAAGTAATGATGGCAAGTGCACTGTGAGCATGGCCGCGGTCGATGAAAA
>NZ_JAWOWP010000158.1:0-935 GCF_033340555.1 Vibrio sp. 1069
AAGTTGTACTTTTTTGCGCTTAACATACAGAGCATTAGCCAGAATCATTTTTGATCGATTATCCTATTGGAAATGCTTGCGTGAATTGTAATTCAAAATGAAAAATTACCAAGTGGTTTTAGCCTCAACCTCCCCTTTTCGTCAACAACTGCTTGAAAAGCTTTCAGTCCCGTTCATTTGTTTATCTCCTGACTGCGATGAAACGCCGTATGAGAGTGAAACTCCTCTGGATCTAGTGCAGCGCTTAGCCGTAAACAAAGCAACCTCTTGCTCTGTTAATGAACCAAGTTTGGTCATCGGCAGCGATCAAGTTTGCGTAATTGATGGAAAAATCGTTGGCAAACCTCTAAATCGTGAAAATGCTATCAATCAATTACTTGCTCAAAGTGGTAAAGCCATCACTTTCTATACCGGACTGGCGGTTTATAACTCGGTGACGAATCTGACTGAAGTTGGCTACGACACCTTTGAAGTGCATTTTAGAAACTTAAACCGTGAACAAATTGAACGTTACGTCGACAGAGAAGAACCGTTTTACTGTGCTGGCAGCTTCAAAAGCGAAGGGATGGGAATTTGTTTGTTCGAAAAGTTAGTCGGCAAAGATCCAAACACTCTCGTTGGCCTGCCTCTGATTGATTTGATTGATATGCTGCAAAAGCAAGGTTTCGAGATCTTGTAAGTTTAATCAACGCCTCTACTCATCATTTGAAACCTAATATATAAGTGAAATGCAAAAAGGGAGCTAGAGCTCCCTTTGTTTATAGTAAATGCGTTCAGTTTGCCTTTCTTAATCCAACAAGCACTTTCTCTAGTTTGGATTCCATCGGAGCATTAATTTCCATCCATTCATCATTAGACGGATGTTGAAACTTAATGTTCGCGGCATGCAAAAACAAACGGTCCAATCCAAGTTGACCAGTGTAGGCATCAAAACG
>NZ_JAWOWP010000159.1:0-934 GCF_033340555.1 Vibrio sp. 1069
TGCGGAAGTGGCGGAATTGGTAGACGCACCAGATTTAGGTTCTGGCGCCGCAAGGTGTGAGAGTTCAAGTCTCTCCTTCCGCACCATTATTTAAGTCTCTTTTATTAGAGCAATGTAGGGCTATCGCCAAGCGGTAAGGCAGCGGCTTTTGATGCCGCCATTCCCTGGTTCGAATCCAGGTAGCCCTGCCATATACAATGATATTAAGATTTTACCAATTATCTTGATGTCTACAGAATAAGTTGCGGAAGTGGCGGAATTGGTAGACGCACCAGATTTAGGTTCTGGCGCCGCAAGGTGTGAGAGTTCAAGTCTCTCCTTCCGCACCATTCTTGATCAAAGTTTTAAAATGGCTACGTAGCTCAGCTGGTTAGAGCACATCACTCATAATGATGGGGTCACAGGTTCGAATCCCGTCGTAGCCACCATTCCTAAATGTTCTTTTTATCAGAGCAGTTAGGAATAGATGCGGAAGTGGCGGAATTGGTAGACGCACCAGATTTAGGTTCTGGCGCCGCAAGGTGTGAGAGTTCAAGTCTCTCCTTCCGCACCATCTTAAATTAATCTACACTATCAGAATACGCGGAAGTGGCGGAATTGGTAGACGCACCAGATTTAGGTTCTGGCGCCGTAAGGTGTGAGAGTTCAAGTCTCTCCTTCCGCACCATTCTTTCTCTCGATAAGAGATGTTAAGTAATCTTTGACTATTTACGCTGTAGGGCTATCGCCAAGCGGTAAGGCAGCGGCTTTTGATGCCGCCATTCCCTGGTTCGAATCCAGGTAGCCCTGCCATATACAATGATATTAAGATTTTACCAATTATCTTGATGTCTACAGAATAAGTTGCGGAAGTGGCGGAATTGGTAGACGCACCAGATTTAGGTTCTGGCGCCGCAAGGTGTGAGAGTTCAAGTCTCTCCTTCCGCACCATTAT
>NZ_JAWOWP010000160.1:0-933 GCF_033340555.1 Vibrio sp. 1069
ACCCGATGGTTAGCTTTGAATAGCGTAAAATGCGGTTACTCGCGAGCTGATAGCAACCGATACCTAACGCAAAGCTAAATGCAATCCACGTTGTTGCGTTGAAGGATAAGGCTAACCCTGATCCACCTGGATTGGGCATAAAAAAGTGCATGGCCAGTAAAAACAGAACGGCCAAAGCGATGAGAAACTTGCGATTGAGAGGAACTTGTACTTTTTCAGGAGAAAGTTTGGTTCCACTTACATGTATAGTAGCCATATATATTGCGTTGTTTTGAATGAAAAAAGACCAGCGTTGGCTGGTCTTTGTACTTTACCCGTTTTTTCTCTTTCAACATAGGCTTAAGGAATCGAGCTGTGTGCGAACCTTCGATCTGAGACACATCTTCTGGTGTTCCCTGGGCAATGATCTCTCCGCCGCCTTGTCCGCCTTCTGGTCCTAAGTCGATGATCCAGTCTGCTGTTTTGATGACGTCCAAGTTATGCTCGATAACCACAACGGTATTCCCGTGATCGCGCAGGCGATGAAGTACAGTTAATAGCTGCTGAATATCATGGAAATGCAGACCGGTTGTCGGCTCATCCAGAATGTACAAGGTTTTACCCGTATCACGCTTGGATAGCTCTCTTGCTAATTTCACTCGCTGTGCTTCGCCGCCCGATAATGTGGTTGCCGCTTGACCTAAACGAATGTAAGACAGACCAACGTCCATTAGAGTTTGCAGCTTGCGGGCAATCGCAGGAACAGGATCGAAGAAGGTGCGAGCATCCTCGACGGTCATTTCCAGTACTTCATCGATGGTTTTGCCTTTGTAGCGTACTTCCAGTGTTTCGCGGTTATAGCGCTTACCTTTACACACATCACAAGGCACGTACACGTCTGGTAAGAAGTGCATCTCGACTTTGATAACACCATCCCCCTGACAAGCTTCACAG
>NZ_JAWOWP010000161.1:0-930 GCF_033340555.1 Vibrio sp. 1069
GCAAAACCACTTGAAGTGATTGAAGGTCCTTTGATGGATGGCATGAACGTGGTGGGAGACCTATTTGGTGAAGGTAAGATGTTCTTACCTCAAGTCGTGAAATCAGCACGTGTGATGAAGCAAGCCGTCGCACATTTAGAGCCTTTTATTAACGCCGAAAAACAATCCGGTAGCAGTAACGGAAAAATTTTGTTGGCGACAGTGAAGGGTGACGTGCATGATATTGGTAAAAACATTGTGGGCGTGGTGCTGCAGTGTAATAACTACGAGATCATCGATCTTGGCGTGATGGTTCCGTGTGAAAAGATCTTAAAAGTCGCGCTAGAAGAGAACGTTGATATTATCGGTTTGTCAGGGTTGATTACCCCATCTCTGGATGAAATGGTTCATGTTGCTAAAGAGATGGAACGTCTCAATTTTGATCTTCCGCTTCTGATTGGTGGAGCTACCACATCCAAAGCGCACACCGCCGTTAAGATTGAGCAGAACTACAAAAATCCGGTGGTTTACGTAAACAATGCGTCGCGCGCAGTAGGGGTTTGTTCGTCATTACTCTCCGATGAACGTCGACCTGCCTTTATAGAAAAACTGGATGCGGATTATGAGCGTGTTCGTGACCAACACAATCGTAAGAAGCCGCGTACTAAGCCTGTCACTTTAGAACAAGCGCGTGCAAATAAAGTCGCGATAGATTGGGATGCATACACGCCACCAGTTCCTGCAAAACCAGGCCTTCATATTTTCGATGATTTTGATGTCGCAACCTTACGCAAGTATATCGACTGGACGCCGTTTTTCATGACGTGGTCGCTGGTAGGAAAATACCCGACAATCTTCAAACATGAAGAAGTGGGTGAGGAGGCTCAGCGTCTATTCCATGATGCCAATGAGCTGCTTGATCGAGTTGAGCGTGAAGGATTGCTTAAGGCT
>NZ_JAWOWP010000162.1:0-929 GCF_033340555.1 Vibrio sp. 1069
AGAGGAGCCTGTTTTAACCGTTGTGCTTTATGGCACGGTGCCAGAGAGAACCATTGTTCAAATCGCACGAACGTTGCGTGACAGATTAGAAAGCTTCCGCCAGATTTTGGAAGTTGATATTGCTGGTGATCGTGAAGATATTGTCGAGATCGTCGTCGATCCGCTTTTAATGGAAAGCTATGGATTGGATCAGGCCGATATCTATAACTTGATCGCACTAAACAACCGAGTGGTTGCGGCTGGTTTTGTCGATACTGGATATGGGCGCTTTTCGGTCAAAGTTCCGTCGGTGTTTGATTCTCTGAAAGATGTTCTCGAATTGCCTATCAAAGTGAATGGCAAAGAAGTGATCACCTTTGGTGATGTGGCCACAGTTCGCCGAGCGTTTCGTGACCCGGAAAGCTTTGCACGCTTGGATGGTGAGCCTGCCATTGTGCTTGACGTGAAAAAGCGTGCTGGCGAGAACATTATTGAAACCGTCGCGTTAGTTAAAGAGGTGATTGCTCAAGGGCAACTGCGTGCAGAGTGGCCAAGTAATTTGCAGGTTAAATACACTTGGGATCAGTCGGATGATGTCAAGCTGATGCTTAGTGATCTGCAAAACAACATTCTCTCGGCAATCATTTTGGTGGTCATCGTTATTATCGCGATCTTGGGGGTAAGAACGGCATTGTTGGTTGGGATCTCTATTCCAGGCTCTTTCTTAACGGGGCTGTTAGTCCTCTCTGTTTTTGGTCTTACCGTAAACATCGTGGTGCTGTTTGCCTTAATCATGGCGGTCGGCATGCTGGTGGATGGTGCAATCGTCGTCACTGAGTTTGCCGATCGGAGAATGCAAGAAGGCACGCCGCGTAAAGAGGCATACCGAGACGCAGCCAAACGCATGGCATGGCCGATCACCGCCTCTACCGCGACTACGTTAGCGGCAT
>NZ_JAWOWP010000163.1:0-928 GCF_033340555.1 Vibrio sp. 1069
CCCATTAGAACTGGCACGAGCGTGATCGCAAGTGCTGCCGCTGACGCCATGGCATACGTCTTGGTAAAGGCGAGAGGAGAGAACATCTTGCCTTCTTGACCTTCCAGTGCAAACACTGGAACAAAGCTTAACGTGATGATAAGCAGTGAGAAGAACAGGGGCGCGCCCACTTCTTCAGCGGCTTTGCCAATCAATTGCCAGCGGTTCTTATCCGTGAGAGGCGTTCGTTCAATATGCTTGTGGACGTTTTCTATCATTACGATGGCACCATCCACCATTGCACCGATGGCGATGGCAATCCCCCCGAGCGACATGATGTTGGCATTAATGCCTTGAGAATGCATCACGATGAACGCTGCAAGGATGCCTACAGGCAAGCTCAGGGCGATAACCAATGAAGAGCGAATGTGGAACAAGAACAGTGCACAGACGATGGCTACGACGATGAACTCTTCCGCTAATTTCTTCCAAAGGTTATCGACAGCTGTATTGATCAGCGTAGAACGGTCGTAAGTGGTGACGATTTCAACACCATCCGGCAAGCTACGCTGTAAATCTTCCAACTTGTCTTTAACTTTGCTGATCACCTCACTCGCGTTTTCGCCATAGCGCATCACGATCACGCCACCCACCGCTTCACCTTCGCCGTTAAGCTCAGAGATACCGCGACGCATTTGCGGACCTAAGTTGATGTCAGCAATGTCGCCCAATAAGAGCGGTGTACCTTTGTCGGTCACTTTAAGCGGCAGCGATTTAATGTCTTCGATGCTGGTCAAGTAACCGGTGGTGCGAACCATGTGCTCAGCTTCAGCAACTTCAACTACGGATGCCCCCGTTTCTTGGTTGCCGTTTTGAATCGCCATGTTTACTTGTTGCAGCGTTAAGTTATAAGCACGCAGCTTCGCCGGATCAATCTGGACTTGATACT
>NZ_JAWOWP010000164.1:0-928 GCF_033340555.1 Vibrio sp. 1069
TCATTTGTGACGACGTTTCTCAATCCGACGAGCTAGATTGCGTCATGTTGACCTCCAGCGGTATGGGCAAGTGTATGGATGCGCCGCTGATGCATGGTCAAATGTGCTTGGGCACGCTTAACGTCGCGCATCATCAAACCCATTTTTATACCAAGGAACAAGCCGCACAGTTGCAATGCATTGCCAACTGGATAGCATTGAACCTTGCGCTGCGTATTCAGCTCATGAAAATGGAGCACCTCGCCACCACCGACGATCTTACTGGCATTCCAAACCGCAGAGAGTTCATGCGTCAAATTGAGCATCGTCTTTCTGAATTTCGCACGCAAGGGATCAAATTCCACGTCGCGATTTTGGATTTAGATAACTTTAAAAAACTGAATGACAAGTTCGGGCACGACGCTGGCGACAAATCTCTCATCCATGCTGCCAATACCATTAAAGGGCATTTACGAGAATGCGACCTGCTTGCTCGTGTCGGTGGTGAAGAATTTGCTATCGTCCTGAGAAGCCGATCTTCTCAAGAAGCAATGGATACGTTAGAAACCATCCGAAATGCCTTAGAAACCACGACGATTCGATATTCAGGGCGTGATATGACATTCACCGCCAGTATTGGGGTAACTCAAGTGTGTGGCTTGGATGACTCTTTTGAGCCGTTAGTGAAACGTGCTGATTTAGCGTTATACAAAGCGAAAGAAACCGGGAGAAATCGCGTAGAAATCAACCACAGCGAGCATCAAGGCGTATCGAATGAGCAATGAGTGAGATGATGAATCAACAATAAAAAAGGTAGCGACTGATGCGCTACCTTTGCGATTCCCAAGTAAATTCAAGATGAGGAGTGAATCACCTTGCGCTGACTTGGGATTAAGAAGTCAGCAAATTGAATTATGCTTTCTTAAGATCTTTAGCTGGGTAAGTTAGC
>NZ_JAWOWP010000165.1:0-921 GCF_033340555.1 Vibrio sp. 1069
CAAGCGCATGCCGCGCGCGACAACGTCAGTGCGGTGAACAGCGATGAAGAAGCGGCGAATCTGATGACATTTGCTAACGCACACAACGCCAACATGAAAGTCATTAGCACCGCTAACCAGCTTTTCGACTCTGTATTGCAGTTATTCTAGAGGAAACCCAGATGCGAATCAGTGATAACCAATTCAGCCAAATGATGCTGCAAAGCCTGCAGAGCAACAGCGCAGGCCTTGGGAAAGTACTTCAACAAATGTCGACACGTGAGCGACTGACTAAACTGTCTGATGATCCAATGGCGTCTATCAAGCTGCTTAACTTGGAACGCGAAAACAGCGCGATTGCTCAATACCAAAGCAACATCGCAAACCTGAAAACAACGCTTTCAAGCCAAGAGACACACCTAGATTCAGTGAACGAAAGTTTGAAAAGCATGCGTGACATTGTTCTTTGGGGCGCGAACGGTTCGTTAACGGATCAAAACCGTAGCGGCATGATCTCCGAACTGAAAAGCTACCGTGACTCCATCGAATCGTCTTTCAATGCGCAAGATGACGAAGGCCACTTTCTGTTTTCGGGCACAAAAACCGATACCGCTGCTCTGAATAAATCAAGTGGCGCTTATGTGGTCGAAGGCAACAGCGATGTTCGTGTGGTGACGGTGGCGAAAGGCGTGACTATGGATTCGAACATGACCGCACAAGAGATCCTAGATATTGGTGGTGGCAAGAACGTTCTTAATCAAATCGACGCTTTGATTGCAGAATTTGAGAAGCCGAGTCCGAATTTTCAAGCCGAAGTGGACGCTAGCCTAAACGCCATCGATGATACGATGGCAAACGTACTAGGCGCGATGACGGAAATCGGTGGTCGCCATAACAACCTAGATTTGATGGATGGCGCACGCAGCGAAAACAAGTTGTTTG
>NZ_JAWOWP010000166.1:0-920 GCF_033340555.1 Vibrio sp. 1069
CTTGCATATAGGCTACGCACTAGGCATCCCTAGGTAAGCCTTTCTCAACAATTCTAATTAAACGCTTTTTCTTCGTCTCAATCGGTTCTGCATCTACAGAAGGGATATGGTTGAGCTGCTGGGTAAGTGCCCATTCGATGTGCTCATCCAGTAATTTACTTTCACCAAGTCGCGCATTAAGTGCGTCTATCACCCGTTGGCTGTATTCTGCATTACCAAGTGCGACAGATATATTACGTAGCCATTGTTCGTGACCGATACGACGGATAGCAGAACCTTCCATATTTTTTAAGAACGTCGCCTCGTCCCATTGGAATAATTCAACTAAGTCTGGATGGTGAAAGCTTTCCCTGCGATGGAAATCTTCTTGTTCGGTTACGTCTGCATAGCGGTTCCATGGGCAGACGAGTTGGCAGTCATCACAACCGTAGATGCGGTTACCCATCGGTTTGCGGAATTCTTCAGGGATGACACCATCAAACTCTATCGTGAGATAAGAGATACAGCGTCTCGCATCGACAACTTTATCTTCTACAATGGCTTGAGTCGGGCATGACGTAATACACGCTCGGCATTTTTCGCATTGGTCGACACTTGGAGTATCGACTGGCAAAGGTAGGTCAATCAGCAGCTCACCAAGGAAGAACCAAGAACCACACTCTTTATCTAAGATCAGTGAGTGTTTACCTGTCCAACCCAATCCGGCCTTTTGGGCTAAAGGCCGCTCAAGTATTGGCGCAGAGTCGACAAAAGGGCGATAACCAAACTGACCCACTTCTTCTTCTATGAGCTTACCCAACTTGTTGAGCTGCTTTCTGACCAGCTTATGGTAATCACGCCCTAGCGCATAGCGGCTAATATAAGCATGATTTTTATTCGCGAGATTTGAAGCGAATTGCGCTTCTGGCGGTAGGTAGTCC
>NZ_JAWOWP010000167.1:0-920 GCF_033340555.1 Vibrio sp. 1069
CATGACAGTGATGGAGAACCTGATTGAGGCTCCGGTAAAAGTATCTGGCATGGATAAAGAAGAAGCGAAGAACCAAGCAATGCAAATTCTCGCAACGCTGCATTTGGCAGACAAAGCGGATGCATGGCCGATGCAGCTTTCTGGTGGTCAGCAACAACGTGTGGCGATTGCTCGTGCATTGATGATGAAACCGGAAGTCTTGCTTTTTGATGAACCGACCGCAGCTCTTGACCCTGAAATTACGAACCAAGTCGTTAAGATTATTAAAGATTTAAGCGAAACTGGCATCACCCAAGTCGTAGTGACGCATGAGGTCGATTTTGCTAAGAAGATTGCTAGCCACGTTCTGTACCTCGAGAAAGGACACATCGTAGAGCATGGTACGCACGACGCTTTTGCTAACCCGCAAACCACACAGTTTGCTGATTATCTAAAGCACTAAAAACAACACCAATAAGTTCAGTCAACTAACAGATAAGCTCGGCTGTCATTGCGAGTGTCAGCCCAAGACGTACACACGGAGTATTGCAATGAAAAAGATTCTACTAACTTCACTAATCGGCCTTATTTCTGCAAATGTGGCAGCAAACGCAGTGGCACAAGATGAAATCAAATTCGCGATGGAGGCGACGTACGCCCCATTCGAATACATGGATGAGAACAATCAAATCCAAGGTTTCGATGTGGATCTGGCGAATGCTCTATGTAAAGAAATGGAAGCAAAATGTAGCTTCCACAACCAATCTTTCGATAGCTTGATCCCTGCATTAAAATTCAAACGTTATGATGCGGCTATTTCTGCAATGGACATTACTGAAGCGCGTCTTGAGCAAGTCAATTTCTCGCATGCTTACTACGACAACTCAGCAGCGTTTGTTTCTATCAAAGACAAAGTCGCTGACCAAAACGCGTTAGAGGGT
>NZ_JAWOWP010000168.1:0-918 GCF_033340555.1 Vibrio sp. 1069
CATGAGAACAATGTTCGTAAAACGCGTACTGATTTTTACCCGTGTGTTTCGCGGCATACATCGCTTTGTCTGCGCAGCGGGTAAGCTCTGATAAATCGTTGGCGTCTTGTTTATAGATTGCGGCTCCTACGCTCATCGTCAGCTCATTATAGGTATCGTAGTTTTGATATCCCTTTGGGAACAAATTAACGATGCGATCCAAAATGCCATCTAGGTCTTGTTTACTGCGCACATCGTAAAGCATTAACACGAACTCATCGCCTGCAAAGCGCGCAATGGAGTAGTCATGTTTATCGGTTTTTCGGTCGCTGTTACGAATGCTTTTCTTCAATCGAGTTGCAAATGCTTTCAACACTTGGTCGCCAACATCGTGGCCATAGGTGTCGTTGATGTACTTAAAATTGTCGATATCGAGAAAAACCAACGCAGTGACACTGCGTTCGTCTGAGTGGTCAATGTCGTGCAGTTTTGCTCTGGCCCACGTTTCAAAGCTCCAACGATTCGCTAAGCCCGTCAGTTGGTCTAGGTAGGCTAACTCCTCAATCCCTTCTCGGTAAAGGGTTTGAATGTAGCTGACGACTTTTGCGTAGTAGTAGGAGAAGGTATGGCAGACAAAACTGATGGCAATCAAGGTGAACATGAATCGGCGTTCGATCATATCGCCAGTGGCAGGTAAGCCGTCTAAAAACGTAATGCCAAAGAAAACCAAAATCATGTAGGTAGCGCTAAAGAGTAAACCGACTTTGAACTCGTTAATCAAAATGATGGTTGCGACGATGGGGTAGAGCCACAATAATTTTCCGGAGGGCGCATCATTAAAAAGAAGTAGTAATAACCCCTCACACATGATGACGGCGCTGAGCAGTAAATCGGCATATTTGTGATGCCTTTGCACTTTAATGAGATAGCAGATCCCTA
>NZ_JAWOWP010000169.1:0-915 GCF_033340555.1 Vibrio sp. 1069
TGCGAGTAACAAACAAATCACTGGCTGAGTTCAGCGTCACTTGCATCCCTTCATGTCGCTCTAACGCATCACGCAGAGTTTCGCCTTCTTTGATCACAAGCGGCGTCACCAATGGAGTGTCTGACGTGCCAGTTTTTACATAGCTGGTTGCGTCAGAAGAAAGCTGAGTATTGCTGTAGTACTCCTGAACCTTACCTTTCACACAAACTACGTCACCAGGCTTTAGCTCGGTATCTGCGGCGTTCGTATGAATAAATAGACCTTCTGACGTCTTATCGTTGTTATCGTTCTCGATAGCTTGCAGGTAGAAGCCTTTCGTCAAACCGCTAGTAACAGCGCTCACGACACCAGTAACAAAATGCTCTTCTGTCGTAATGTATGGGTAACCATCGATAAATGGCGAAGAAGCACCTTCACCTTGAATGTCTTGAATGGATGTGAACGTTGGCGCGTGTCCATCCACTTCACACACAAATGTTGCAGGTGGCTCAGCTGCATTCAGCTCGCCCAAGCCATCAATGTTGTCTTTTGCTAACGTTGTCCATTGAGAAGATTGGAAAGTCGCAGAAGGCGTCAGTGCGTCACCGTTACGTACCAAAGTGGCGTCTTTGCCAAATGCTACACCACCCATCACGCCGACCATGTCGTGAACTTCACCATCTTTTAATAGTGCGAGAGGATCGTCACCATTAAAGTTCGCCACGTTTTTATCGGTCTGGTCAGCCACTGCTTTAATCGCATCGCTGGCATCGCCATGGGCAAGAACAAACACCTGCTTCGCTTGCAACGTTACTTGGCTCAAATCGATCTTGCTGCCCCAAGTGCCACCACCATTAGATGATTTCGCTAGCTCATAACCTGTTAGCGTGACTGCGGCATCACCGGTATTCGCGATCTCGACCGCTTTATTATACG
>NZ_JAWOWP010000170.1:0-913 GCF_033340555.1 Vibrio sp. 1069
CTTCGTCGCGTCGCAGAATTAAACAAAATGCTGCTCAAACTGTTTGATCAAGCCATCATCAACGGGGGCGCAACGGAAAACGCGGAAATTTTGGATGCAGATTTTCAACGCCGTGGATCGTTAATCGAAGCCAGAAAACCCGCGCTATTCCAAGCCAGACCTGAAACTATTCTTGATATGTTTTTGCATATCGCGAACGACTCAACCATTGAGGGGGTAAGCCCTCCAACCCTGCGCCAACTGCGTACTGCACGTCGCCGCTTAAACAAGTTTTTACACACGATTCCAGCGGCTCGTGAAAAATTCTTAGCGTTATGTCGACACCCAAATGCACTTCATAAAGCATTCAGTTTGATGCACAGACTTGGGGTAATGGCCGCATATTTACCGCAATGGAGCCAGATTGTTGGTCAGATGCAGTTCGACCTGTTCCACGCCTACACGGTTGACGAGCACAGCATTCGCCTACTCAAACACATCAATACCTTTAACAATCCAGACAACCATGCGAAGCATCCGATTTGTTGCGACATATACCCTCGCATGCAAAAGAAAGAACTGCTGATCATTGCAGCAATCTTCCATGATATTGGTAAAGGTCGCGGTGGTGATCACTCAGTGATTGGTGAAGGTGAAGCGTACGATTTCTGTATTGAACACGGGCTGTCGAAGCCAGAAGCTAAGTTAGTGGGCTGGCTGGTGAGGCATCACCTTCTCATGTCAGTCACCGCACAACGACGCGATATTTACGATCCTGACGTCATTACAGAGTTTGCGAAACAAGTTCGTGACGAAGAATCTCTTGAGTATTTGGTGTGTCTCACGGTTGCGGATATTTGCGCAACCAATCCAGAGTTGTGGAACGCTTGGAAACGCACGCTGCTTGCCGAGCTCTTCTACTCAACGCAACGCG
>NZ_JAWOWP010000171.1:0-911 GCF_033340555.1 Vibrio sp. 1069
AGATGTCACCTGCAACCGCGTTTGGTGGCAAACGTACATCTACCGCTAAATTTTCACCCGCTTTCGGTAAATCGATATCCGTATCAGGTAAATCAATCGCGATGATCACAGGATCGTGATCAGATGCCGAGAACGCATCTTTGTATTTCGGCATGTCACCTGTGTATTTGCTGCCGTACTCAAACAAATTACTTTCTAGTGAGTTAATGTGCCAATCTTCAATCGCTACCACTTTTTACGCCAAACTGTTGCTTGCCAAGGCGTGGTCTAAATTGCCCAGCTCACCAGAATAGGTGTACGAAAACGTGTCTGTGCCATGCAGCAAGGTATTAAGGTTGTTCAGGCCGTAACCTTGTTTGATTTGCGTTTGCTCAACTTGCAACTCACCACCGTTGATTGTGGTGTAACCCGCTGTGTAGATATCACGTCCGTATTTCTCTTTCGAGTAGTCAGTCAGTGTCAGTAGTGGATCTTCCATGCCGTACGCATTGAGATCCCCCATCAGCAACACATCGCCTTTCACGTCTTTCAACGCTTCTCCCACTGCGTGCGCAGCAGAAACACGGAAGTTGTTACAGTTGCCTTGCAGATCCGCAGGCTCCGAGTCTTCTACGCCGGCGATCCACTCTTCAATACATTCAGAACCTTTCGATTTGAAGTGGTTAACGACGATAGAAAGATCTTCACCGCTCTCTTGTACCGTGAAGGTTTGCAACAAGCTGTGGCGTTGGTATTTGTCGTACGCAGGGTTGCTCTCAGCACCATCTTTACGAGTAATGGTGTTTTCGGCAATGTGCTGCTCTGGCGTGAAGATCACTTTCGCCGCTTCTTTTGGCGTGACCACTTTCGCGCGGTACAAGATAGCAACCATGATCGCATCACTTCCGAAGTACTCTTCTTGGTACTTGTCT
>NZ_JAWOWP010000172.1:0-908 GCF_033340555.1 Vibrio sp. 1069
GGCCCGTCACCACAGGCGTTTATGGTGGTGCCGATTGTCGGTGCATTCTTCATCGACATCGTTAACTTAGTGATTTTGCAAGGCTGCATCGCCTTTATCAAATAATCGGCGAAAGGCGTAACCACGCCAATTTTAAGATCATTTAAAGCCAAAGCCAGTCGGAAAAGACTGGCTTTTTTGTTTCTTGGTATGAATCTTTCTCATTCTTGCTTCAAGCAATGAAATCAATGCGTTAATATCATTCACAGGATGTTATTTTCCCAGCAGCAGGAGGCTCCACACATGTCAGAAAAAATATCGACATCAGCATTAGCGAAAATGCGCAATATTGACGCCAAGCTGCTGTTTTCAGATCTCAAACGCGCCGGTTACATCACTCGCCAAGAGGACAAATGGATCCTGACGGAAGAGGGCGCTAAGTTCGGCGGTGAATATGTTGACCACCCCAAGTTTGGGCAGTTTATTGTCTGGCCTACGAACTTGCATATTGAGCTGAATCCTACCTCTGGGAAAACTCTGAGTGCCACACAACTTGGCGATAAACTTCGCCTTAATGCCAAGCGAATCAACCAATTGTTGAGTGAGCTAGGCTGGATAAGTAAATCAGAAGACGGATGGCAAGTCACCGAAGCGGGCATTCGAGCAGGTGGTCAACAGCGTGCAGATAAAGAATCACAAAACACCTTTGTGGTTTGGCACGATGTTGTTTTGCGCAACAAGCGCTTGAAGCAATCTGTAGTGGAGTTTTTGGGGCAAGATGCGGAGTCGCACTCCACCGACAAATCCTACTCCAGTTTTCGTCAAAATTCGAAGCCAAACACCGGACTTTGGATGGGCACTATGTTCGTTCAAAAGGGGAGTTATTAATTGATAACTGGTTGTATTTGGCTGGAATTGTCCATGCTTAC
>NZ_JAWOWP010000173.1:0-907 GCF_033340555.1 Vibrio sp. 1069
CTAATTAAATGTAACCGATTACTTTTTTGTTTCTATTTCTATAGGAAAAAGTCTTAAATCCACTTTCTGACTTCCTTCTCTGAATATATATTTCTGCTCATTTTTGGCGATAATTTGACCTTGAGAATAGAGTTTCCCTATCACTTTCATTTCTCCTTTCCCGGCTTGAATTGGCGCAATAAGAAAAGAATATTGAACTGGTAACTGAACACCTTGATATTGCTGAGAAGCAACAGTAAAACATTGATTTTCAAGAGCTTGATACATCTCCACCTCTATATAGGTCGAAACTGGAGGATGGTATCCTTCGACAGAAATCCACCCATATACATTCGCTTGGCTCTGAACGGAAAATGGCTGTGCAGTCCCCACGGACTGAGCGCATCCAGTCAATAACATTAAACCGATAAGACCGGCCCACTTACTGCTTTTCATTTAGGCTCCCATAAATTATTTTTATCGTCTTATTATGATTTATTTTTACACAACTTCTTATGTGTACGTTTAAATTTTCGGCTTATATTTATTCTACAGATGGACAGCAATAACGTTCCACGTACAACACGTAATTAACATAGTATTTAATTTTTAAGATAACACAATTCTAATTCTTCATCGCTTGTCGATATAAACCAAAATCTCACCATAATAGAATTTAATAACCGTTAATTTTTATATGCACCAGCACTCACTTGTAAGATTAGAAGCAAGGTGTCAATTCTGTGTTTCCGGCCAAAATATAATAACTAACAACCAAAATTGATAAACACACCCCACGATATCGAATATGTTTCCCGATAAAATTCTCAAAAGGACTGTTTCTATGTCAGCACGCCAAACTATCGATGAGGTTTTACAGAAGTTTGCTCATCAAATAGGCTTGCCTGAACTGCATTTGACGGACAAT
>NZ_JAWOWP010000174.1:0-906 GCF_033340555.1 Vibrio sp. 1069
CCAAGTCCACGCATCTTGATGTTGATAATCATCAAACGCATCGGTTGGACTCACCAACAGGCCGGACGCCCCAGAAGGACGTAAGCGAGTGTCCACTTCGTATAGAATGCCTGATGCGGTGCGGGTTGAGAAAATATGGATGATGCGCTGTGCTAAGCGAAGGTAGAACTGACGACCGTCAATTTCCTTCTTACCATCGGTGTATACATTAACTGGGCAGTCGTGCATAAAGACAATATCTAAGTCTGAGTTGTAGCCCAACTCCCATCCACCGACTTTACCATAACCGATCACGGCAAAGCCTTTGCCTTCACGGTCTTTCACGTGTGTTGGCTCGCCGTATTTTTCAGACACTTGAAGCCACGCTTGGCTGACCACCGCTTCAACAATGGCTTCTGCTAGATAAGTTAAGTGATCACTTACTTTCATGACTGGAAGCACGCCAGCGATATCCGCTGCGGCAATACGTAGAATACAAATTTGCTTAAACTGACGCAGCGCTTCCATTTGCTGCTCCATATCATCTTCGGGAATACGAGCAAGGAAATCGCGCAATTCAGTGCGATAGCTATCGAGTGGAATTGGGTTGTACAGTTGTTGAGGATCTATCAACTCATCCAGAAGGATTGGATAACGAGACAACTGTTCGGAAATCATTGGACTTGCGGTACACAAGCGCACTAACTGCACCAATGCGGCAGGGTGTTCATCCAACAATTCTAAGTACGTCGTGCGCGTGCAAATATTGTGCAGTAAGTGCAACACTCGCGGTAAACCAAATTGAGCGTCTGGGTGGGCAAACACCGCGTCAAACACTTTTGGCATCAAGCGATTTAAGACTTCTCGCCCACGGGGGCCGAGCGTTTTCTTGGCCAAGTCGGCTTTAAAGTTGATGATAGCTTTAGA
>NZ_JAWOWP010000175.1:0-905 GCF_033340555.1 Vibrio sp. 1069
CAAATCGTAAGTTTGTGGCTCACCATTACGAGGGGAAACAGGCACAATATCTTGCCAAGCTTGGTACAGTGCTGGACGCATCAAGTCATTCATCGCCGCATCAATGATGGCAAAGTTTTTATGCTCAGTGTGTTTTAGGAACTCCACACGGGTGAGCAAAATACCGGCGTTTGCTGCAATCGCACGGCCTGGTTCAAAAATCAGTTCTAGGTCTTGATGATTTTCAAGACGCCCCAACAACGCTTTCGCGTAATCAGACGGCTGAGGCGGTAATTCATCACGATATACCACGCCTAAGCCACCACCAACGTCGAGGTGACGAATGTTGATGCCTTGTGCTTTCAGGTCATCAATCAAAGCCAGCAAACGGTCGGTTGCATCAATAAATGGGTCAATGCTCGTTAACTGAGAACCAATATGGCAGTCGATACCTTGCACATTCAGATTAGGTAGGCTCTGGGCGAATTGATACACTTCTGGCGCGCGGTCAAACGCAATGCCAAATTTGTTGTCACGAAGACCAGTCGAAATATAAGGGTGAGTTTTCGCGTCAACATCTGGGTTAATACGTAGCGAAATAGGCGCAATCACACCAAGCTCGCCCGCCACTTTATTCAAGCGTTCAAGTTCCGGCTCTGATTCAACGTTGAAGCACTTGATGCCAAGCTCTAGTGCGCGCTTCATTTCTGCTGGCGTTTTACCCACCCCAGAAAACACGACTTTCTTCGCATCACCGCCCGCAGCAATCACACGCTCTAGTTCACCACCAGATACGATATCAAAACCCGAACCCAAACGAGCCAGCGCGTTCAGTACGCCCAAGTTTGAGTTGGCTTTTACTGCGTAGCAGACAAGAGGAGGATGTTGACCCACAGCACTATCAAACGCCTTCCAGTGGCGCTCTA
>NZ_JAWOWP010000176.1:0-905 GCF_033340555.1 Vibrio sp. 1069
GATAGCGAGAAGAAGCTTGCGGTCCATGTAATCGAAGCCCTGAGCATCGACATCCAACATATTAAGCGCTTTGTCAGCAACATCGGCACAAATATGTCCGTTACCCTTCACTTCTGCATAGTCACGGACACGGCGCAATAGACGGTTTGCAATACGAGGCGTACCACGAGCTCGTCGAGCAACTTCTAACGCGCCTTCTGGCTCCATCGACAACCCTAGGCAATCTGCACTGCGTTGAACAATGTTCTGTAGATCGTGCACTTTGTAGTACTCAAGACGCTGAGTAATACCAAAACGGTCACGCAGCGGAGAAGTCAAAGACCCCGCACGCGTCGTTGCACCAATCAATGTGAATGGTGGCAAATCAATTTTGATAGAACGTGCGGCAGGGCCTTCACCAATCATGATGTCCAATTGGTAATCTTCCATTGCCGGATACAGCACCTCTTCGACCATAGGGCTAAGACGATGGATCTCATCAATGAAAAGCACGTCGTTTTCCTCAAGGTTGGTCAACAACGCGGCCAAATCGCCTGCTTTTTCGAGAACAGGTCCAGAAGTAGTACGGATGTTCACTTCCATCTCGTTAGCAACAATGTTTGCCAACGTCGTTTTACCCAAACCTGGAGGGCCAAAAATAAGTAGGTGGTCTAACGCCTCACTACGCAATTGTGCCGCTTTGATGAAAATCTCCATCTGATCACGGACATGATCCTGACCTTGGTAATCCGCCAACTTTTTAGGGCGAATAGCACGGTCAATAACATCTTCATCACGAAACGCTGGATTTTCAGGAGCGATTAAACGATCGGCTTCAATCATACTGTTACCTTGAACTTTCCGTTACACCATTGATTTTAGTGCTTCACGGATCAGCTGCTCGCTGCTCATGTCCGGTTTAGCAA
>NZ_JAWOWP010000177.1:0-905 GCF_033340555.1 Vibrio sp. 1069
CGTAATCTCATCTCCTGCGGGTATGGCTCTAAAAACTTCTGTTTTTGCAGATATTCATCTGGATAAGCATTTAGATAGTGTTTAATTAATGTTAGTGGCGCGAGTAATGGCAGCGTGCCAGTACGATAGTCTTGAATCACGGTCGCGAGTTCTTCTTTTTCATCTTTGTTTAGAGAGCGTTTGAAATACCCTTGAAGATGCATCAACACATTCGTGTTATTTTTGCGACTGGCACGGTTCGATAGCGCCGTCATCAGACCTAATCGATATTCTCGGTAAAACTCGTCAATCTCATAGTTGGCAACATCTGCGACTAAGCGCCCCAAAGATCGATACGACTCTGGATGGTGCGCCATAAGCGTTAGCTTATAACGAGAATGAAAATCGATGATCTTACCGCGTGTCGGCTCACCTGCCATCGATTCATAAAAATCGTTGAGACAGTAAATGCGAGTAATGAAGTTCTCTTTAAGAACGGGATCATTTAAGCGTCCATCTTCTTCGATAGGTAACCACGGCATTTTTTCCATCAACGTTTTCGTGTAAAGACCAACCCCTTCTTTTGCAGCGTTGTTTTTGCTGTACACTTTTACGCGTTCCATACCGCATGTTGGCGATTTGGCACAAACGATGTAACCACACAATTGCTCATTTTGAAGCTCATCCACTTTATTTGCGGAGTAAGTCAGCATGTTATCTGTGTGATCATTGTCGGGGTTTTTCGTTTCAACCAACGCGATGCGTTCTTCATTACTGATTAAACGAATTGTCGGGCGTGGCACCGGCATGCCTACCCCCACCTCTGGGCATACAGAAACAAAGTCAAAATAATTGCTAAGCTCTTTAGTCACAAAGTTACTGACTTTATGACCAGAGTCGAAACGCACGCGTTCACCTAACACGCA
>NZ_JAWOWP010000178.1:0-905 GCF_033340555.1 Vibrio sp. 1069
GAAAATACCTGAAGGCATTGGGATCTTATCGTTATTCAGCGTCGCAAAACTGGTTAGCGCATCCACAGGGTGATGTGTCAGTTCAGAAATTGGGCAACGCGCGTCAACCAAACGGTGTACAAACGAGCTGTTTGCACCATTTTCTAGCAGACGACGAACAAGATAAGGCAGTAGATCCGCGTGGCTACCAACTGGAGCGTAAATACGAACAGGTTGGCCGTATTTCTCCATCACGTGGTTGTAGAGTGAATCTCCCATACCGTGTAGGCGTTGGAATTCAAAATCCTTATGCTGCGCCATCACTGCAATCGCAGTAACTGTGTGCGCATTGTGGCTGGCAAACTGCGGGAAGATATTGCCACGTACGCCTTCGCTTAATAGGAAACGCGCACATGCAAGGTAAGCAACATCGGTCGCTTCTTTGCGTGTGTACACCGGGTAGTTTTCGTAGCCCGCTTGTTGTGACCATTTGATTTCGCTATCCCAGTACGCGCCTTTTACCAAGCGAAGTGGGATCAAGTCACCTTGCTCTTTCGCAAGGGCATTGAGCCAAACCAATACTGGTAGAGCACGCTTCGAGTACGCTTGCACAACAAGACCAAACTTGCCCCAACCTTTCACGAGGTCACTGCGGTAAATCTTCTCGAACAGCTTTAGGGACAGCTCAAGCCGATCAGCTTCTTCTGCATCAATCGTGATCGCAACGTCGACTTCAATCGCGCGTTTTAGTAGTTGCATGAGCGTTTCGTACAGCTCAGTCATAACACGCTCTTCGTTCGCCACTTCGTAGCGAGGGTGCAATGCTGAAAGCTTGATAGAAACCGAAGGCGCAGGGCTAGTGTCGTTACCGTAAGTCTCGCGACCCACCGCTTCGATCGCCATTAGGTAATCTTTG
Organism: Vibrio sp. 1069; assembly: GCF_033340555.1. Lineage (NCBI taxonomy): Bacteria > Pseudomonadati > Pseudomonadota > Gammaproteobacteria > Vibrionales > Vibrionaceae > Vibrio > Vibrio sp. 1069. Next base: position 896 of record NZ_JAWOWP010000178.1, read on the forward strand.
AAGTATTTGT
>NZ_JAWOWP010000179.1:0-901 GCF_033340555.1 Vibrio sp. 1069
TCTCTGTTTTCGCGTTTGCTTTCGCTTTATTCTCTTCAGGCTTCACTTCTGAGCGAGCTTCAGCCGCAAGTTGCAAGCCTTTTTCCGCTACTTTCGCGTTTGCTTTCGGCTCTTGAGCTTTTTCAGCTTGTTGAGGTTTTGGCTTACGCTTCTGGCTACGGTTTGGTTGCTGTTTGTTTGCAGGCTGTTGAGCTTCGTTTTGCTCATTTGCTTGCTCTTCACGAGGCTTGCGGCGACGACGGTTATCACGGTTTTCACGACCTTCGCGGTTATCGCGTTGGTTGCTACGACGACGGTCGTTGCGATCGCGTTTGTTGCGCTTGTTGTCGCGGTTTGATTTCTTCTCTTCTTGTTTTGGTTCTTCTTTTACTTCTTCAGAACCACCAAATAGGAAGCTACCTAGTGCTTTAAACAAACGGCTGAATAGGCCAGGTTTTGCTTCTTGCTCTACTTCTTTCTTCTTCGCTACCGGCGCAGGTTTAGAAACAGGAGCTGGAGCGGTTTGAGCTGGCGCTGCAAAGCCCTTAAGAACTGGCTCTTCGATTCGCTTAGGTTTGATGTCTGTTTCAGAAGGTTCTTTACCTTCTGCTTCTTTCATTGCTTCCAACTTCTTAGGAAGTAGGTAAGAAATTAAATCAAACTCTTCACCTTCGCGTACGCGAATTACTTCAAAGTGCGGTGTTTCCATGTCTGAGTTAGGAACAACCGTAATTTTCACTTCTTGAATTCGTTCGATATGATTAACCGAGCGACGTTTTTCGTTCAATAGGTAAGATGCGATTGGCACTGGTACCACAGCCAATACTTGAGCTGTGTTGTCTTTTAGTGCTTCTTCTTCAATCAAACGAAGAACAGAAAGTGCTAGAGATTCGTTGTCACGAACAACACCAGTGCCGCTACA
>NZ_JAWOWP010000180.1:0-900 GCF_033340555.1 Vibrio sp. 1069
CTTGATGTTGCTTTCAAGTTCTTCGTTTTGCTGTTTAATGGTTTGGATTTTTTCTCGAATCGAGCGCTGCATACGTTCGAAGCTGATAGCCAAACGACCGATTTCATCTTTACGTTCGGTATTGAATGTCGTTTCGTCGAGGTCGCCAGCGGATACTTTCTCCGCTGCCCAAGTCAGTTTCAGCAGTGGTGATGTAATGAAGTTGGACAAATAATGCGATGCAATCACCACAAGAATGATCGCGATTAGCATGGCGATAACGAAGAGCTTTTCCAGTTGATGAATGCGTGAAAACGCCTCTTTTTCTGGAAGTTGAACCACGAGCGCCCATGTAATACCGCGTGTTTGAATTGGGGCAAATGCAGCGATAATTTCTTCGCCAAGTCCATTGGTGTAGGTGCCAACGTCGGTTTGTCCCGCTAAAGCTTTATCGATGACTTCAAGACTGTTTTGAATACTGTCTTGCTTGGTATTAATCGTACGTGGTTGCTGATCGCTGCCGACCAGTAGAGTGTTGATGGACGATTCACGGTTTTTATCTGCGATCAGCTTGGTAATGCCGTTGTTTGGTAAACGGAACATAGCATAGCTGTGCAAATAGCCTTGCTGAACGATAGGTGCACCAAGCCAAGCGACTTGTCGACCATGTTCCAGTTCAAAATCAGAAATAATGACGGGCGTATAATCTTCATTCACTTTGCGGCGTTCGTTGACGTCATCAGCTAGACGTTTAAAGGTTTTACCTAATGCCGAGTCTTTGTAGCGCCCCGTTAGTAGGTTAGTACCGTAGTTGTCGTCTTTGTTGATGGAGTAAGTCACGTTGCCGTTAATATCGACCAGCAAAATATCATTAAAATCTGAGCGTTTGAGTAGCTCCAGATATGCCCAGTGATAACGTTT
>NZ_JAWOWP010000181.1:0-898 GCF_033340555.1 Vibrio sp. 1069
GCATGTAAATCGAAACCCGCTTGTTAGGGCAACACATATCAAGTACATGCAAATAGTGCGCGTACGAGGTGTAAGGAGGACGAACTAACGCGCCTTTCGATGGGTAATGAAATACCGATAAGTTACCGAGCGGATCTTCGACGTTACCACGAGCCAAAATTGTTTGGTATTTTTGGTCAATACGTTCTCTAAGGTGATTAGAAGGTTCCGCTGGCGGCTCACTCGCTTCCGCTGTGTACTCTTGAGAGACAAAACGAGAAACTTCGTCGTACGGGTTGTGATCCAGCGTCGCGATAGGTTCTTCATCCGAAGAGTAGTTCACGTGTTGGCAAAGAATGTAGCCCGAGTGCGCTTCACCAGACACAATCCAGTACACTCCATTATTGCTGTGTGGCTGCAAGGCAATGTAGCTGGAAGCCAACTCGTAGTGACTGGCGTGATTAACCCAACGAGCATCAATGGTCGCGAGCTTACGACGACAACGACTGGCGATGTGGTCAACGTGATCATAAAACGTTTTTGGGTTGATGCTGAGTTTGCGGCAAATTTCGCGCACGGAATAACCGGTGAACAAAAGGCCCATCAGGTTTTCTTGAAACTGCAGCTTTTTATTGGCGCCAGACCATTTATCGACAAAAGTGCTTTGGCACGCTTTACAACGGTAACGTTGACGATCGCCACTGTAACCGAATGCGTGATAGAGGTGTTTATGAGTGTGGACAGAGAGTCCGAAGTTGTCACACGCGTCGTTGCGACAAGCAGGTAACCCGTCACTGTGGACGTGTCGGAGGCGATGAAGTTCGTTCACGACATCGCGGTTGTTAAGTAAGGGGGGGAAAGCTCCACATTCACGGCATACCATCGCCGGACGCTTAGGGTTCGCATGTTGCAGAACGTA
>NZ_JAWOWP010000182.1:0-898 GCF_033340555.1 Vibrio sp. 1069
TCGGTCTTATCGTTAATCTAATTCGACTACTGCAACCGAGATGCCAAAATATGCTATTGGTTTAAGTGATTGAAATGTATGGGTGAGGAGATGAAAACAAAGAGGCTACGAGACAAATTCTCAATTTGAGAACCAATATGGGTTAGTTATCCATCTCAATTTGATATTGCGTTAGCAATACGGGAATAACGCTCTCTGTTGAAAACTGTTCTACGATCGTTTGGCGTGCGTTTTTACGGATTCGTTCTTGTTGGCTTTTCTCCATCGCCATCCAGTACTGTAGATTGAGCGCGAGAGCGGGGACATCATCGGCAATAAAACCATTGTTGCCGGATTGAATGATGTCGGGTAAACGTCCGACCTTTAGACTGATCACCACAATGCCGCGTGCCATTGCCTCAAGTGCCGCCATGGGTAGTCCTTCGAAGCGAGAAGAGATAATCAATACGCTGATATTTTCCCATACCGCGTTCATGTCTGTTTGATGACCATGAAAAATGACATTCGCTGGTGCGGTTGTCTCTAAGTTTTGTCGCTCAGGCCCATCGCCATAGATAGAGAAGCGATAATCGGGGCAGGCTTTCGCTAACTCTATAAATTGATCTGCGCCTTTTTCATGGCTTAAGCGACCAACAAACGAGATCTCTTGATAATGGTTGTTCATGCTTGGTAGCGCGACAAAGTTGTTGAGCAGTTGCGAGGGGCAGAGCACTTTATCTTGAATACTTTTGCTTACTGCAAAGCAGTGATCCGAGAGATAGCCTGAGCATCTGTCCAACCCGTCGTAAAGCCACAGTTTGCCCGATGACGACTCACCTGCATGATAAGTTGAGACCAAACGCGGAAAAGTGCGAGTGAGCAGTTTGGCGGTGCGAGCCAGTATGCTCGCCTTGTAGCC
>NZ_JAWOWP010000183.1:0-897 GCF_033340555.1 Vibrio sp. 1069
CGGCTCATAGCAAAACGCTCAGCCACCCGTTCCAAAGGATGATCATCGCCCGGAGAGCGTGACAAATAACGACTGAGCTTTTCGCTAAATGAGGTGTTCGAGCTGGTAAAAAGTCGATGCAACAATCCCCTTTCCGCTAACTGCTGATACAACCCCAAAACCCAATAACGTTGCGTCGCTTCACTCAAGCTTTCTTGCTCAAAAGAAAACAGCGCATTCAGCGTCGCTTGCAATGCTTTATCTGTCTCCACCGCGGGTACATTTTCGCCAAGCGCATTGCTCATACTCAGCTCCAGCATGTCATCACTCGGCACGCAGTGAAAGCTGAACATTCGAGAGAGAAAACGCCCTTGCTGAGGAAGGTTTTCAAAATTCAGCGAAGCGTTTGCTTCACAAAGCATGATATTAGGATGAAGAATATCGAACGCTTCGTCTTTCCAAAACAGACGCTTACTCCCTTTAATGATCTGGATAATACTCGGGGAATGAATCCGAACGTTACGCAGCTTTTGCTGCTGCTCCGCACGAAATAACGTGACTTGATATTGGTGGCTCATCTTCTCCCCTTTCTTATTCAATTATCGTGTGTAAGTGGCGGTTAACTTCGCTTTGTCCAATGCGACACTATTCAACGTGAATCCCACAACCGCCGCTGGCGTGTTCTCATCCAAGTTCAACTTGTCACTTGGCAAGGCCCAAACGGTAAACTGGTAGCGGTGCATACCATCTTTTTCTGGAGGACATGCGCCGCCAAAACCAGTAGTACCGTAATCGATACGAGACTCCTTACCGCCGAGCTTGCTGATATCAACGCCACGAGGCAATTCGTTAACTGAGGCTGGAATATCAAACACTATCCAATGCCAAAAACCACTACCTGTTGGTGCATCAGGATCG
>NZ_JAWOWP010000184.1:0-893 GCF_033340555.1 Vibrio sp. 1069
CACCATTGTAATCAACGTTCTTACCTAGTTTTGTGTCGCCTTTGTAATCTAGAAGAACGAAGTCAGCCAAGTTACCCGCCATGCCTAGACGAACCAAATCTTGGTTGTGTAGACGACCATTCACCGATTCTGCGTCCACTTTGGTTTCTTCATTCGCGTAAGCCGCGTTACCAAAACCTTGGTTGAAGCGAAGTGGGTGCTTACCTTCTGAATCGACACCGCCATCAAATGGGCTACCGCCACGAACAGCGTCACGCAGACGATCCGAGAACGTACCGATTTCAGTGCCAGCCATGTTTAGCTGAGTGGCTTGATCAAAACGAGCGTTGTTAGACACTTCACCGAAGTCCCAACCTTCACCGTAGAACAAGGTGTTCTCGTCAATCTTGCGGATTTGCTCAAGCGCGTAGACCATCACATCTTTTGGCTGGTGGCCCATCAAGTCGAAACGGAAACCGTCAACTTTGTAGTCGTCCGCCCACACTTTCAATGAGTCAACCATCAGTTTACCCATCATCAAGTTTTCTGTTGCAGTGTTGTCACAACAGGTTGAGTTTTCTACGCCGCCAGTGTTGACGTTAAGACGGTGGTAGTACCCTGGGACGATTTTATCTAGAACGGATTTGTCGTTAATGCCAGAGGCATTGGTGTGGTTGTACACCACGTCCATGATCAGCTTCAGCTTCATTTTGTGTGTTGCTTGCACCATTTCACGGAACTCAAGAATACGTTTTGAGCCGTTTGGATCGGTCGCGTAGCTGCCTTCTGGCACCGTGTAATGGAATGGGTCGTAACCCCAGTTGAAGCTGTCTAGCATGCGCAAATCGTTCATCAGTGCTTGCGCAGAACCGGTGGCTGGATCGTAGCTGTTCAGCACATCTTCAATCACTTTC
>NZ_JAWOWP010000185.1:0-891 GCF_033340555.1 Vibrio sp. 1069
GGCGGACAGTCAATCAAGACATAATCGTAGTCTTGCGCAACCGCTTGTAACGCACGCTTTAAGATCAAACCCATCCCGCTGCGGTTGCCCATTACGCGGTCTAGCGTAGCCAATGACATGTGCGCAGGAATGATGTCCATTCCTTCCAACTCGGTTTCTAAGATCAACGGCTTAACCGTATCGCGAGTGAACGTCTTTAGCTGAAACAGATCGAACAAGCTTGATGACACGGTATCTGAGTCGTAACCAAGATAAGTCGTCAGTGACGCATGAGGATCGGTGTCGACCATCAATACACGATGACCTTTCTGGCTCAACAAACCTGCTAGTGTCACTGTTGATGTGGTTTTACCTACCCCACCTTTTTGGTTAGCTACACTCCAAACGATCATGATTTATCCTACGCTAAACCCACTTCCACCAGCATGCGTTCTGCAATTCGGTCAAGAGGTAAATCTTCAGAAGAAATGCCCGCTTTAGCAACAGCTTGAGGCATACCGTAAACCACACAGCTTTCTTCGTCTTGTGCCCAAATGGTTGAACCTGCCGATTTCAGCATACGCGCACCTTCTCGGCCATCTGCACCCATTCCGGTGAGCACCATAGAAAGCACTTTTTCGCCGTAAACTTTCGCCGCCGAGCCAAAGGTCACATCCACACACGGTTTGTAGTTCATGCGATCGCCGCCATCAATGATGCGAAGGCGAGCAGCACCTGCACGACCATCAATCATCATTTGCTTGCCGCCTGGCGCTAGGTAAGCCACACCAGCTTGTAACACATCACCGTCTTGTGCTTCTTTCACTTGGATCTTACACAACGTGTTCAATCGACTTGCAAATGCCGCCGTAAATGTCGCAGGCATATGCTGAATCAGCACGATTGGATGTG
>NZ_JAWOWP010000186.1:0-889 GCF_033340555.1 Vibrio sp. 1069
AGACCAGCCAAGATGTACCAACAAATCAATAGACCCACCATCAACGCAAATGCAAAACCGAGCGAGAAAATGTTCAGCTGAGGCGCGGCACGCGTCATTACACCAAACGACAGGTTGATAGTAAGCAGCGCGATGATGCCAGATAGCGACATACTCAGAGCGGTTTTGAACATAATGCCAAGCCAACCCGCCATATCACGAAAATCCACCGCGGTAAGCGTGCCCGACCCTATCGGTAGGGTTTTAAAGCTGAAGACCACCAGTTGCAGCATTTTTAAGTGACCATCGGTTGCGAGGAAAAACATGGTGGTCAAGAACATGAACAATTGACCGAGCAATGGCGTGTTCTGACCATTGGCAGGATCGACCATCGACGCAAAACCCAAGCTCGATTGCATACCAAGGATTTGCCCGAGCAACACAAACGTTTGGATCATAAATTGCGTCACCATGCCCATCGCGACGCCAATGATCATCTGCTCTGCGATGGTCATAAAACCACGAAATGAGAGCAATTGAATGTCTTGCGGAACAGCAGGAATAGCAGGCATCACGGCAAAAGTAATCGCAAGGCCGAGATACAAACGAATACGAGGAGAAACAAAGCGAGCGCCAGTAACGGTCATCACCATCAACATCGACGAGATACGAACGTACGGCCAAAAATAATTGGCTATCCAGTCTAAGATGATTTGAGTGGGATACTCCATACCAGCCTCTAGTACAGAACCTGAGGCAAGCGCTCAATCAAGCCGAAGAAATATTCCATCAGCATTTGCGTCATCCAGTGACCAAACAGCATCAAAGCTAACAAAGTCACGATCAAACGAGGTAAGAAGCTTAATGTCTGTTCGTTAATTGACGTCGCGGCTTGAAAAATCGCCACGAC
>NZ_JAWOWP010000187.1:0-886 GCF_033340555.1 Vibrio sp. 1069
TATAAAGCACTAACGCAAGAAAGTACTACGGATCTGTTGACGGGCCTTCACAATCGCCGCTATTTGGAAGTGAGGTTAGAGAAGATGGCCCGCCGCACTCCAGATAGAACCTTCGCGCTTGCGGTTCTTGATGTCGACCATTTCAAAGCGTTTAACGACACTTATGGTCACGACATCGGCGACCAAATGTTGATGCACATTGCCTCTATCTTCAACGAATCCACTCGTTCAGGTGACCTGCTGATTCGTTGGGGCGGTGAAGAATTTGTGTTGCTGGTGGAGGTGAACGATCCAAATGATTGTGCGAAATCGCTAGAGCGTTTGAGACATGTCATTGAAAATACGCCAATAATCATTGACTCTAAGCCAATAAACGCCACAATTTCGCTTGGTGCGGTCGACCGGTTATCAGCCCAAACCATCAAACAAGCGTGGGACCAATGGTTCTTCTTGGCCGACCAAGCGTTATACGACGCAAAACAAGCGGGCAGAAACCAATTTAAGATTCACTCGACGTCTTAGTGGCGTCCACGAGTAAATAGATACTTCCATGAAGAAAAAATTAATATTCGCCCTGCTTTCACCTGTTGTTTTATCCGCTTGTAGTAATCAACAAGCGTCGCAAATAGGCATGCGTAGCAGCAGTGTGAACATGTACGCTCAACAAATGAGCAATACTCAACTGTGTGAGACGCTGTATTACAATCGCTCAACGAACCAAACCAAAGTAGCGATTGGTGCAGAATTCAACCGCCGTGGACTCAATAAAAAATGGTGCGATAACGAATTGAATAAGTGGTATTTGGAGAAGTTTGTCGATAGCGTGCTACCAAAGAAAAAGCCAGCACCGCGCAAACCGATGGCAACCATTCAGCCGGCCTCCACC
>NZ_JAWOWP010000188.1:0-885 GCF_033340555.1 Vibrio sp. 1069
CTTCGTTTCTGTTGGCACGACAGACTACTCAATCAGCCGCAATTATCCAGCTCGCACTCAAATGATTGCGCAGGACAACGGCGCACAATACATTATTGGCGGCGTGATTACTGACTTAACGGCAACGATTGAATCTCAACTCTTAAAAGACGACATCATTAACCGTCAGTTTGCTTTAGAGATGAAAGTCTTCGATGGCAAGACAGGCCATGAAGTCTTCAACAAAGCCTACCGCGAAGTCGCGCGTTGGCCATTCGCCAAAACCAGCCAAGTGGACACTCGCAGCGCACGTTTCTGGGCATCGACCTATGGCGAAATGATGCTACGCGTCAGCCGCAACATCATGTTAGACCTCGAGTCCGAACTGTCTTGCAAGATTACCCTACCGGAAGTGGTGGCCGTTTTTGGCAACACCGTCACGATGGATCTGGGCCGCATGCACGGCGTAAAAGAAGGTGACAAACTGCAACTGTGGCACACGGCATCATTCATCGATCAAAAGGGTTTACCACGTAATAAAGTGTCGCAAAGCGAGATCACTTTGACGGTCTCCCGCATCTATGAACAAGAAGCAGAATTGACGATTGATCAGCCGAATTTGGCGTCCAGCGTTCAAATTGGCGATGTAATGAACAAGATCTTATAAAAGGTCACATTAAGCCTTGAGATATGCTTACTTTTGAATATCATAGACAACGCATCTTATTTGATTATGCCTGTCTAAGTAGCTAACAAGTTAGCACTAGGGTTAAAGAAATCAGCAGCATGGCTGTGAATTTGTTTAACCTGTAGCAATAACCCAATAGTTACTGTGATTGGTATTACGCCCTCATGGCACAGCTGGATAGCGCAGTCCCCTCCTAAGGGACAGGTCGTAGGTTCGAA
>NZ_JAWOWP010000189.1:0-884 GCF_033340555.1 Vibrio sp. 1069
CCCATACCAAAGGCAACCGTCGCGACCACGATTTGAATGTCATCACGCTGAAACGCCTCTTGAACGTAAGCACGCTCATCAGCGTCCATCCCTGCATGATAGCCCGCCGCACGGATGTGGTTGTTGCACAACTTCTCCGTCACCATTTCGACTTTCTTACGGCTACCACAGTAAATGATGCCGCAATTGCCCTTTTGAGTGTCGAGATAACGAATGATCTGAGAAATCGGCTTGTGCTTCTCGACCAGGTTGTAGCGGATATTCGGACGGTCAAAACTGCCTAAGTGGACATGAGGTTCATGCAAACGTAAGCGTTCAAGAATGTCGCGACGTGTAGCGTCATCCGCAGTGGCGGTGAGCGCCATAAATGGCACATGCGAAAAATGCTGCTTTAACTGACCCAGAGCGGCGTATTCGGGACGGAAATCGTGTCCCCACTGCGAGATACAGTGCGCTTCATCCACCGCAATCATCGCCAAGGGCAGATTTTCGAGGCGCTCGATGAAGTCACGCATCAACACGCGTTCTGGTGAGACGTAAACCAATTTGAGTTGACCGCTGTGCATGCGGTTATACACACTCAGCAGCTCTTCACGACCCATGGTGGAGTTCACACACTCTGCCGCAACGCCGTTGGCTTTGAGCTGATCGACCTGGTCTTTCATCAAAGAAATCAGCGGCGAAATCACTAAGGTGATGCCACTGCGAACCAGTGCAGGTATCTGATAGCAAAGAGATTTGCCACCGCCTGTCGGCATGATCACCAGACTGTCTTTGCCCTCGACCGCCGATTCGATGACCTCTTGCTGGCCATCACGAAACGTTTGATAACCGAAAACTTCCTCCAACACACGTTGAGGCGTTACCGGTGAGGCTGGTTGTTG
>NZ_JAWOWP010000190.1:0-883 GCF_033340555.1 Vibrio sp. 1069
GACTGGCGTTTCTTGAGACCAACCTTTCTTCAGAAGGTACTCAATGATGCCTGGGTCAAGGTCACCACAACGTGTACCCATCATTAGACCCGACAGCGGAGTGAAGCCCATAGACGTATCTACAGATTCACCATTGTTGATTGCACAAACAGAAGCACCGTTACCTAAGTGAACAGAGATGAAGCTCGATTCTTCAATCGGCTTGTTGATCATCTTCGCAGCTTCGCGACTTACAAAGTAATGACTTGTGCCGTGGAACCCGTAACGACGAATGCCGAAATCTGTGTAAAGTTCTTTAGCGATTGCACCAGTGAACGCACGTTGAGGCATTGTTTGGTGGAACGCTGTATCGAATACTGCAAATTGTGGAAGGCTTGGAAACGCTTCAACAGCAGCACGGATGCCGATAGCACCAGCTGGGTTGTGAAGTGGAGCAAGGTCTGCAAGCTTCTCAATTTCTTGTGTAACTTCTTCAGTAATACGAACGGTTTTAGTGAATTTCTCACCGCCGTGAACAATACGATGGCCCACAGCAACGATGTCTTGAGCTAGACCTAACTCTTCGGTTAAACCTACTAGTTTGCCGATAGCGATTTTGTGATGGCTATCGTCACCTTCGATGGAGATTTCCTTTTTTTCACCGTTGAATTTCCAGCTCATACGAGCGTCTGATAGACCAAAGCATTCGCCCAGACCACTTAGCACCGCGTCACCCGATACGGAATCGATGACTGCAAATTTTAGTGAAGAGCTACCAGAGTTGATCACCAGTACAAACGAATTAGACATGTAGTTATCCTGTTGTGGAGCAGAGGTTGTAATAGCGCTTGTGCGCTGCGTACTTCTTGTTTGCCCCTCTATTATTCAATAATTTTTTAATCTT
>NZ_JAWOWP010000191.1:0-880 GCF_033340555.1 Vibrio sp. 1069
GTTGGCGCAGGAATTTCTCGCATACCTGAAATTTGCATTCGGTCTCCTCGCATACCACCACCATGTTCCGGTACCAAGGCCACAACAATGTTGCGCTTTGAGGACTCTAAGGTTTTAAAGAACGCATAGAGATCATCAAGCAAATTCTTAAGGCGCATTTTGTAGCTAGCAATGGATGTGCTTGAATTCGTATTGATGATCCGGTTGCCATCGTGCAGTGAAATTGAGTTGTAGAGTGCCACGACTTTGTCGTCACTACTGTTAAGTCTTTGCAGCCACCAGTTATCCAGTACTTGCTTATCGCGGAAGATCGAAGAGCCATCAAAAGATTTTTGGTAAGGAGCTAAACCTTCTTGAGACATAAGAGCCGCTTGTAAGTCACCGTCTTTCTTGATCAATTCAAGGAAGCTATCGAAGACACCATTGTGGTTCATCAGTAAATTTTCTTTGAAGCCTAGCTCTTTCAAACTTTCGAACAAGTAGCACTGTTTTGAAGGTGCTGGTTGGAACAGTTGACTGTGTTCCTGTTGACCGCAATTGGCTCGTAGCAGACGAATGACCGCAGGCCCGCTATATGACGTAGCGGAACTAAAATTGTCGAACATGATGTCAAACTCTTTGAACAGAGGATGATCGGCCAGTCCTGCAATTTCGATGTCATCCCACGCGACCGAACAAATACTCAAGAACAACAAATCAAAAGGAGCATCCATTGCGCTGCTAGTATCGAATGTCACACGTCGAGAAGCTTCTTTAGAAAAGAAATCTGCAGTTAACGTGTTGAGACTTGCATCGTTAATTTCCGTTATTTGAGGTTGTTTGCTAGCAGTAACCTCGGTTGGTGGCTGTTGTTGAGTTACTTCTGCAGCCACGGTTGTCG
>NZ_JAWOWP010000192.1:0-880 GCF_033340555.1 Vibrio sp. 1069
CAATGAGTGAAAGCCTCAACTTGCGGTTTATCGCTTTCCCTTACCACTATATGATGCGCGCTGGCGCTTGGCATGGACCATCCACCAATCGGAACCAAAAGTCCTTGTTGTAGCTCATCCTCCACTAAAAAGTCCCTAACAAGCAGTATGCCTAACTGATTCACCGCCGCTTGAATGGCTAGTAAGGAATGTTCAAACTCGGCGATAGGTTTACTCACTTTGCCTTTATAGCCCTGAAAACGCAGCCAAGCTTGCCACGATTCATGGTATCCGCCCGTGCACAGTTTTGGCGCTAGCGCGATATCGGTAAGATGAATGACCGAATTAAGATTTAAAAAACCAGGGCTCGCCACTACTATCCAGTTTTCTTGGGTAAGTTGAACAGCCTGTTCTGATTGCCACTCTCCATAACCGTTGATGATCTCCACATCCGCAATGGCACTAGCATTTGGCACCGTGTTGGCAGTCGTTGAAATTTTTATCACGACATCAGGGTGCTGACGATGAAAATCGGCCAAGCGCGGCATTAACCATTGAGAACAAAAGCTGTGAGCGACATGAAGCGTCAGTTCAGTATTTTTCTGGCGAGCAAAAAGGTGTTGAGTTGCTACAGATAGCATCTGCAAAGTCTGGCTAACAACAGGTAAGTAGGCTTGGGCAGCTTGCGTTAATAAAAGCTGCGCACCATTGCGCTCAAAAAGTATCGCGTTTAACTGAAGTTCCAACGATTTAACTTGCTGACTGACCGCCGCGCGAGTGACATTTAGCTCTTTTGCAGCTTTTGTAAAGCTTCGCAAACGGGCTGTTGCTTCAAAGGCTTTCAGGGCATTAAGTGGTGGGAGGTTTTGCATCATGCTCTCCTACTAAACGGAGCATCGAT
>NZ_JAWOWP010000193.1:0-877 GCF_033340555.1 Vibrio sp. 1069
TGCTAACGTGCTTCAGGCGAAAGGGGCTTACGGTCCAGTACTTTCTCCAGGTCGTGAATTAGTGGTAACCGCATTGCCGCTTTACCACGTGTTCGCACTGACAGTGAACTGTTTGCTGTTTATCGAAATGGGCGGTCGTAACTTACTGATTACCAACCCGCGTGATATTCCCGGCTTTGTAAAAGAGCTGCAAAAGTACCAATTCACAGCGATCACAGGTGTGAATACCTTATTCAATGCGCTAGTGAACAATGAAGATTTCCATGAGTTGGACTTCAGTAATCTTCGCTTGGCTGTTGGTGGCGGTATGGCAGTTCAACGTGCTGTTGCTGAGAAATGGCTGAAGACCACAGGCTGCTACTTGCTTGAAGGTTATGGACTTACTGAGTGTTCACCGTTAGTTGCGGCTTACCCGCATGACTTGGTTGAGTACAACGGTTCTATCGGTCTGCCAGTTCCTTCGACAGAAGTTCGTATGGTTGATGAAGAAGGCAATGTACTGCCAAATACTGGTACAGGTGAGCTACAAGTTCGCGGCCCTCAAGTAATGCAAGGTTACTGGCAACGTCCGGAAGCAACCAAAGACACCATTAACGAAGACGGTTGGCTATCAACGGGTGACATCGTTAAGTTTGATGACGAAGGCTTCCTGCACATTGTTGACCGTAAGAAAGACATGATCTTGGTTTCTGGCTTCAACGTTTACCCGAATGAAATCGAAGACGTTGTCGCTCTGCACGGCAAAGTTCTTGAAGTGGCTGCAATTAGTCAACAGCATGGAGTGTCTGGTGAGTTGGGGAAGATCTACGTTGTAAAACGTGACCCGAGCTTAACCCAAGAAGCAGTGATTGCACACTGCCGTCAGCATCTAACGGGC
>NZ_JAWOWP010000194.1:0-875 GCF_033340555.1 Vibrio sp. 1069
GAACTTGCTGTCACTCGGCATGAAAACGGCAATCACGCGAGTTTTCAGTGCATTATTTGCCTTTTTGCTTACGCTCATCGTGTCGCGCACAACCGATGCATCCACTTCAGGTCAGTTTTTCTTCTTGTTCAATCTCGTATCGCTCACAGCCATTATTTCTCAGCGAGGCTTTGACGTTGCTTTAGTCCGATTCAACGCTATCGCGTTTAGCAACGGAGATATTCAACAGCAAAGTGACAACTATTGGACGGCTTTAACTCGCAGTATCACATTTTGTTTCATGGCAGCCGTTACTCTATTTGTCGGCTTTTACCTTTTTCCAAATCAACTGAATCAAACCAACAGTCCAATAGTGGCGATTACGCTCGCGCTGATGTGTGTACCTTTCCTCGTATTAGGACAAACCAACAGCCGTGTTTTACAAGCAAGTAAAATGGTGGTGCCATCCCTATTCGCGCTTCAACTCGGCGTCAGTGTGCTCATGGTTTTGTTCATTATTGGCCTGAGCACACTGCACTTACAAAACATCAACAGCCTAATGGCGGCATTGCTGCTGGCGAGTCTGATCGTCAGTATTGCTTCAACGACTAAATGGTTTAGCTCTGGTCAATATCAAAAGCCGACCCCGACAACAAATATCGAACTGATCTCCTCTGCGAAGCAAGTGTGGATTGGCAGCATTTTCACCAATATCCTCCAATGGGGAAGCATTGTTATTGCTGGTTTTTTCATTTCTACCACGGAGCTAGGGTTGTTAGCAGCAGCGCAACGAACATCGCTACTGATTGGCTTTGTACTGATTACCATTAACTTCGTTGTTGCCCCAATGTTCGCCTCTCTTTTTAAAGAGGGAAAGCTGGATAAACTGCGAAATT
>NZ_JAWOWP010000195.1:0-869 GCF_033340555.1 Vibrio sp. 1069
ATGCCATTCTCGATTGCTATGTTGATTGGTTGGTCAATCTTCCTAGTTCTTTACTGGATGGTAGGTATCCCACTAGGTATTCAAGCACCGTACACATACACGATGTAAATGATCGAATATTAGAGAAAAGCGCAGGTCGAAAGGTCTGCGCTTTTTTTTTGATGTGCTATTACGAAAGAGGCGCATCTCCAAAACTTATGTCCTGCTGTAGTGAAAGCGATGTTGGTGGTAATATTTCGCTATTCATAGTTACCTTCCTTTCTGGAGCCCTTTTGTCTGAGCATCAATTTACCCCACAAGACGAAATTTTTATGCGCCGAGCACTTGCATTAGCTGAACAAGCTGAATTGGAAGGAGAGGTGCCTGTGGGAGCGGTATTAGTTAAAGATGGAGAAGTGATTGCAGAAGGCTGGAACCGCTCTATCTGCTCTAATGATGCAACAGCACATGCGGAGATTCAGACTCTACGTAATGCTGGGACTGTGTTAGAAAACTATCGACTTTTAGACACCACTCTCTATGTCACACTAGAGCCTTGCCCGATGTGCGCAGGAGCACTGTTGCACAGCAGAGTGAAACGCGTGGTATTTGGCGCGCCAGATCTTAAAGCGGGCGCGGCTGGTACGGTATTGAACTTGTTTGAGAGCCAAGCAGCTTACCATTACGCAACGGTCGAAAGAGGGCTGTTAGAGGATGAGTGCCGTGAGCAGTTACAGGCCTTTTTCAAGCGTCGTCGCAAAGAAATTAAGGCCAAGAAACAAGAGAAAAAAGCGTCAGAAGGTAAGCAAGAAGATTAAGTTGGTGAGTTGTGTTCAGCAAACATCTACGGGTGTGTAGATGTTTGCTTTAAGTTCTTAGTGATTTACTAA
>NZ_JAWOWP010000196.1:0-868 GCF_033340555.1 Vibrio sp. 1069
GCTTGAACACCGATTAGCCAAACGTTACCCGTTGTTTCACCAACGAATTGACCGCCAACTACTTCAGCTGAATCGTCTGACTTGTAGCCACGAGACTCAACGATTGGTGCGTCTTTCGCGATAATGTAAGTGAAGCCAGCGTCTAGGCTGAAGTCTTTCGTCCAGTCATAAGTTGCACCGATGCTTAACCAAGTACGGTCTGTTTCTGGAATAGTGATCGTGCGGTTCTTATCACTTACAGCAGACGTATCGTATGCAATACCAGTACGTAGGGCTACCTTAGGTTGAAGTTGGTAAGTCGCACCAACTGCAAAGCGGTAGTTATCTTCCCAGTTTTCCACTTTCACCATGTGTGTACCAGCGGTTTCTAGGTGAGCTTCTAGCTTCTCGAAAGAACTCCAGTCAGTCCAGTTGAAACTTGCGTGTAGCGCAAGTTGGTCTGTTACTTGGTGGAAGCTCGCTAGTTCAGCCGTTGCTGGTAGGTTTAGGTACATGTAGCCATTGTCACGCAGCTGTGGAAGCTTAGGAGTACCGAAGCCAAAACCAAGGCCCTCAGCATGACCTTCAAGCTTCAGCTCAACCTCAGATTTGTACGTGAAACCGATGCGGTTGTTTTCATTGATCTGCCACGCTGTACCCAATTGCCAGCCCCAAGCCGTATCGTCACCTTCCATGTACTTCAGAGTCGTACCTTGAGGTTTTTGTAATACGTTTACTTTAGGAGTCGTAGCGCCAAAACTTCCTTCACCGATGATGTAACGAATACCACCACCAATGCTTACCGCATCATTAATTTTGTATGCTGCGTTTAGGTTTGCTTCCATTGTGGTTACGCTTGCTTCGTTACCAAAATGAGAGGCAGCAAAGC
>NZ_JAWOWP010000197.1:0-866 GCF_033340555.1 Vibrio sp. 1069
CTCGAACTCTTTACGTTCTTTTTGATCTTGCGCTTCCCACTTCTCGTAGGCGTTGACGATGCGAGCAACCACAGGGTGGCGAACAACGTCATCTGCTTGGAAGAAGTTAAAGCTGATGTCGTCGACTTCACTGAGCACTTCAATCGCATGACGAAGACCTGACTTCGCACCACGGGGTAAGTCGATCTGAGTAACGTCACCAGTAATAACTGCACGAGAATTGAAACCAATACGAGTCAGGAACATTTTCATCTGTTCAACGGTGGTGTTCTGACTTTCATCTAGAATGATGAAAGCATCGTTCAGCGTACGACCGCGCATGTATGCCAGAGGAGCAACCTCGATAACGTTGCGTTCAATCAGCTTTTCAACTCGCTCGAAGCCTAGCATCTCGAATAATGCGTCGTACAGTGGACGAAGGTATGGGTCAACCTTTTGGCTTAAGTCACCAGGTAAGAAACCCAGTTTTTCACCCGCTTCTACCGCCGGACGTGTCAAAAGAATGCGACGAATTTCTTGGCGTTCTAGTGCATCAACTGCTGCTGCAACGGCAAGGTAAGTCTTACCTGTACCTGCAGGACCAATACCAAAAGAGATGTCGTGCGTAACCATATTGACCAAGTACTGAGCTTGGTTTGGTGTGCGCGGTTTAATGACGCCTTTTTTGGTTTTTACGAACACTTCTTTTCCGTGCGCAATACTTGATTCGGTATTTTGTTCTAATACGCCAGATTCTTTGATCGCCAGATGAATTTGTTCTGGTTCGATATCTGGGATCTCGCCACGCACAGGCGCAGTATCTACATAAAGCGTTTTTAGAATGTCCAGCGCAGCCGCTGAGGTGTGAGGCTTACCAACAATGGTAA
>NZ_JAWOWP010000198.1:0-865 GCF_033340555.1 Vibrio sp. 1069
ACAAATTACCGAAGAAAACGCGCCTCGAGTTGGTGTTGCAATCGGCTCAGGTATTGGCGGCCTAGACCTCATTGAAACTGGTCACTCAGCACTGGTTGAGAAAGGTCCTCGCAAAGTTAGCCCATTTTTTGTTCCTTCGACCATCGTAAACATGGTTGCGGGTAACCTGTCTATCATGCGTGGTCTTCGTGGTCCAAACATCGCGATCTCTACTGCATGTACTACAGGTCTACATAACATTGGCCACGCTGCTCGTATGATTGCATACGGTGATGCAGACGCGATGGTTGCTGGTGGTGCAGAAAAAGCTTCTACGCCTCTTGGTATGGCAGGCTTCGGTGCTGCTAAAGCACTTTCTACTCGCAATGACGAACCTCAAAAGGCATCTCGCCCATGGGATAAAGGCCGTGACGGCTTCGTTCTAGGTGATGGTGCTGGCGTGATGGTTCTTGAAGAATACGAACATGCGAAAGCACGTGGCGCTAAGATTTACGCAGAGCTAGTTGGCTTTGGTATGTCTGGTGATGCTTACCACATGACTTCACCAAGTGAAGATGGTTCAGGTGGTGCGTTAGCAATGGAAGCAGCAATGCGTGATGCGAACATCACGGGTACTCAAGTAGGTTACGTGAATGCTCACGGTACATCTACTCCTGCTGGCGACGTTGCTGAAATCAAGGGTGTGAAACGTGCTCTTGGTGAAGAAGGTGCAAAACAAGTTCTTGTTTCTTCAACTAAGTCAATGACTGGTCACCTATTGGGTGCTGCTGGTTCAGTTGAAGCTATCATCACGATTATGTCTTTGGTTGACCAAATCGTTCCACCAACGATTAACCTTGATGAGCCAGAAGAAGGTCTAGACATT
>NZ_JAWOWP010000199.1:0-865 GCF_033340555.1 Vibrio sp. 1069
TTCGCCCAGACTACACACTCGCAAACCATGATATTGCCGTTGTTGTTGCAAGTGGCGCCATCATGGATGGTCAGCAACCTCGTGGAACAGTAGGCGGTGACACGGTTGCAAGTCTACTGCGTCAAGCGCGTAACGATGAGAAGGTAAAAGCAGTCGTGCTTCGCGTAGACAGCCCTGGTGGCAGTGCGTTTGCGTCAGAAGTGATTCGCAACGAAGTGGAAGCGCTAAAAAAAGCAGGCAAACCTGTTGTAGTTTCGATGTCGAGCTTAGCGGCCTCTGGCGGTTACTGGATTTCAATGAGCGCAGATAAAATCGTCGCACAACCAACAACACTGACAGGTTCTATTGGTATCTTCAGCGTTATTACGACGTTCGAAAAAGGCTTCAGCAAACTTGGTATCAACACCGACGGCGTTGGCACCTCACCGTTTTCTGGCGACGGCATTACGACTGGCTTGTCTGAAGGCGCGTCTCAAGCGTTCCAATTAGGCATTGAGCATGGCTACAAACGCTTTATCTCTTTGGTTGGTTCAAACCGAGATATGACGGTAGAAGAGGTAGACAAAGTCGCGCAAGGCCGAGTTTGGACAGGTCAAGATGCCTTATCATTCGGTCTTGTTGACCAAATGGGTGACTTCGATGATGCCGTTGAGTTAGCTGCGAAGCTGGCGAACGTGACAGATTACGGGATTTACTGGGTTGAAGAGCCATTGTCACCAACAGAACTATTCCTACAAGAATTCATGAATCAGGTGAAAGTATCCCTTGGTGTTGACGCAACAAGCCTTCTGCCAAAGAGTCTTCAACCTGTGGCTCAACAGTTCGAACAAGATGCAAGTCTGCTTCAAAGCTTTAACGATCCGAA
>NZ_JAWOWP010000200.1:0-865 GCF_033340555.1 Vibrio sp. 1069
ACCCGCGCTCCCCGTAACAGATGCTGACCAAACTCTCATTGGTGAGGTCGATTGGCAATTTGCATTAAGTACTCAACGAGAAATCTACGAAGCGCGCTTAATGGCCGGTACTGGTATGGATGAAGGCGATGACTTATTTGCGCCAGTACTAAAAAGCTCACAAAAACGTGGCGTGTGGTTGGGCATCAATTTGCTGACTGCAATTTTAGCCTCTGTCACTATCGGACTGTTTGAAGATGTGATTGCTCAAGTGGTGGCTTTGGCTGTTCTCATGCCAATCGTTGCATCGATGGGTGGCATCGCGGGCAGCCAAACGCTCACTCTGATGGTTCGTGCGATGGCGCTTAATCAGATCACTCCAGGTAACCGTTTCAAGCTATTGAAAAATGAACTGGGTATTGGAGCTCTGAACGGCATTGCTTGGGCACTGATTATCGGCGGGTTAGCCGGATTGTGGTTCCAATCGCCAGTTTTAGGCGGAACCATCGCACTGGCCATTATCGTCAACATTATTACCGCAGCTTTGTTTGGCGTGTTGATACCTATTATTCTGGATAAGTTCAAATTGGATCCAGCCTTAGCAGGCTCGGTTATTCTAACGACAGTGACAGATGTGGTTGGTTTTTTCGCCTTTTTGGGAACGGCGAGTTTAGTCATGCTCTAAAAAGTCCACTGTTTATTAATCAATCATTAGCATAATAGAGACAAATTGCATAACGCACTTGCAAATTGCAAAAACATTCAAAGTTTAAGCAACGTATGTCACAGAAACCACGATTTTCGGGCATATAAAAGTTGGCACAGTAACTGCATTATATAAATTGACCCTACTTAAGCCGAGGGTCACCTAGCCAACTGACGTTGT
>NZ_JAWOWP010000201.1:0-864 GCF_033340555.1 Vibrio sp. 1069
ACTTTGTCCAATATGGCAATAATAGAGTTGCGTCGTGCCCCGCTTAATGGCGGAGGTAAAAGCGGTGATCGCTGCCCCTCGTAAAAAGCTTTCATGTTCGAGGACAAAGCGTTTCGGCACTTTGTTAGCAAAGTATTTCGCCAAGTTTTGCATGTGCGCGTGCGCAGCAAAAACTGGGCGAGTGAGTAGCACTTCTTTTGATTTCGCGTGCGAACCATCGCAGTAAGCGAGTTGGTCAAATTGGCTGCGGCTAAGAATTTTGTCGTAAGTGCGCTGTGCTTGGAGAAATACATCTGATTCGTTTGGCATTTCTTCTTGCTGCGTTAATTGGTAACGGCTTTGCTCCCAAAGCGGTTGAGGAATGACGTGCTCTGACATCTCTGTCTGAGGAAACCAAGCGTTGTCACTGAGCAAAAGCACATAACCCGTTTGGGCATCGACGCTGCATAGTGTCCAAATATGCGCTGCACGTTGTTCTCGACCATGGTGGCGAAAACCAGAGCGCGCCACTTGAACAAAGGAACGAGTTTGGATATTCGAGAACGATAAGTGACGTTCGTATAAGCGACTAAAAGTGTCCAGCATACTTGCCAAACGTTCAAGATATTGTGAAAAACGGCGATGATTCAAGCCCAATTTATACTGTAAATCTTTGGGTGAAACCTCGGCCAATAGAGCATCAAGCAGTGGTTGGAGTGTGTGGGATTCTTTGTTCGGGTTCAGCAGCGTTGCGGTTTTTTGACAGCAGCGACACTTTACTCTTGGGCTATCGACGGCGGTTCTCCCGTAACGTTGCCAAGCAGGTAATCGGCATTCGCAATGAGGCAATAGCTTCAACTCAAAGGTTTGCTGTTGTAGTTGATG
>NZ_JAWOWP010000202.1:0-864 GCF_033340555.1 Vibrio sp. 1069
ATCTTCAGATGTGCTGTCAACAAACTCAAAAACAACCGCATTCTGCTTGTCTAAAGCGTAATGCATCCCTAAGCCAAAACTAAAGCCTTGATCTTTATTTGAGCCTACATTCTGTTGGTCGATCTGAACACTCGAATAACCGGCAAGTCCGTAAAGGGCGATACGTTCGGAGACGGGCATGTTCAATTTGATAAAGCCACTCGCGAGGCTGTCTACTGCCTGCCCGTTGTCTCGTTGTACAGAGGTTCCGTAGCGCGCCTCAAAAGCGAGGTAATCATTGAAGAAGTAACCAGCTTGCGCTTGGAGAAGGAAAGGGGTTCCCTCGGTTACTGAAGAAGAGGAATAATGAAATTCGGCGTTAGAGTAACTGACTAACGCACCAGCATAAAAATCGGCTGACGCTGAAGAAGAACTCAGGCTCAAACCCAGTGCACTAAGTATTCCCAAACAATGCTGCTTTTTTATCACGTAAAAGTTCCTAGTACTGGTAATAATATGGACTGCTAAGACAAAGTTAAGCGTACTATGCAGGCCAATAAATACTGAAGAGCTGGCACGCTACCGCCCTGAGGCGTTGAGCGTAAGCCACTGTATCGCTTTCTATATGGTGTAAGTAAAAACGACCTATTGACTCCAAGCCTCTAGTGCTGGAGGAAATAGGCCGACAAATTATGCACTCTTGATAGTTTATCAGCAAGCAAGGGAGCAAGATAACCGCACAATGTCACGCTGGTGTTAGAAATGAGATCATAAGCCATGGCAAAATAAGAAACTATTTACATGCTAAGGCTTTTTTATCTAGAATATAATTTGGAGCATTTTTTATGCTACCAAACATCGATGTTTTTATACCGGATATACAAG
>NZ_JAWOWP010000203.1:0-863 GCF_033340555.1 Vibrio sp. 1069
ATGACATTAACCTGCTTCCTCACAATGATCGTATCGTGCTGGTGCATGGTGTTCGCTATGAAAAAGATTTGGTCTACAAATACCTGATTGAGCATCTTCAATTCCGATATGAAGGACGCTTAAAGTACGTGCCAATCGTGAGTCGTGAATCGTCACTCGGAAAACTGCAAGGTCGAATCCCAGAGCTGATTGCGTCTGGTGAGCTTGCCAATAAAGTGGATGTGCCTTTCTCTCCGCAAAGCAGCTTTGTGATGCTGTGCGGTAACCCAGAGATGATTAAAGATACCTTGCCTGTGCTGCAAGGGCTAGGGTTAGAAAAGTATCGAACTCGAACAGGCGGTCACGTTATCTATGAGCGTTATTGGTAAGTATCCACTCATCGCTGAAACCGAGATAACTAAGTTATATCGGTGTAAATTAAAAATCACTTTTGAGACATGATACGAATTTATAGACTTATCAATTGAGCACATATACAACAATGCCTAGACTGCGTTCACTGTTGTTGTAGGTGGTTATATGTACTCTTCAATTGCGAGCAAAATGCAGCGGCTTATAGGCGGTTTCGTTGATCTGTTCGTCGTCATTAGCGTTGTCGTTGTTATCGCGTTGGGTATCAATTTTTGGCTCTATGACTTCCGTTTATCCCTGCAAGAAAACTTCACGCTTGTTTACGACACCCACGCGGTGTACCTCCTTACTGTTCCCATTCTTCTCGTGATTAACTGGTATTGGTTGAAGGAAGGGCAAACCATCGGCATGCGTTTTGTTGGTATCAAAGTGGTGATGAAAAATGGTCGTGCCGCGACCAAAGTGACGGTTTCCATCCGGCTTGGCATCAGCTACCTACTCGAAATGTTTAT
>NZ_JAWOWP010000204.1:0-860 GCF_033340555.1 Vibrio sp. 1069
TCGCAAAAGGCGTCGCGAGTAGTAAAACGAACCTGTTAACTGGCGAGTTTAAGCCGAAGTCTTCTTGGGGTAAGTACTGGAAAGTTTGGCAAAAGGCGGCTATCGCTGCGGGCGTTTTGTTAGTGGTGGTCGTGGCTCAGCAACTTCTCGTCGTCCACAAGTACGAGGCGCAAGCACAAGCCTATCGTGAAGAAAGCGAACGTATTTTCCGTCAGGTTTTCCCAAACAAGAATCGAATTCCGACCGTAAGTTACTTAAAGCGTCAAATGACAGATGAAGAGCGCCGTTTATCTGGTGGCTCAACAGATGTTGCGATGTTGTCTTGGCTTGCTGCCTTGCCAGCAACGCTTGGTCAGGTGAAAGATCTAGAAATCACCAGCTTTAAGTATGACGGCCAACGTGGTGAAGTGCGCATTCACGCACGTAGCTCAGACTTCCAGCCTTTTGAGCAGGCTCGTGTGAAGTTGGCTGAGAAGTTTAATGTTGAGCAAGGTCAGCTTAATCGCAGCGATAACGTTGTGATGGGTAGCTTTGTGTTGAAGCGTCAGTGAGGTGATGATGAAGAATTTAATTTCTCAAGCGCAAGCTTGGTGGAGTGGCATCTCTCAGCGTGAACAACGACTTGTGCTGGGCTGCGGTGCATTCGCCATCCTTGGCATTCTTTACTGGGGGCTGCTGCAGCCGATGAGCCAACGTGCAGAGTTGGCGCAATCTCGTATCCAAAGTGAAAAGCAATTGCTTACATGGGTACAAGACAAAGCTGATGACATTACCGCATTGAGAAAAAGCGGGGGTGTCAGTTTTTCCAATCAGCCACTTAACCAACTTGTCTCTTCATCAGCGCGCCGTTTTAAGGTGGA
>NZ_JAWOWP010000205.1:0-859 GCF_033340555.1 Vibrio sp. 1069
TACTCACCAAAGAGACGTTGAGCCTCGACGTACTAGGTAAACGACTGGCGGCCTTTGACCGCGCAATCGATATGCACGTGTCGAACTTACGCAAAAAGCTGCCCGACCAAAGCAATGGCAAACCGCGCATCAAAACCCTACGTGGTCGCGGCTATATGCTGCTTGAGGAGGATTAATGCGCCTTTCACGCATCAAACTGCCAAAGATTAATAGCTTGTATGGACGCATCTTTGCCATCTTTTGGTTCACTATGCTGTTGGTATTGATAGCCGTGCTATCACTGCCACATTTGGATCCAAGGAAAGCACGCGACATTCCCGACGAGCATTATCAGCGGATCATTGAAACGCGTGATGCCATTCAAAACAAATACAGCAAAGAAACCGATCTAGGACGCATTTTATTCCGCGTCGAGGGCAACCGCGCAGGTAAACATGACCCACGACCACGAGTGTTCTTTTCGGATTACAACGGCAACGTCTTAACCACCGATAAGCGCAGCAACTTTCAACTGCGTGCGATGCAAAACTTTGTCACCAGTATTGAAGATTACAACAAACCAAAACAGAGACTTTATGGCCGCTATATGATTGCCGGCCCTGTGCCAATCGTTCTGGCCGACTCTGAACTGCTGATGTACGTTGGCTTTAAATGGAACGAGCCACCACCGCTGCTGCTACGTCTCTTCGACCACCCATTCCAGTTACTGTTGGCCGTCATGCTGGTGAGCACGCCATTACTGCTGTGGCTTGCTTGGGCGCTGAGCCAACCCGCACGACGCCTTGAAGCCGCCGCGCAGCGAGTAGCAAAAGGTGAGTTCGTCATCGATCCGAATCTTGAAAAAGGCACCGCAGAATTT
>NZ_JAWOWP010000206.1:0-857 GCF_033340555.1 Vibrio sp. 1069
ACACCTTCACGGAAGTGACGCAAGATATATTAAAAGTGCTGGATCACCTAAAAATCCAGTCGGCGCACTTTGTTGGCATGTCGTTGGGTACGATCATTGTTCGAAATTTAGCGGAGTTGTCTTCTGAAAGAGTTCGTTCGATGGTTTTAGGCGGTGCGGTGACACGCTTGAATACGCGTTCGCAGATTTTGGTTAAGTTGGGTAACTTCTGTAAACATATCTTGCCTTATATGTGGTTGTATAAGCTGTTTGCTTACATTGTGATGCCGCAACGAAGTCAGCGTGAATCAAGGCATTTGTTTATTCGAGAAGCAAAGAAGCTGTGCCAAAAAGAGTTTAAACGCTGGTTTATTCTTGCCGCGGATGTAAACCCATTGATGAAGTACTTCAAAGACAGAGAGTTACCCATACCGACATTGTATTTGATGGGTGATAGAGACTATATGTTCATCCAACCGGTGAAAGAGATGGTTGCAGCGCATAAGCTCAGTATCTTGCGTGAAATTCCAAACTGCGGTCATGTCTGCAATGTAGAGCGTCCTGAAGATTTTAACCAACACTCTATCGAATTTATAAAGCAACAAAGTATCGTCGCCTAGCCATCAATGTAGACACCTGAAATGCGAGAATAGGGGAACGATCATGGCTCCCCAATTTGATATCCACATTGCCAACACGCACCAAACTGTCCTTCGTTGTGTTCAAGACAATGAGGACATTGCCAGTCTTCATATATGTTGCTTTGTGACTGCTGCCTAAATGCTTCAATAATTGAGTGAGCTTTCAATTGTTGTTCTGGATCTAATAGCCAAACATAAGGATCAGTATCATCGCCAAAAGGAAGCTCACCTTTCAGA
>NZ_JAWOWP010000207.1:0-857 GCF_033340555.1 Vibrio sp. 1069
ATGCCACGACGCAGCGCTGCAGCGACACACGTTTCCAAACGCACATCATGTTCTTTAGCGAGACCTTGCCATGCTTTAGTCAAATCAAACTCATCATTAGCTGGCACACTTAACGCTGTACCGTTGATCACACCATCTTGATAAAAGAACACACTCACCAGAGTATGCCCTTGTTCAATGACTGCTTGTGCGAATTGATATGCGCTGCGTGCCGATTGGCTGCCGTAAACAGAGCCATTTACCACCAGCGTGTAAGTTAATCCACCCACGCTTATTCGTCCTCGGTTTTACGTTGACGAATGTATAAGTACACGGTGTGTTTTGAAATGTTAAGACGATCGGCAACACGGTTGATGGCATCTTTGATGTCGAAGATGCCTTTGTCGTACAACTCCATCACGATCTGACGATTCTTAGTGTTGTTCGATACCGATTTATCCGCATTGATTTCTTCAATCGTGCGTTCAACGGTTTGGTCCACCAGCTCTTCTACGTCACTCGCGAAGTTCACCGATGAAGCGGCTTCTTTCGCTTCTTGCGTTGGCATGAAAGATTGCAACACTTGCGAAAATGGCGCATCAAGGTTGACGTTGATACACAGCAAACCAATTACGCGATTTTCACCGTTGCGGATCGCAACAGTGATTGACTTCATTAGTACGCCGCCTTTGGCACGTGTGAAGTAAGAACGTGAGAAATTACGCTCAGAGCCTTCAATGTCTTTCAGCATTTTTAGCGCTAAGTCAGTAATAGGCGAACCTACTTGGCGGCCGGTGTTTTCGCCATTGGCGATTTTGATTGCAGAGGTATTTAAGTCTTCCAGAGAGTGAAGAACGATTTCACAAAACGGACCGATC
>NZ_JAWOWP010000208.1:0-857 GCF_033340555.1 Vibrio sp. 1069
ACTTAACTTTCAACACGTAACCACATTTAGTACAGACATAAACTTCTTTGATGCCTAGCAGCTTTTGAAAAAAGTTGCGTGGTACGCGTTGCAAGTAAGCACCATGTGTACACATTTCAATATCCGTATTCATGTTGTTTTACACCTGTGCTAAGACGTAGGCGAATAGCAGTATAAGAAAAGAATGTGTCGAGTTGTCGACAGTCACAAGAAGCGTACTGATGGAATACGCATGATGCGAAGTGAGTAGGGTTACAAGTTAATAGTTATGTCTATCAACACTACAGTATTGCTGGTTGAGTCGTTTCAGGTTTGGCCTGTTCACCCAACCGTTTAGGCAATAAAAAGCGACCTAGTGTGGCCGCTTGTTGCGTTTGTTGTCTTGCTTAAATCTTGAATAAGCTTTTTGCATTTTCCGTGGTGATAGCATCTATGGTTGCGACCTCTTCGCCACGCAAGTCTGCCACTCGCTGCGCGACGAGCGATGTGTAAGCTGGCTCATTGCGTTTACCGCGATGCGGCACTGGCGCCAAATATGGGCAGTCTGTTTCTAAGATGACCCATTGCATGTCTAAGTGTGGAATGACTTGGTCCATGCCGCCGTTTTTAAACGTCGATACACCGCCTAAACCAAGGTGGAAGCCCAACTCGTTAATTGCTCGCGCCTCTTCTAAGCTGCCACCAAAACAATGGAACACGCCACGCAGGCGACCGTCTTGCTCTTGACGAAGCAGAGTCAGCGTTTCTTCGATGGAATCGCGGGTGTGGATCACCACAGGTAAATCCATCTCTTTTGCCCAATTGAGTTGGGTTACGAAAGCCATCTCTTGCTCTGCTTGGTGGGTTTTATCCCAATA
>NZ_JAWOWP010000209.1:0-853 GCF_033340555.1 Vibrio sp. 1069
TGATTACAAAGTTCTTGCTGAAAAAGAATCAATGTTTAACACGCCACCAACGTTTGCTTGGTACTTGTCTGGCCTTGTTTTCAAATGGCTAAAAGCACAAGGCGGCGTTAAGAGCATTGAAACAGTGAATCGCGAAAAAGCAAAACAGCTTTACGATTACATTGATCAGTCTGATTTCTACCGCAACGGCGTTCATCCATCGAACCGTTCATTAATGAACGTTCCTTTCCAATTAGCGAAGCCTGAACTTGACGCGACTTTCCTTGAGCTTGCAGATGCAAAAGGACTAAAGGCGCTAAAAGGTCACCGTGTGGTGGGCGGTATGCGCGCATCGATTTACAATGCAATGCCGCTAGAAGGTGTGCAAGCGTTGGTCGACTTCATGAAAGAGTTCGAGCAAAACTACGCATAGAGCACAAATTGAATGAGTTAAAAGCGTCGCAATTGCGGCGCTTTTGTTTATGTGCGTAACCAATTGAATGGAAGATTCTAAAGAACGAATTGCAGGATAGAGGATATGAACAAGCTGAATGTGGAAGTGCTTAAAAAACAATTCCCACTTGTAGAGCAACTGATCAACCTAGATGAAGTTTGCTGGTTTAATCCCAACGTGACCTCGCTTGAAGAAGGTTTGCCGCACGTCGGATTGAACGCAGAAGATATTCATGTCGCGAGTGCAAGGCTCAAGCGCTTTGCTCCTTATCTTATGAAAGCTTTTCCTGAAACCAAAGCCGCTTCTGGTCTCATTGAGTCGCCTGTAGTGGACATTTCAAAGATGAAAGCGGCTTTGGAAACTCAGTACAACGTCCCAATATTCGGCCGCCTTATGCTCAAGCTTGATAGTCACCTACCA
>NZ_JAWOWP010000210.1:0-849 GCF_033340555.1 Vibrio sp. 1069
GACTGCTTATTTTGAGCTTTCTTTACCTGCCCTTTTTTACCCACTTTATTGGTACGGTTGGTACCGGGTATCAGTGAAGGAGGTAAACCATTAATCGACGCCATAACGCTCCATAAAAAGACAGGGCTACCGCCCCGTCCTTATTTTTTTCCTAATTATTCGCGGCCTGGAAGTTTCTTCCAAGTCACGTTATCACGCAGGTAAACCGGGCTAGATTCTTCAACAGGAACCGTATTGCCTTTTTCTAGTTCTTGCTTAGCTAAAATCACAATGTCTTGTGAGTCAGGGTACAATACCTCACTGTCTGCAGTGTTAAACGGCAGGCCCGCCAGTTCTTCCTGATATGCAGACCAACCTGTACCAGCTGTTGTCCACGTTTTAGAGTCAGCTTGTGCTTCTTCCGCCAAACGAGCTGGTGGAATCACACATTCTTCATCAACACCCATCCATTCGCCGTTTTCTTGGCGAGAATAACGTGCCCAGTAAACTTCGCTCATGCGCGCATCAATCGCTACAGCGACATCAGTTGCACCATGCAGGCGGTAGCTTGCTTGTGCCATCGCAGCCAATGTTGAAACACCAATCATCGGCAGTTCTGCACCAAATGCTAGGCCTTGAGCGATGCCAATACCGATACGAACACCAGTAAAGCTACCAGGGCCACGGCCAAACGCTAGTGCATCCAAGTCTTGTAGAGTTAGACCCGCTTCTTTCAGCACTTCGTCAACCATTGGCAGCACTTTTTTCGTGTGGTCACGAGGTGCCACTTCGCTGCGTGAAATCACTTGGTCATTAACCAGTAGTGCAACTGAACAGTTTTCAGTTGCGGTATCGATAGCAAGAATTTTT
>NZ_JAWOWP010000211.1:0-849 GCF_033340555.1 Vibrio sp. 1069
CGCCATCATCGAAGAAGAGAGTATTCATACACATAACAACTTATGGCGCGTTTTTGTTGAAGAAGTACCAGAAGTTCTCGCTACACAATCAAAAGATTTTGAGTTTGTTGCCTGGCTAATAGAAGCATTAACTCGGCTTTATGGTTTTAGAGGCATGGGCGTAGGCTACAAAATTGCTAGCGCGTTTGTTGAGTCATATTGGGATGAGCTGCACCCAATGCCTGATGAAGACGGCATAGAAACGCGGATTTCTGCCATCACTGGACTTAATGGTATTGATAGTGAGGGAACGCTGATCTTTCCTCTTGCCTCGATTCCTTTGACGGATATGGGTGTGGAGCAATCTTATGCATATTGGGAGTACCAACAAGCTATTGAACTCGAGCGCTTGGACGAAGACAAGCGAAGAGCACGAGTAGATCAAGGCGCAATTGAATTGTCGCGTATCACTGACACGGTGAAATCAACTTCTGATGAGTTTTACCAGTCTCTGATTGCAGATCTCGAGTTCGCTACAGGTGCTTTTAATGAGTTCAGTCAGCGACTTGATGACGCTGTAGGGGATGTAACGCCTAGCTCATATATTTCAAAAAGAATTGAATCAATACACGCGGCACTTAAGCACTTGTTGGGTAATCGTTTTAAGGATAAGGCTGAGGTCTCCATTTCTGACGAAAATGGTGATGAAGAGTTAGAAGAAGCAAGTCAACAAGCAGTTACTCACCACTCATCTGCGTTATTAGTTACAAACATGCAATCTCGAGAACAAGCTATTCAACAGTTGCAACATGTGGCGGACTTTTTTAGAGAAAGCGAGCCTCACTCACCAGTTTCTTACTCCATCGAACA
>NZ_JAWOWP010000212.1:0-848 GCF_033340555.1 Vibrio sp. 1069
CGTTTCAGAAAACGTCGTGTGGCCTTCGTCACCAGTTAGCACAGAATTGCTTACTTTAAATTCCGCGTTGAAGTAAGAAAGGCCCGCTTTCGCGAAAAGATTGAAACGGTCACCAATTGGCAGCGTTAATTTAGGTTGGATAGCCAAAAACTTCATGTCACCAACGGTAACGACGGAGCCGTCTAGAGCGTCGTAACCACCGATCGCACCTTCAAGAGAGATGTACTCGTTGAATGTGTAACCACCAAAAACTTTGCCAGACAGACTTTCGTTGTCTTTAACTTCAAGTTTCTCGCTTGCGTTGTAGGTATTTGATTTGATTGAACCACTGATATCATCAAACGTTGCTTTACCGATCGATGCACCAATGTAAGGAGCGGCGTTTGCCATAGAACAAGTTGCTAGAAGGGCTGCTGTTAGCCATGTTTTCTTTAACATTGTATTTCACTGCCTGTTTTATTATTGAGTTTGTGTATCGCCCTTCCTTAAGCATGTCGCGTTATCCATCTCGCTTGGCGTTAAACCGAGCGAGATGTTAGTGAATAAAAACTCAATAAAACATGAAATATTTAGACACAACTTTTCTATTTTCCTTCTTAATTAAGAATATTTAATCTTAATTACAGACACTGCTGCTTTAACCGGTTGGTCAGTTTGACGATCTCGGCCTGCTTTGCTCGGTTCTTCTTGTGCACAAAATAAAAACTGTCGCCGGTTTCTAAACCATGAGATGGAATGTAAACCAAGTCTTGTGCTTTATCTCGCTCATTCAACATGAAGTCATTGGCAAACGCGATGCCTTGATCGTACCTTGCAGCCTCGATCGCCAAGAGCATGTGGCTAAAATG
>NZ_JAWOWP010000213.1:0-848 GCF_033340555.1 Vibrio sp. 1069
TGTAAAGAGTCGGGTGAAGCTTACAGTTACTTCTGTGAGAGCCACACGCATGAGTTAAACAACCATAATCAGCTTGAAAGTTATCTGCTCCAAGCGGTACGTAATGACGATTTGATGTTGTATTTCCAACCGAAAGTGAACCCTCATACGCACAAATGGATAGGTGCAGAAGCACTATTACGCTGGCGTCACCCCGTTTTAGGTGATGTATCTAACGAAGCGCTCATCCACATGGCTGAGCAAAATGGGCTCATATTTGAAGTTGGCTCATTTGTTTTGCGTACTGCTATCGACAAAGCCAAACAGTGGTCTGAGTTATTCGATAATTTCAAAGTTGCGGTAAATGTCTCTCCTATTCAACTGCAGAACGTGAATTTTGCCGAGCAAGTTGAACACCTTCTCGAAGCGTTCCACCTTCCGGCACGTTTTCTTGAGTTAGAAGTGACGGAAAGTGCGTTAATTGCTGATGAAGTGGTCGCACGAACGACCCTTAAAAAATTGAACAAACTTGGCGTGACATTGTCACTTGATGATTTTGGTACGGGCTACGCCTCTTTCAGTTATTTGAAGAAGTACCCTTTTGATGCCATCAAAATCGACAAGAGTTTTGTTCAGCAAATGGAAAAATCCGACGATGACCGCGCAATCATTTGTTCCATCATCCATATTGCGAAAAAACTTGAGCTGCAAGTGGTCATTGAAGGGATTGAATCGCCACAACAAGAGCAGTTTTTGATTGGCGAAGGATGCGATATCGGACAAGGCTTTTTGTACGGAAAACCGATGCCTTGTAACGAGTTCGAACAAAGTTTGTTTAATCAGCGTCAAATTGGTGGCCAATACGCCTA
>NZ_JAWOWP010000214.1:0-848 GCF_033340555.1 Vibrio sp. 1069
TCACAACCGCACGACTTTTGATCGGATAGTTTTGCACCAATTCAGCGATTTGGGACTCACAGCTTGGTTTTGGATCTTTAAAGGTTCGAAAACCTTTATCTTCATAAAAAGTAATTCCCCAACCATCACGGTGCGGGCCAGTACGACCTCCACGCTGCATCAGCCCTGTAAAGCTGAAACAGATATCCGTTGGAACATTGGCGCTCATGCCGAGCAATTCACACATCGTTTAACGAACTCCTTACCTAAACCACAGCCGAAAAAGTGGCTGCAGAAAATTATTCCATCTCTTTTTCAATCAACTGAATGATGATGTGAATAATCTTAATATGTACTTCTTGAATACGGTCTGCATAACCAAAGTGTGGTACACGAATTTCAACATCAGCAAGACCAGCCATTTTACCGCCATCTTTACCCGTCAGTGCGACGGTCTTCATGCCTTTCGCTTTCGCAGCTTCAATCGCTTTAAGAATATTGCCTGAGTTGCCAGATGTCGACAAACCAAACAGAACATCACCTTTGCGGCCTACCGCTTCAACGTAACGAGAAAAGACAAAGTCGTAACCAAAATCGTTACTGACACAAGAAAGGTGGCTTGGATCTGAAATCGCAATACCAGCGTATCCTGGGCGATTATCACGGTAACGCCCTGTTAGCTCTTCTGCGAAGTGCATTGCATCACAGTGCGAACCACCATTACCGCACGACAGCACCTTACCATCTTGCTTAAAAGAATCGGCAATCATCTTCGCTGCCGCTTCGATTTGAGCAATGTTATGGTCATCGCTTAAAAATTTGTTGAGCACTTCAGCAGCTTCGTTTAATTCACTTCTAATCAGATCATG
>NZ_JAWOWP010000215.1:0-847 GCF_033340555.1 Vibrio sp. 1069
GAACAACCCAAAACGAAGCATGGCATGAGAGCCCACTTTTTTCACCAAACGACCGTTAATGCTGGTCATGATGATCATCGCCACAATGTTCAAACCGAATAAGTAACCAAATTGGTCAGGTCGAACACCGTATAAATCAATATAAACAAACGAACCCGCAGTTAGGAATGCAAACATCCCCGAAAACGAGAATGCACCAGACAACATCAAGCCCAACGCTTCAGAACTTGAACACAAACGGGCGTAGTTTTTTAATGTGGTACGAAAACGCAGTGGTTGGCGGTTTTCTGGTTTCAGCGTCTCCGGAATTTTCCAAAAAACCAGCAGAATGACAACCACAGCGAAAATGGCTAACACCCAAAAGATAGAGCGCCATCCAAACCAAATCGCAAGGTGACCGCCAATCATCGGCGCAACCAACGGGGCAATCGTGATAACTAATGTGACGAAAGACATTGCGCGCGCAAAGTCTTCACGGTCAAACATGTCACGCACCACAGCTTGAATAATGACCGCCGCAGCCGCGCCAGCAAAACCTTGAGCTGTACGAACATAGGTTAACGCATCAATGCCGTTTGTGGTCGCACTCACCACTGCTGCTAATCCAAAGAAAAGCACACCCAAAATCAGTACCGGTCTGCGGCCAAAGCTATCGGCAAGCGGCCCATGAATTAACTGACCAATCGCAAAACCCGCCGTATAAGCCGTCAATGTAATTTGAACCGCACCAGGTGCAACGCCCAAATCTTTTGCGATGGTCGGCATTGCCGGTAGATACATGTCGATCGCCAATGGCGTTAACGCGCCAATTGCACCGAGCACAAGAAACAGTAAAAAACTGATTTGA
>NZ_JAWOWP010000216.1:0-846 GCF_033340555.1 Vibrio sp. 1069
GACGATTTTTTAGCGCAGAACTTGCAACAAAAAGAGCAAGTGGAACAAGAGCTGGCGAAGTTGGACTTACAACTGGATGGCTTGCGTTTACAGCTTTCTGGCTACGCACTAATTGTTGAGGACATGACGGGTTCTCATGTTTCGATTCCCCTTGAAGACATATTGGACTACTGGTACCCAAACCAAATGTCGTTACCTGACAAAGTGATGCATTGGGGTAAACAGGTCTGGAAATTCTTATCCGAAGATCCAAGAGAATCGAACTCTGAAGGCGGCGTTTTTCCTGCAATATTCGGAACCGTTTTCTTGGTGCTTATCATGTCGATTATCGTGATGCCGCTTGGGGTGGTTGCTGCGATTTACTTGCATGAATACGCGAAGAACAACGCACTTACGCGAATTATTCGAATTGCGGTCATCAACTTGGCGGGGGTTCCTTCGATCGTGTATGGCGTGTTCGGGTTGGGTTTCTTTGTCTATACCATCGGAGCCTCCATCGATAACGTGTTTTATGCCGAGCGATTACCAGCGCCAACTTTCGGTACGCCGGGTTTGTTGTGGTCGGCTTTGACGTTAGCAGTATTAACACTGCCCGTGGTTATTGTTACGACAGAGGAAGGCTTAACACGTATTCCGAGCTCAGTACGCCACGGTTCTTTGGCGCTTGGCGCGACGCAATTTGAAACGTTGTGGCGCGTGGTATTACCAATGGCAACGCCTGCGATTATCACCGGTTTGATTCTGGCGATTGCGCGTGCCGCAGGGGAAGGCGCGCCATTAATGCTAGTGGGGGTTGTGAAACTGGCGTCCAGTTTGCCTGTTGATGGTCAGTTCCCTTACGTGCAT
>NZ_JAWOWP010000217.1:0-845 GCF_033340555.1 Vibrio sp. 1069
ATTCTGTTGCATAGTAGACCAGACTTTAAGCTATAATGAATGAACGTTCATTCACTGGTGGTAGGATTATGACGGATAACCCTGCTGTAGATAAACGCGATCAAATACTTGCCGCTGCGGAGCAGTTAATTGCAGAGTCTGGCTTTCAAGGGCTTTCTATGCAAAAGCTGGCCAACGAAGCAGGTGTCGCCGCCGGGACGATTTATCGCTATTTCTCAGACAAAGAACATCTATTGGAAGAAGTGCGTCTTAACGTAGCCAAACGCATTGCTTCTGCAGTGCAAGCGGGCGTTAATGACGACATGCCATTGAAGGAACGCTATCGAACCATGTGGCTCAACATCTGGAATTTGGCGGGTTCCAACTTAAACGCCATCAGTAATCGAGTTCAATATGATTCGTTACCTTGCACAACAAGAAACAAGACGTGGGAACTTGAGCGAAAAATGTTTGCCCAAGTAGATCGCCTTTTCAACCAGGGCAAAGAAGAAGGGGTTTTTAAGCCTCTCGATAACGAAGTGCTCTCTGGATTAAGCTTTGAAGCAAGCGTCGCGCTTGCGAGAAAACATGCTTTGGGATTTTATCAATTGGACGACGATGCGCTGGAAGCAGCCATTGAAGCCAGTTGGGATGCAATTATTAAACACTAACTTGGAGTTCTTAATAGAATGAAAAAGTGGACTTTCTTTATGTTACTTATCGCCGTTCTCTTGTTCGGCAGCGTGATAGGTTTTAATTTATTTAAGCAACAAAAGATCGCTGAATACATTGCAAACCGTCCTGAACCTGAGTTCCCAGTAACCGTTACGGAAGTAAAAGCGGTGGATTGGGTACCAGTGATCGAT
>NZ_JAWOWP010000218.1:0-844 GCF_033340555.1 Vibrio sp. 1069
ATGCACCAAGCTGACACGCGAAGACATCGACGATTTCACTTGGTTACCGCACACGTGTGCTTACCGTCTGTTAGCCGAAAATCAGCCATTACCAGAATGGCACCCGTTGATTACGGGCTCGAAATCCGCAATGCACGCGGCGGGCGAAAGTGTCCGCAACAAAGTGGTGTACGAAATTGATGTGGTGGATTGGGAAGACCACATTTTGAATCACCCAAATCGCCCATAGCCAAATTGAAACAAGCCTTTTACCAACAGTGAAAGGCTTGTTTGCTTTTAGGGTCAATAAAAGACCGGATTCTCATAAGTGATGACAAAACGACGGTCATTGTTGAACTCTGACGCTTAATTAACTAAATGCTGCTCGGTTTGCAATTTAGTGATGTAAACTTAGGGCATATCATTTCAAGGCTTTACATTCCGATTCTTGATCGCTCCGATCGGGATTCGTTTCCTACGAGGTAAAAATGACGTTTCATTTCCCCCTGAAAAATCGCCAGACACCTTGGGTAGCGATATTCGCTTTATTCATCGCGATGATGACCCCTATTTTTGTGCAAGCCACAGAAAGCACAGAGCCTCCTATTATCTCTGAAGCAGAAGCTTCTATAGATAGCTTGAACATCGACATTGTTGATTTATCGCAAAGCCTATCTCAAACGGCAGGTGATGAGCGTGATGCGCTTCAGCTACAACTTTTCCAAAAAAATGAAGAGTTGAGAAATCAATTAGCGTCCGCGATTGAGCGTGAGTCCATCCCTCGTGACAAGCTGATTAAGCTCGTCAAAACGCAGGAAAAGTATTCAAAAGACGCGACCGATTATCTGACGACCAAAACCAAAGA
>NZ_JAWOWP010000219.1:0-843 GCF_033340555.1 Vibrio sp. 1069
AACAAGTGCAAAAGCTAGAGAATGTGACGCTATTCATGCCAGCGCGCTGTGCGACACTCGCGGTCGGTGAACAAGAGAGTTGGTTAACGCTCGATAACGGCCAAGCGATGACAGCGAAGCTGGTGGTGGGCGCAGATGGCGCGAATTCGTGGCTGCGTAACCAGATGGATATTCCTTTGACGCATTGGGACTACGGTCACCATGCGTTGGTTGCTAATGTGAAAACAGCGGATCCGCACCACAGCATCGCGCGTCAGATTTTTACACCTCACGGGCCTTTGGCATTCTTGCCAATGTCTCAACCAAACATGTGTTCTATCGTCTGGTCTACAGAGCCAAACCGAGCGGAAGAATTGCTGGTCATGAGCGATGAAGCGTTCAACAAAACGCTAACCAGCGAATTCGATGCTCGTTTAGGCGTGTGTGAAGTGGTGGGAGGGCGAGCGGCGTTTCCGCTAAAAATGCGTTATGCCCGAGACTTTGTAGTTGAGCGTGTTGCACTGGTTGGCGATGCGGCTCATACCATCCACCCATTAGCAGGCCAAGGCGTGAATCTCGGCTTATTGGATGCAGCCAGCCTGGCGCAAGAAGTACTGACTCTTTGGAAACAAGGGCAAGACATTGGTAGTAAACGCAATCTGCGTGGCTATGAGCGTTGGCGTAAGGCTGAAGCGGCGAAGATGATTGCGGCGATGCAAGGTTTCCGTGATTTATTCTCTGGTGGCCATCCAGCGAAAAAACTGGTTCGCGGTATTGGCTTGAGTTTAGCGGGACAATTACCGGGTGCTAAAGATGAGATCATGAAACGTGCACTGGGTTTGAAGGGGCACCTACCAGAACTGG
>NZ_JAWOWP010000220.1:0-841 GCF_033340555.1 Vibrio sp. 1069
ATCATAAGAACCTATTTGATATAGCTCAATCTGTAACAAAGCCCGTTTACATTCAAAAAGATGGTCAGCGTTACCGTATAAACTAGAGCCCTAACAAAGCATTTAAGAGTGATTCCCAACGCTTGGCATTTTTCATTCCATCGTTGAGTTCAGTGTTTACGGTGGTATGGTTAGGTTCAGTGGTCGCGTTGTTCACACCTTAATGCGGCGTTATTTCCGCAACGGATCTCTCAGGCTGAATGTACGTGGTTGTAGCCTAAGAGTGAAAGTGGCGGGGTAATAGGGTGGAAAAGCGGCGAAAAGGGCGAATATTGGTCATTTCCATGCTAGCCTTAAAGCGCTTTAAGCGCACCTTAATATGGCGCAGCAATTAAAGAGTGACGCTAAAGTGATTTAAGGTAGTGAGCTGCCAAATACTTCGGCTTCGATTTTTGCCTGCATACCGAAAATTTCTCGTCATATCAAAAGATTAGGCGTAAACATAGCCGACTTTAGTTGCGGAATAACAAGACGTTCAAGGCGATTCGAAACGCATTGGGATTTTAGTGCCCAAATAGGCACGGATTTATCAGAGTTTATTTTAGGTTAGGGTGCATGTGCGTCTCTCACACCTTAACTGCGCGTTATATTGCCCCGATAAATTAGGCTATCTAGAGCTTTAAAATGATAAGAAAGTACAACGAAAATGACATGGATTCAGTTCTTGAAATTTGGCTTAATGCGTCAGTTAAAGCTCACGATTTCATCTCAGCTGAGTTCTGGGAATCTCAACTAGAAAACATGCGTAACATCTACATCCCAGCTTCAGAAACTTATGTGTACGAAGTTGAGTCGAAAGTAG
>NZ_JAWOWP010000221.1:0-840 GCF_033340555.1 Vibrio sp. 1069
GGCAAAGCTGCTTGTAATTGATGATGACGCATCAAGTCGTTTAAATTTAAGCAATATATTGGAATTTGTTGGAGAAAGTTGCGAAGCTGTCGGTTCTGAACAGCTAGGCGATGTTGATTGGTCTAGCGTATGGTCAGGCTGTATCGTTGGCAATATCTCAGCAGGTCGAGCGGCAACTGCCGTGATGGCTCGTCTCAACGATGCATACCATATCCCACTTCTTGTCTTGGGCAGCTTTCCTTTGCCTGTGGACGATCTCCCAAACTTTGTTGGCGAATTAGAGCAACCGCTAAATTACCCACAGCTTAGTGAAGCGTTACGTCACTGCAAAGATTTTCTTGGCCGTAAAGGGGTCAATGTTGTTGCTAGTGCGCGTAAAAACACGCTGTTTCGTAGCTTAGTAGGGCAGAGTCGCGGTATTCAAGAAGTTCGTCATCTTATTGAGCAAGTATCGGGTACAGAAGCCAATGTCTTGATCCTTGGTGAATCGGGTACGGGTAAAGAAGTGGTAGCACGTAACATTCACTACCATTCGTCATACCGCAATGGTGCGTTTGTGCCAATTAACTGTGGTGCAATCCCACCGGAGCTACTCGAAAGCGAATTGTTTGGCCACGAAAAAGGCGCGTTTACTGGTGCGTTAACGGCGCGTAAAGGTCGATTTGAATTAGCAGACGGTGGCACGATCTTCCTTGATGAAATTGGTGACATGCCAATGTCGATGCAAGTGAAGTTATTGCGTGTACTTCAAGAACGTTGTTTTGAGCGAGTTGGCGGAAACTCGACAATCAAAGTCAACGTGCGTGTGGTCGCTGCGACACACCGTAATTTGGAAAGCAT
>NZ_JAWOWP010000222.1:0-834 GCF_033340555.1 Vibrio sp. 1069
TGTCGATTTTGATCAAGCGGTTGAAGACAAGTTGATTGAAATCATCAACCCGATGAACGAGTTTGTTGATTCAATCATCGACTTTATCGACATTGAAGCAATCAAAAAAGCCAACCTTCGTGTGCTGATTGACCCGATGTTTGGTGTCGCGAAAAACGCACTACAAACCGTCCTAATCAACGGCCGCTGTGAAGTAGACGTGATCAACGACGGAAAAAACCC
The DNA here is from genome assembly GCF_033340555.1 of Vibrio sp. 1069. NCBI lineage: Bacteria > Pseudomonadati > Pseudomonadota > Gammaproteobacteria > Vibrionales > Vibrionaceae > Vibrio > Vibrio sp. 1069. Next base: position 223 of record NZ_JAWOWP010000222.1, read on the forward strand.
AGACTTCGGCGGTTTAATGCCTTCTCCAAGTGCTGCGACCCTGTACCGCTTGATGCACCTTGTCGAGCAAGAAGGCTACGACATCGGTATTGGTACTGACGGCGATGCAGACCGTCTTGGTATCATCGATGAGAAAGGCAACTTCATTCATCCAAATGAAGTGCTGATTCTTCTGTATTACTACCTATTGAAATACAAAGGTTGGAAAGGCTCAGTCGTACGTAACATCGCGACAACACACCTATTAGACAAAATCGCCGAAGATCACGGTGAGAAATGTTTTGAGGTTCCAGTTGGCTTCAAACACATCAGCTCGCAAATGGAAGCAGATGACTCACTGATTGGTGGAGAAAGCTCTGGTGGTTTAACTATTCGCGGTCATATCAAAGGTAAAGATGGTGTGTTCGCATCAAGCTTACTGGTTGAAATGATCTCGGTAACGGGCAAAAAGCTGTCTGAGCTACTGGATGAAATCTATGGCAAGTACGGCTACGCGTACATGGCAGAAGGTGATTGCAAATTCAAACCAGCGCAAAAAGAAGTCCTATTCAACAAGATATATGTTGAAAAACAACTGCCTGAGTTTGAGTTCGATATTGAAAAAGTCAGCTA
>NZ_JAWOWP010000223.1:0-832 GCF_033340555.1 Vibrio sp. 1069
ATTGCGTAATCAATTTCTTCTTCAGTGGTAAAACGACCGAATGAGAAACGAACCGAGCTGTGAGCCAACTCATCATCCATGCCTAGGGCACGAAGTACGTAAGAAGGCTCTAGACTCGCAGAAGTACATGCACTACCTGAAGATACCGCTAGATCTTTTAGCGACATCAGCAGAGATTCACCTTCTACGAAAGCAAAACTGATGTTTAGGTTTTGTGGTACACGCTGCTCTAGGTCACCGTTCACTGTTACCGCTTCAAGGTCTTTCACACCATTAAGAAGGCGGTTACGAAGTGCTAGTGCGTGGTCGTAATCTTTCTGCATCTCTTCTTTTGCAATGCGGAAAGCTTCACCCATACCTACGATTTGGTGAGTTGCTAACGTACCAGAACGGAAACCACGCTCATGGCCGCCACCGTGCATTTGTGCTTCAAGGCGGATACGAGGTTTACGACGTACGTAAAGTGCACCAATACCTTTTGGACCGTAAATCTTATGCGCTGACAATGAAATCAAATCAACTTTCATTTCTTGAACGTCGATTGGCAATTTACCAGCAGACTGAGCTGCATCCACGTGGAACACGATCTTGCGCTCACGACATAGTTCGCCGATTGCTGCGATGTCTTGAATTACACCAATTTCGTTGTTTACGTGCATAATAGACACAAGCACTGTGTCATCGCGCATTGCCGCTTTCAGCTTCTCAAGATCGATAAGGCCATTTGATTCTGGCTCAAGGTAAGTCACTTCAAAGCCTTCGCGCTCTAGCTGACGACATGGGTCAAGAACCGCTTTATGCTCTGTTTTACACGTGATTACGTGCTTGCCTT
>NZ_JAWOWP010000224.1:0-831 GCF_033340555.1 Vibrio sp. 1069
CAACATTATCGCTGTCACTTGGGTAGTGTGCGACGCCAATACTGGTCGACAGTGACGATACGTTGTTCGCGTTCAGAACCGGAGGATCAAACACTGAATGGATGGGTTTTTTCGCCTGCTCTGCATCGACGTCTGAGGACTCAATCACGACAGCAAACTCGTCTCCACCCATCCGATAGGTACTGAAGCTATCAATATTCATGTCTTTCAATCGCTTGGCAATTTCGCACAACACTGTATCTCCAGCTTGGTGGCCGTACGTGTCATTCACGTTTTTGAACCCGTTTAGATCCAACAGACACAAAGAAAAAGCCGTTCGGTTGCGAGTGTTATTTCTCAACGTGACAAACAGAGCATTTCGGTTGCCAAGGCCAGTAAGGGGGTCACTCAACGCCAGCTTACGATGGAAGTGCGATTCTCTGTAGAAGAAGTAAGTCAGCGACAAAATCGACAAGACGAAAGTGGCAAACAGCATGTATTGCGCTTTCATCAATCGTTGGCTTTCATCTTTTTGTGTCTCGTACACTTGGCTGGTTAAGCGAAAGTTCTGGTTCACAAACTCCACCAAGTTTAAATACAGCGTTTGAGTGGCGCGATAAAACTGAGCTGCCGCTTGGCTGTCGCCGGTTTTGGCTTCCACCAACAGTGGTTCTAACTCTTTAAACTCATTAAACAGTTGCAAAAAATATTGCTGAATGTGATTGCGAGAAAAAAAGGTGTAGACGTCTTTACTATTTATTAATAAATCAAAACGGCTCCAAGCAAGCTCATACTGAAGTTCTGCACCTTCTATTTTTAAAACATTTTCGTCCAGTCGACGTGCTTCACTGA
>NZ_JAWOWP010000225.1:0-828 GCF_033340555.1 Vibrio sp. 1069
TGTGACTCTTAACATTTTAATCACAACAAAACGTATAAAAAAGGCGCTTCATTGACCAATATATCATCAACAGAGCGCCATCATAACGTATTTACACTTGTTAGCAATCGTTTGCTTTCACTATAGGAAATTTACAACTATTTATCACTACTTGGCGGTAACCCACAAAATTTGAGCATCTTCCTCACTTACGCTGGTCAACATGTGTCCCATGTTCGCGTCGTAATAGACACTGTCACCTTCGCTCAAAACCACCGGCTCGTAAAACTCAGAATAGAACATAACCTCCCCTGATAAGATGAGCAAAAACTCCTCGCCATCATGACGAACCCAATCTTTGTATTCGTCGAAACTGCGAGCACGGATCTGGCTCTTAAACGGCATCATTTTCTTATTGGAAAGTTGTGTCGCGAGCAGTTCATGTTCATAGGTCTGAGTTGGGTGTGGTTTTCCTTCACTTTTCTTAGTGATATCTCTACGCCCTGTTGCCACTTTTTTTCTTGGAGGTTCAAATAGTTGTGGCATGTCAATCTGCAATCCAAGCGCCAATTTTTGCATGGCTTGGAACGTAGGAGAAATCTGTTCGTTTTCAATCTTACTTAGCGTAGAACGCGCAAGACCAGTACGCTGACTCGCCTCTTCTAACGTAATGCCCAACTTAGAACGGATATCCTTAATGCGTTGACCAAGCTTTAACGGCTCGATATTTTGATCATTTTGTTCTTTCGCCAACGTCATCGACGGGTATTCATCGTAAATACTTTCTGCCATAAATCCCTCTATAAATATCCTTATTTCTCTCCTACTAGCATTGTGCATGAACCCTAT
>NZ_JAWOWP010000226.1:0-828 GCF_033340555.1 Vibrio sp. 1069
TCCCGAGAAGATTCCGGATAGCGCCACAATCTCATCACCACTTTCACGCAGATCTCGCACGGTATGGTTGATAGGTAACCCAGCCCCAACCGTCGCGTTGTAGAGCCAGTAACGACCGATTTTCGCGAATGCATCTTGCACTTGATGGTAATATTGACTATCGGCAGAGCCTGCAACTTTGTTAGCAGAAATTAAATGGATGCCTTGCTGAGCGATATCAACATAACGTTGCGCCAACTCTTTGCTCGCGGTCATGTCCAATACCACAGCTTCATCATAACCTTGTAAATCGCCTAACCGACTCAGCCACGCCCCATCGTTCTCAATACTTTCATCATCAAACTTGTCGGCAACCGCCGCCGCATCGATACCCTTTTCATCAAACCAATATGTCTGGCTATCGACAACGGCGACTAAGTCAAAGCTCATACCGTGGCGTTTTTCGAGTTCTGGTTTCTGAGTCGCAAATAGAGTTAACCAGCTAGAACCGATATTGCCTTTTCCACATAACGCTACCGCTACGCGCTTTTGCGCTTGGAATAACTGGCTGTGAATCAACTGTACTAATGCTTCGGTATCGGTGCGACGTAGTACCGCAACTAGGCTTAGACCTGATTCAGTTTCAGAAACAAATTCAACTGGTGCGTGCTTCAATTTTTGGTAAAAACCAAAACAATGGTTGGCATTCTTCGTTACGCCCGCTCCGACAGCGGCCACAAGTGAATAGCCTTCTTTGAGTTTGATTTCAGCTTCAACCGCAAGATTTTGTAGATACTTCCGCGCACCCGTCGCAATCTCTGCGGCGTACGCTAAGCGTAATTTTTGCCG
>NZ_JAWOWP010000227.1:0-825 GCF_033340555.1 Vibrio sp. 1069
CAAAGGTGCGGTCGAGACGGTAGGTCGATAGACTTGCTTCAGACATCTTTTCTGCGCCAATACAGACATCCGCCATTGATTTCACGGTCTCTACCGGATATTGACCGGCAGCGGTCTCTCCAGACAGCATCACGGCATCGGTGCCATCCAAAACGGCGTTTGCTACGTCCATGACTTCTGCACGCGTTGGCATTGGGCTATTGATCATCGATTCCATCATTTGAGTTGCAGTAATGACGACGCGGTTCAAACTGCGAGCTCGACGAATGAGTTTTTTCTGAACACCGATCAGTTCAGGATCGCCAATCTCAACCCCTAAATCGCCGCGAGCGACCATCACGACGTCAGAAGCTAGGATGATATCGTCAATCGACTCGCTCGTGGCGACGGTTTCTGCACGTTCTACTTTTGCGACGAGTTTTGCTTCTAAGCCGGCATCCCTGGCCAAGCGTCTGGCATAGTGCATGTCCTCGCCATTGCGTGGGAAAGAAATGGCCAAATAGTCGACCTTAATTTCTGCGGCAGTGATGATGTCAGCTTTGTCTTTCTCCGTGAGCGCATCGGCTGATAAGCCACCGCCTTTTTTGTTGATGCCCTTGTTGTTGGATAATGGACCACCAACGGTCACACGGGTATGGACTTTATTTCCTTCTACGCTGGTGACTTGCAATTGAACTCTGCCATCATCAAGCAGTAGAATGTCGTTCGGTGAAACATCTTGAGGCAGTTCTTTGTAATCCAAACCAACGGATTCTTGGTTCCCTTCGCCTTTTGGTAAGTCGCTATCTAGTGTGAATTTATCGCCGACTTTGAGTGTGATTTTAC
>NZ_JAWOWP010000228.1:0-824 GCF_033340555.1 Vibrio sp. 1069
AATGTTTAACGGCATCTAGCCCAGACATTATTGAACTGGTGAAATCTGAACGTGCGACCACCGGAATTATTCTGAGCGATCTGCAAATGCCTAGGCATATCGATTTCACCAATCTTGGTAATATCGCATTCGATGTGTATGTCTCTTCCGATCACCCATTAGCGGCTCAGCGAATTACCCATATCGATCAACTCAAACAATATCGCCAACTGGTGATACGCTCAAAGAGTGCAGAGCCAGGTAGCCTCAACCAAGCATTGAGCCCAGATATCTGGTACGCTGATAACTACTACATTTTGTTGGAATTAGCGAACAAAGGGTTTGGATGGTGCTTCCTGCCGGAGCACTTAGTCGCAGACTCACCAAACACGTTAAAAAAAGTTGGGGATGATTTCACAAAACTGGCTTGGCAAGTCAATGTTGACCTGATTCAGCATCAAAAATGGCATTCTGATCCCCTCCATCAACAAGCCAAAGCAGAGCTCATTACTCTCTTTGAGCAAACAGTTAAGTAGGATAAATAATGGCAAACACATTGATTGTAGGTGCAGGTTGGCTTGGTACTCCGCTAGCGCAAGCCTTGTTAGTCGAGGGACATGATGTAGTTATTACGCGTCGTAGCCAAGCTCGGTTAGATGAACGGCCATCCACTATTGCTAACGCCGCCCTGCTTGATCTCAACGATGAAAACGCAGCGCAAAAACTGGATGAAATAATTCAGTCGAATCATATTGAGCGTATTGTTGGTGCGTTTCCACCTGGGTTTCGTCGAGGGTCTGGTCGAGAGTATGCGCAGCAATGGTCAACGTTAGTTAAAGCGGCAA
>NZ_JAWOWP010000229.1:0-824 GCF_033340555.1 Vibrio sp. 1069
TTAACAACTAGAATGTGTTTTTAGGTTGATGATGGCTTTTTGTGCTAAGCAAACGTTAAAACTAAGCGGAATTCACACGTTGTTCATTTGTTAGTTTGCAAACATAACGGTAACGATTAATGTAAAGCTCCCTGAGTTGTTACAAGGATGTGTTGATGAGCTACCAATTAGACAGGATTGATCTGCATATTTTGAGAGTGCTTCATTCACGCGGACGAATTCCAGTCGTCGAACTGGCGAAGCAGATTAACTTAACCACGTCGCCGTGCTCAGATCGCGTCAAAAGGCTTGAGAAAGAAGGCTATATCAATGGTTATCATGCCGAGTTGAATGCTGAAAAATTAGGATTGGATGTTCAGGTGTTCATTCATATTCGTTTGGATCAAACCAGCTTCTCGATTTTTGAAAAGTTTGCCAAAGCGGTGGAATTGATGCCAGAAATTGAAGAGTGTTATTCGCTCTCTGGTGACTTCGACACCATGATTAAAGTCCGAGTGAAGAACATGAAAGCGTATCAAGAGTTCATGTCGAGTAAGCTAGGCACGCTACCGGGTGTTATTCAGACGCGAAGTGAAGTGGTGATAGAAGAGCACAAAACGGGATTTGGTGTGAATCCGGAGCTATTAGGCTAACGCATTTGTCATGGTACAGGACATAAAAAGGAGCCAACGGGCTCCTTTTTCGATAGGTCTCAGGATGTTTAGTGAAGGATTATGCGCCGATAAAGGTGCTAATAACACCAATCAAACCACCGAATACGCCACCCCAAACTACTAGCCAGCCTAGGTGTTCTTTAATCATTCTTTGCACCATTTCTTTAACCA
>NZ_JAWOWP010000230.1:0-822 GCF_033340555.1 Vibrio sp. 1069
GTAACTTTGAGAGAACTACTTGGTTTTCCGAGACGTCGGAAACCGCTACACCGGAAAATCAATTGGAGAAATCACCATGGCAGTGAATGTAAACACTAACGTATCAGCGATGACCGCTCAGCGTTACCTAAACAACGCAAACTCAGCTCAACAAACTTCTATGGAGCGTTTGTCTTCGGGTTTTAAAATCAACAGCGCAAAAGATGACGCTGCGGGTCTACAAATCTCGAACCGTTTGAACGTACAAAGCCGTGGTTTGGATGTAGCGGTTCGCAACGCGAACGACGGTATCTCGATTGCACAAACTGCTGAAGGTGCAATGAATGAGACCACTAACATTCTTCAACGTATGCGAGACTTGTCTCTGCAATCAGCAAACGGTTCAAACTCGAAAGCAGAACGTGTTGCGATTCAAGAAGAAGTGACCGCACTCAACGACGAACTAAATCGTATCGCAGAAACAACCTCTTTCGGTGGTAACAAGCTACTAAACGGCACTCACGGCGCGAAATCGTTCCAAATCGGTGCGGATAACGGCGAAGCGGTAATGCTTGAGCTAAAAGACATGCGCTCAGACAACAAAATGATGGGCGGTGTAAGCTACCAAGCAGAAAGCGGTAAAGGTAAAGATTGGAACGTTGCCCAAGGCAAGAATGACCTAAAAATCAACCTGACGGACAGCTACGGCCAAGAGCAAGAAATCAACATCAGCGCAAAAGCGGGTGACGATATCGAAGAGCTTGCGACTTACATTAACGGTCAAACTGACCTAGTGAAAGCCTCAGTAGACCAAGACGGTAAACTGCAAATCTTTGCTGGCAA
>NZ_JAWOWP010000231.1:0-821 GCF_033340555.1 Vibrio sp. 1069
CCACTTTGTGGTTCATGACTGGGGTGAAGTCGTAACAAGGTAGCGCTAGGGGAACCTGGCGCTGGATCACCTCCTTATACGATGATTATTGCGATGAGTGTTCACACAGATTGATACGGTTTATGAAGTTTAAGAGATAGAACATCCCCCAAGATGTTCACTTAGTGTCCCGTTCGTCTAGAGGCCTAGGACACCGCCCTTTCACGGCGGTAACAGGGGTTCGACTCCCCTACGGGATACCATTGGGTCGTTAGCTCAGTTGGTAGAGCAGTTGACTTTTAATCAATTGGTCGCAGGTTCGAATCCTGCACGACCCACCATTTCTCGATGGGGCTATAGCTCAGCTGGGAGAGCGCCTGCCTTGCACGCAGGAGGTCTGCGGTTCGATCCCGCATAGCTCCACCATTCGAGGAACTTCTTCCACTAAGAAGTAAAACTAATGTGGGCGATTAGCTCAGTTGGGAGAGCACCTGCCTTACAAGCAGGGGGTCACTGGTTCGAGCCCGGTATCGCCCACCATCTTTAAACATTCTCTCTTGAGAGTTTTTAAAAATGGTTACTTCATTAGAAGTGATTAGCTCTTTAACAATTTGGAAAGCTGACAAAACAATCTTTAAGATTGTTTGTAAAGTTCTCAATGTTTGTCTTTAAGACAAACACCAAAAAACACATTCAAGTGTTCTTGGCTTTTTGTTTTCATTTTTTCTAAAAATGAAGGTAAAGAGATGAGTCCGGCAAAATCGAATGTCTCTCGCTCATTCAAATAATGAGAGACAACTTTGGTGATTTGAACATCAACTCGAAACTCCTTCGGGTTGTAT
>NZ_JAWOWP010000232.1:0-820 GCF_033340555.1 Vibrio sp. 1069
CTGAGTCAGTATCTCTTGAGCACCACGCTTTCGGCATGATGCTTGGTAAAGACGGTAAACCATTCAAGACTCGTGCGGGCGGTACGGTTCGTTTGGCGGACCTTCTTGATGAAGCCGAAGTTCGTGCTGCACAGTTGATAGAATCTAAGAACCCAGAGCTAGATGCTGAAGAGAAAGAGAAGATCTCTAAAACAGTTGCGATGGCAGCGGTTAAATATTCTGACCTATCTAAACACCGCACGACTGACTACGTTTTCGATTGGGACAATATGCTAGCGTTTGAAGGTAACACAGCGCCGTACATGCAATACGCATACACTCGCGTTGCCTCTATCTTTGCTAAAGCTGGTGTAGCGATGGATGAACTTCAAGGTGATATCCAAATCACTGACGAAAAAGAAAAAGCGCTTATCGCTAAACTTCTACAATTTGAAGAAGCCGTTCAATCTGTTGCTCGTGAAGGCCAACCGCACATCATGTGTAGCTACCTATTTGAACTAGCGGGTCAATTCTCAAGCTTCTACGAAGCATGCCCAATTCTAGTAGCAGAAGATGAAGCCGTTAAGCAAAGCCGTCTAAAACTGGCAGCCCTAACAGCGAAAACCATCAAGCAAGGTTTATCGCTACTAGGTATCGAAACGCTAGAGCGCATGTAAGCCGCTTTTAAGTTGATAACTTAAGTAGCACAAGCTGAATGATTGCAAAGGTTGACGTGAAAGCGTCACCCTTTTGTTTTATCTGACGTATACTAATTCAAATTGAAATGAATCGGATATCCACAATGAGTTTTGAACTGCACCCTCAATTGGCAAAAGACACC
>NZ_JAWOWP010000233.1:0-816 GCF_033340555.1 Vibrio sp. 1069
TCGCCGAGTTCAATCCGCGCGCTGCGAATCCGATGCCGGTGCCGTAGAACATTGGGTCGATATCCGATCACGGTGTCCTAGATGACATGGTCTGCAACAGATGTCGATTAAACTCCTGGCCCAAGCCGAAAGCCTCGTGGACACTGACGATCGCCAATCCTTCCAATCCTTGATGCTTGGAGGCCCAGTCTTCCGCCGTCGGGACAGATGCAAAGAAATGTACATGGCAACAGAAGGACTGACGAACGTCGGCTGCTTCCTGCGGCAATACCAAGGACACCGCCATGCCGGCAGGTTCGACAGCCTGTATCTCGCTGGGTGAAACCGTGAGTGAAACGGGTGCTCCGGTTGCAGCGCAATGCGATGAGACGCGAGCTGTACGGCCGATCAGCGCCGGAAATATCAAGGTGTCCAGCGCGCACCAGGCATACAGACGGCGGTCGTCAATTTCAAAGACATACGAAGTCTCGCGCAAGGTGAGGCCGTAGCCGATGATGTTCCCATCTTTGTCATATTCGGTACTGGTGGCCTGTTCGAGTACGGCGGCCACTCGCTCAGCGGGCCAGTCGAGAATCCCGGCAAGTGTCGTTCGTGAAACCGGACGCCCCTTGGCGAGTTCCCGCAGTAGCGGGACCAAGAGATCCGCAGTACCATTGGTACGATTGACCGAAGTGAGACGTTCTAAAATATATGGGGCGAGCTTCATGGTTCCATCTCCTTTCATCCTGCGCAGCAGGACAATTGTTTGACATCCTTGGTGAAGGTCTGCGCCGCGAGCTTCAGCCCCTCGACCATCGTCAGGTAGGGGAACAACTG
>NZ_JAWOWP010000234.1:0-815 GCF_033340555.1 Vibrio sp. 1069
AATCTTAGTACTGATCGTAGGTCTTCTTGGCGCTATTTTGGCGTACCCAATCTACAACCTAATCGGCATTAAGCACCCAATTGCTCGTGGTTTGACGATGGGCACAGTATCGCACGCGCTTGGTACTGCGACTTGCGCAGAGAAACAACCTGGCGACGCTGCATTTTCATCGTTAGCGTTGGTGCTATGCGGCATCATCACTTCCATTCTCGCTCCGAGCTTTTTTGGTTTAGCAGTCTGGCTATATCAATAAGTCATTGTGACGGTCAGTCCTCCTTCCGACAGGCCGTCACTTTCCTTTTCTCATCGTAGTGCGCCGTTGAAAACGCTTTTCGCTACAAAGCACACTTCCCATCTAACGTGTCCCAACAAGATTCATAACTAAACGCTATCTTTCGCTGCTAGCATATTTTCATTACTTGGGTATATGAATATCCATTGATATAGTTATTTATGAGACGAAGTTAACGCTCAACACGATTGCAATCGAATACATGTGTGAGCTCACTCTAATTATGTAACAGAAATATCAATTGCATTATTTAACGTGATCTAAAGCACGGAACATTTCTCTCCTTTGCATAGAATAACTGTCCATGCAATAACAAGGATTCAACATGAAAAGTCGCATTGAACAGGCGCTAGCAAGCGCTCCTGAAGCACTTTCAAAACAACTTGCTCCTATCGTCCTAGCCGACGATTTTGATGCTACTCTTTCAGCGCAGCAGTTTGAGCAATTGCTTTCAGCTACCAGCCTATCAGATAAAGAGCTGCGTGTTGCTCTACTTCCTTTTGCCGCTGCATATTCTTACGCT
>NZ_JAWOWP010000235.1:0-813 GCF_033340555.1 Vibrio sp. 1069
ATTTTGATATGGAAATCAGCAATCGAAAATGCGCTATTGCCTGAATAGATCAAACGGCTCACGCTGTCATACTGCTTTTGCAGCTTTTTGAGCTGTTGCGGCGTATCAATCAACTCTTGGCGGAACAATAACGCTAAAACGCTCGCTGGTAATGCACTTGCAAGCCAAGCAAGCGGACCTTCAACAGATAGTGCGTACGCTGCGGCAGGTGCAGTTAATGCACCAAGTAGAATCGCATAGCGAACCGTTTCGTTAATTTTTAACGACCAGGTTCTACCCGCTTTCTCGGCGGCTAGCATCCCCTTGTAAGCTTTTGCAGCAATATCCACCCATTCACGCTTAGGCTTAACGCGCACAGATTGATAGCCGACAACTTGGTTTTTTTCATAGATAGGCGTTACGTAGGCATCTACCCAGTAATAACCGCCAGATTTGGTGCTGTTTTTAACCATACCTCGCCACGCTTTGCCTTCTTTAAGGCGTGCCCACATATCACCAAAAGCGGCTTTAGGCATGTCACTATGACGGACGATATTATGATTCTGACCGACTAACTCCTCGTGCGTGTATTCTGCAACGCGACAAAACGCGTCATTACAATAAGTAATAACACCTTTTAAGTTAGTGGTCGAAACGAGTTCTTCAAGTTCTCCGATGAGGGTTTCTTGAGCTTTCTGAGAAAAATTGGCTGACATAGACGATACTTCTATAATTTTTATTAGTTTTCGGCGAGATGTATACAGGATTATTGTTTTTATTACAAAATGTTAGATAAAAAGTATTATCAATACGACATTTTTAGTGTGGGAATTA
>NZ_JAWOWP010000236.1:0-812 GCF_033340555.1 Vibrio sp. 1069
GTGGTGAAGAATTTCTGGCTGGCCAATGTCACCATGTATTTCACCCATGCAGTAGCTGCCGAAAGTCGCGGCAATATCCATAAACGCCTGCACTTCATCGCTGCTATCAATAAAATCCAGCCGTGAGGCGCAGTTGTAAATCATCACTACTTCTGGCTGATGCATAGCAAGTTCCACCACCCCATGACGCACTTGTTCTAACGTCAGAGAAGGATGGTTATAACAAAACTGAACCTCATCACCGAGGCACCACGGCCTATCGAAACTCATGCTTCCATCGGCGTGAAGTTCTGTGACGGTACAAACTTCCTTGCGCCCCAACGTTTCTCGATACAACGGGAAACTGAGTAATTGGTTAATCGTCACGTCGTGCCCGTCGGCAAGATAATGCTTATAAACATCGAGGGCTTTACGCTCTCCTAAGCAATACAAGCGCGTGCCTTTCGCATGCGTCACTTTGTGCGGCATGCCGATTGGGTTCCACTCGGAATACGCGTCTGTCCAAGTTTTCAAAGTATCACTGTGCAAAGCCACTGCCACTACGGCGTTGTCGTATGTCTGGTTTTGATAGAGCACCCAACAGCCGTCTTCTATGGTCTGCGCTAATCCACCAGACACTCGCACGTTTTCGGTCGCAAAAGTTTGATACAAAGGATAATCACGACGTTCGATTTGCACGGCAAAACTGATGATGACTTGAGAGTTGCTTTGTAACTGCAGCGAACGTTTGAGCTCGCCACCGTCTATATCGGGAGAGAAAGAATACGCTTGGACAGCAGACGTTAGTGTGGTTTGGTCAAACTCAATCAGGT
>NZ_JAWOWP010000237.1:0-812 GCF_033340555.1 Vibrio sp. 1069
TGAACTGGGTCAAGTAGAAGATCTGCGTAACGTAGTAGAAGGCGATCCAAGCCCATGTGGTAAAGGTACGCTAATGCTGAAACGTGGTATCGAAGTTGGTCATATCTTCCAACTTGGTAACGTTTACTCAGAAGCAATGAACTGTAGCGTTCTTGGCCCTGACGGTAAAAACGTAATCCTAGAGATGGGTTGTTACGGCATCGGTGTATCGCGTGTTGTTGCTTCTGCGATTGAACAGAACCACGACAAATACGGCATCATTTGGCCAGACGCAATTGCACCTTTCCAAGTAGCAATCGTGCCAATGAACATGCACAAATCTGAGCGCGTAAAAGAAGCAGCAGAGAAGCTATACGCGGAACTAACTGCTATGGGCATCGAAGTTCTATTTGATGACCGTAAAGAACGTCCAGGTGTAATGTTCTCTGACATCGAGTTGATCGGTATCCCTCACACTATCGTGATTGGCGATCGCAGCATGGATGAAGGTAACTTCGAATACAAAAACCGTCGTACTGGCGAGAAAACTCCAGTAGCGATGGCGGATATTGTTGAGCACGTTAAATCTCAACTTAAATAAACGCCTAAAAGGTTTCGATTAAATAAAAGGGTTGGCTTCGGTCAACCCTTTTCTATTGTCCTCAGAAATGACACTGCCCCTAATTTCTTTACTATTCATTTCGTTAATCTTTGGTTCAGCTTGTTGTTTGTACACTGTTCTCAACATTTACAGGAGGTCAGTTATGGATTTAAAAAGTCTTCTAAACCAAGCGCTCAACTCTGATTTACTCAAACAAGGTGCTGGCGCCCTG
>NZ_JAWOWP010000238.1:0-812 GCF_033340555.1 Vibrio sp. 1069
CTAAAATTGTTTCAATGTCTGAAAGGGCAAGGTGAGCGCTGATATTCAAGGTGTTGGCCTTAAACCGCAGTCAAAAATTACGTGTGTTGAGCAATAATCGAAAACAGCTCGTCAACCGTTCTTGCCACGTAATCTGGTTGCACGCTCCAATGCTCTGGCATCGCGCCGCTGTACGCTGCTGCAACGGCAATCACTTTACTTTGGCCACCCAACTGCTGTTCGATGTTGCGTGCGAATTGCGTGTCGGCTTCATGGTCACCGATGTATATCAGCTGTCGATTTTCTGCGTGACCAAAAATCGACTCAACGCATTTGATGCCACTGTACGCATCGGGCTTTTGGTGTCCGTTCGAGACGTCATCATACCCGATGATGGATTTAAACGGCGCGCTGATGCCGTTGTCGGACAGCACTCGATGAATATTGCTTTGTGAGTTTTGAGAGCAAATGCCGTGAGGCAGCTGCGCAAACTCTTTAATAACGCCATCAATGCCTTCAAACAGGGTTACTGGTGTTTGGTTTTTCTCTTGATGCTCTGCCCATAAACCACCAGCTTTTAGCATTTCATCATGGGACATGCCGTAGTAATCCACGTAGAGCTCTTGCCAGTTTTTCGCCGCGTGGTTTGCGTAGTGATAGTTGCCTTCTGAATGGAGATATTTCGGTAAATTATCGCCAGTTAAATGCGGGGCTACGATGGATAAGATCGCTTTGGTGATGTCGATGTTTTTCGGTACAGAGTTTACGAGTGTCCCATCGTAATCCCACAATATGGCGTCTAATTTCATTCAACGTTCTCGTTGTTATTGATG
>NZ_JAWOWP010000239.1:0-811 GCF_033340555.1 Vibrio sp. 1069
ATAGAAGGAAAATGATTGTTTGCTAATTGTTTCTTTTTCAAACCTACACCTTCTACCTAAGTGTTATAGCTTGCTTACACAAGATTAGATGAGACTGCTTGAAAAAAGTTCCAAGCAAAAAAAAGCCCGCTTGAGCGGGCGAATAGTCACAGATGCATTACACAAAAGTGGATAGCTGACATCACGAGCGTGGTCATGCCTGTCAGCCGATTCACTTTATGTTGGTTAAGTGCTTGTTGAAAACTTAACCAACAGAATCAGCATATACGAGTTTTATAATGGTGACTATTTATGTTTTAATTTTGATTAAAAATTCTGTGGCGTGTTTTTATAGATATGAGGGAGATCACGCAGTGATGAGAACACTGCGCTTTATTGCATTATGAATTGGATGTTAACGACAGATTTCGGCCACGGTGGGGTGGCACAACTGAACCAAATCGTCGATGGATAACGCCAGCCCTGCCATGCGGTCCCCACTGCTGATGGTGACTTCACGTTCTTCCAATAAGCTTGGGTCAAACACAATCGGCATCTGTCGTTTGAGTAATAACGGCGTCACAGTGCCAATTTTATAACCAGTGATGGCTTCTACATCGGCCTGGTCGACACAAGTCATGCGGCGACATTGCAGTAAAGCTCGTACCTTTTTTGGATCCACACTGCGATCACCAGGGGCGCAGGCGAGGGCGTATTGATTGCCCATCTCTCGCAGCAATATCGCTTTGACCATTTGAGAAGGGCGAATGCCGCGTTGTTGCGCGGCATCCTCAATTGTTGTAGCTGGTCTTTGATGCGGAAGCAGACGAAA
>NZ_JAWOWP010000240.1:0-810 GCF_033340555.1 Vibrio sp. 1069
AGTGAAAAACGCAGCCTATACGATTTAATGGGTAGCATTGCCCAGTTTTACCGTAACCAACTCAAACAACCTTCGAGCAAGGTCGCGATTGAATACCTAAAAGACCGTGGCCTATCTGGTGAAGTCGTTCAGAAATTTGGCATTGGTTATGTGGCTGACGAATGGGATTTAGTCCGTAAAAACTTCGGCCAGAATAAAGACAATCAAGACATGCTTGTCACTGGCGGCATGCTGATTGAAAACGACAAAGGCAACCGTTATGACCGCTTTCGTGGTCGTATTATGTTTCCAATTCGTGACCGTCGTGGTCGAGTAATTGGCTTTGGTGGTCGAGTACTTGGTGAAGGTACGCCAAAATATCTCAACTCACCGGAAACGCCAATATTCCATAAAGGCAAAGAGCTTTATGGCCTGTACGAAGTGTTACAAGCGCATCGTGAACCAGCACAAATTTTGGTGGTTGAAGGCTATATGGACGTTGTCGCTCTGGCTCAATACGGCGTAGATTATTCCGTCGCGTCGCTAGGCACCTCGACAACGGGCGATCATATTCAAATGTTGTTCCGCCAAACCAATACCGTGGTGTGTTGTTACGATGGCGACCGAGCAGGTAAAGAAGCGGCATGGCGAGCGTTAGAAAACGCACTTCAATTCCTCAAAACCGGGAACACATTGAAGTTCTTATTCTTACCTGATGGGGAAGACCCAGACAGCTACGTTCGTAAATACGGCAAAGCCGCGTTCGAGCAACAAATAGAACAAGCGACACCACTATCGAGCTACCTTTTTGACAACTTGATTGAGTTACAC
>NZ_JAWOWP010000241.1:0-809 GCF_033340555.1 Vibrio sp. 1069
AAACACGGCCAAATTGCTATGGTATGGCGAGTTAGGAGATTTTCCTTACAAAGAGCACAACGGCATGTTTCAGGCATGGGTTGGCTTAAAAGACGCGAAATTCAGTTTTGATACTGCGTGGCCAACCATTACCGACTTGCAGCTTGATCTATTGTTTGAAAACGACGCCATGTATCTGGATTCCAAATCGGCGACGTTAAATGGCGTTCACGCTAAACGCATCACGGGGCGCATTCCGGAGTTGGCTGAAGATGGCCATATCGAAATTGAAGCTAAAGCCACAGCTCCGGGTAATGAAGTTCGCGACTACATGATGGCTACGCCGCTGGTTGACTCGGTTGGTGCCGCTTTGACGGCCTTGCAAGTCAGTGGCCCGGTGTATTCCGAGTTCCAGCTCAACATTCCTTTTGATATGGAAAAAGACGCGCGAGCTTGGGGTTATGCGGATTTGAAAGACAACCGTGTTGATATTGATGCGCCGCCAATGATGCTAGAAAAAGCCACAGGCCGCATTCAGTTCGACAACGATGTGGTGACGACATCTGGCTTGTCAGCAGAGTTACTCTCGCAGCCTATTTCACTCGATTTCCACGGCGAAAGTGCGGACCAAGGCTACAACGTGACCATCAATACTTTAGGTGATTGGGATGTAGAGCCTCTCAAGCCTTATTTGGGTGAACGTTGGTTGAGCTTGGTTTCCGGTCATGCGCCTTGGCAAATGGACATTGACTTGCAGCTCAACGATGTGGGTTTTACTTACCAAGTGGATGTGTTGGCGCAGCTCGGTCGATTAGCCAGTGAATACCCAT
>NZ_JAWOWP010000242.1:0-809 GCF_033340555.1 Vibrio sp. 1069
GCCCGACTTATTACGTGACGAAATTCGCTTTACTCGCTTTAAGGCTGGTAAATACAACCATTGGTCATCCGCACCAATGGTATGAGAATGGTTGAGAAAAGCCGTGCCCGTGACATCCCGAGGCTGGTCAAAAATGGTCAGCCCTTTGTCGCCATCCCCTTCAACTTCGAGAGATTTCAATCGCATAAGGCGCGTACTACTTTCTCCTTGTGCGTTCTTTAAAATCATCTCCATGGTTGCGATAGAGTCGCCCCAACCTTCATCTCTTGCTTTTCGCTCCTGGGCAATTTCCAGCCCTTTTTCTTCATTCGCATAAGTGAATGGCGATGCAACTAGCGAAGCCGACAACATCAAAACTTGCAATACGTGGTTCATTTTTTTCATGGTTCAATTCCTTTTAATTCTGAGTTATGACTGAGTTGCCGTGATGGTGGACGACGCTTTCAAGCGCGCGTTATCAGACGGACTTTCTTGTAAGTACGCTTTTTTATCGAATAGCATTAGTAAGGTTGGGAGGAATAAGAAGTCCACAACCAAAGCGATGAAGATAACAATGGCGCTGAGCTGCCCCATATCCGCATTCAGCCTGAAGCTAGACATTGCCAATACAGAAAAACCTGCCACTAAAACTACCGTAGTGATCCACAGTGCGCGACCAACGGTATGAAACGCGTAACGAACGGCTTGCTCTGCAGTTTGCCCCTCGCGGCGCGCTCTTTGATATTTGGAAAGGAAGTGAACGGCATCATCGACCACAATCCCAAGCGTCAATGTCACAACAACGGATAAGCCGAGGTTGATTTCACCCG
>NZ_JAWOWP010000243.1:0-808 GCF_033340555.1 Vibrio sp. 1069
GCCCCCTCCCTGTTTGATTGCAACGTTAGTGAACTTTGGAGCAGTTAGAACAGATTTAAAACTAAAAATAGCTAACCTGTGATTGGTTTGGTAGGGAATAGTAATGATAAAAAATGAATATTTGCGCTTTTTGCAAACATTGAATGCCGAGGAGGTGTCAGCAGGCGTACGAAAAGTTGCAAATCTTGTTTTTGCGCACTTTGAAGAGGTTTATCCATTAGGCACGACACAAGGCAAACGAGTCAAGAAAGTTGCTAGCCTAGCATCAAATCAGTGGGCTAACCTTTCAGATGCCATTGCAGAAGTTACATACGAGACTGGTAACGCTGGCAAAATGTTCAAGCAGCTAAAGTCTATTGAAATTGGTCCTTTTCGTGGTTTTGCCAAAAAAGAGTCTTTGAGCCTACACAGTCTGCTTGTTTTGATTTACGGGCCAAATGGTACAGGTAAATCAAGTTTCTGCGAGGCGTTAGAGTATGGTTTGCTAGGTGCTGTTGAAGAAGCGCAAAATAAGCGGTTCCGTAATCAGGATGATTACCTGAAAAATGCTCATACCAACTCATTTAGTCCACCACAGATCTTGGGTGTTGATCATCAAGGAAATGATGTAGTACTCCAACCTGACGAATCTTTATATCGCTTCTGTTTTGTAGAAAAGAACAGAATTGATAGCTTTTCTCGCATTGCAGCGCAGGCACCAGCTAAACAAATGGAGCTGATATCAACACTGTTTGGGTTAGATTCATTTAATGAATTCGTAAAAAACTTTTCACCAGAAATCGATGGTAAGTATATTGATTTAGTTGGT
>NZ_JAWOWP010000244.1:0-808 GCF_033340555.1 Vibrio sp. 1069
CTGTGTAGTGATCTAGGCTTTTCTGAACAAGATCGTCGTGAAAATATTCGTCGTATTGGCGAGTTGGCTAAACTGATGGCAGATGCGGGTTTGATTGTGTTGTCCGCGTTCATTTCTCCTCACCGTGCTGAGCGTCAACTCGTTCGCGATTTACTGCCCGAAGGTGAGTTCATTGAAGTGTTTGTGAATGCATCTCTCGAAGTGTGTGAAGGCCGAGATCCAAAAGGCTTATACAAAAAAGCGCGAGCAGGTGAGATCCCAAATTTCACGGGTATTGATTCTGAATATCAAGCGCCAATCAATCCAGAAATTGATTTGCCAGCAGGCGAGAAGAGCGTCGAAGAGTTGGTTGAGTTGTGTTTGAATGAGCTTAAACAGCGTCGTGTGATCAGCTAACTCAGCTTTTGGATCATGGGTGGCCAAAAGCTTAGTGTACTGCTTGAGGAGCTTTTAGATCATAGGTGACCTAAAGCTCCTAGAGCGAAACTAAACGGTATAGTTCACGCTGCTGCTTGCTTCGGTGCTTACGCTAAACTTTTGATTTAACAAGGCGAGCATTTGATCGTAGTACTGGGAATTTGGCTTGTTGCCAAGCAGTTTGCACAGTTCGTTACCCGTCGGCGTGAAACGGTAGTACAGCAGACGGATGCCCTTCGTATTCACTTGCAGAGACAAATTCTTGCCTTGATATGCCAGTATCAATGGCGTTTCAATGCCGATCTCTCCTGATTCCAGTTCTGTGCTATGCAGTAACCCCAATTCAATCAATACTAATAGACTTGAGTACGGCAATTGAAAGCTGCCCATA
>NZ_JAWOWP010000245.1:0-807 GCF_033340555.1 Vibrio sp. 1069
CCTTTTGCGGTTAGATCGAATTTATCTAGTACGATCTCGTAACCTGTCACGCGGTAGATACATTGGTATAGCGCATCAACCGGACCATTGCCGACCGCCGCTTCACACATTTCCGCATCACCACATTGCATCTTGATGCTGGTGGTTGCCATCACGCTGCCCGATTGCACGCTTAGGTAATTCAACTTGTAGAAGTCATCTTCTTCACGCAAGTTGGAGAAGTGCATTAGCGCTTCCAAATCGTAATCAAACACTTGGCCTTTACGGTCGGCCAGTTTCAAGAAGTCGGCGTACAGTGCGTCTAGGTTGTACTCATCTTCTTTATAACCCATGGAATCCATGTGGCTCTTCACCGCCGCTCGGCCGCTACGACTGGTTAGGTTAAGTGCTTGGTTCTTAAGACCAATCGACTCAGGTGTCATGATCTCGTAAGTGTTCTTGTTCTTTAACATGCCGTCTTGGTGGATACCTGAAGAATGGCTGAATGCATTGGCACCCACGATCGCTTTGTTGCTTTGGATCGGCATGTTGCACAGTTGACTCACCAACTTGCTAGTACGATGGATTTCTTCGTGCTTGATCCCCGTACTTACGCCCAGAAGCTCTTGACGTGTCTTGATGATCATCGCAATTTCTTCTAGTGAGCAGTTACCCGCACGCTCTCCGATACCATTGATGGTGCCTTCAATTTGGCGAGCACCGGCTTGTACTGCTGCAATTGAGTTTGCGACCGACATGCCCAAGTCATCATGACAGTGCACAGAAATGATGGCCTTGTCGATGTTCGGCACGCGGTTGAAAAGCGTT
>NZ_JAWOWP010000246.1:0-807 GCF_033340555.1 Vibrio sp. 1069
GCTTTGTTGCCACTGACATGTACTTACCTGCGTTCAAAGCGATGGAAATCGACTTTGCTACAGGTCCCGAACAAATCGCACTTTCTCTGACCGTATTTCTTGTAGGTATGGCTTTTGGTCAACTGATGTGGGGATTGGCATCGGATAAATTTGGTCACCGCAATACGCTGGCCGCAGGTCTGGTACTCTTTACCATTGCCTCATTCGGCTTAGCATTCTGCGATGAAGTTTGGCAGCTACTGACACTGCGCTTTGTGCAAGCAATCGGCGTGTGTGCTCCTGCGGTTATCTGGCAAGCGATGGTAATCAAGCGTTACTCCAGCAGTAGCCAGCAAATTTTTGCCACCATCATGCCGTTGGTGGCACTATCACCAGCACTTGCACCTCAACTGGGTGTGGTTTTAGCGGATAGCTTTGGTTGGCACAGTATTTTTATCGCATTAACGCTTGTTGGCGTGGTGCTGGTTGCTGCCACCATGGCACAAAAGAACGAACAAGCCGAAATCAAACAAACCAGCATGTCTGCGGATATTAAAGCGTTACTAGGTTCAAAAACTTACCTAGGTAACGTGTTTATGTTCGCAACCGCTTCGGCAGCGTTCTTTGCTTACCTTACTGGTATGCCAGAAATCATGGCGCAACTAGGCTATGAAGCCAAAGACATTGGTCTGAGCTTCATCCCTCAAACCATTGCGTTTATGGCTGGTGGCTATTTAGGTAAAGTCGGCGTACGTAAGTTTGGTGATGAGAAAGTATTACGCCAGTTAATCGGCCTGTTCAGCGTTGCTGCATTGCTGATTTTCGTCG
>NZ_JAWOWP010000247.1:0-807 GCF_033340555.1 Vibrio sp. 1069
GCTTGGGGGAGGTAGAAAATCCTCTCTCCAAAGTTGCCGACTTATTTAAACAAGAAGCGGATATTGTTTGTTTTGACGAGTTCTTTGTCTCTGACATAACTGATGCCATGATTCTTGCCACATTGTTGCAAGAAATGTTTAAGCGTCAGATGGTGCTGGTGGCGACGTCAAACATCGAACCACAAAATTTGTATCGTAATGGCTTACAGCGAGCTCGTTTCCTTCCTGCTATTGATATGATTTTGGCGCGTTGCCATGTACTAAATGTGGATAGTGGTGTCGATTATCGTCTGAGGACGTTGGAACAAGCCGAAATCTACCATTATCCATTGGATGAGCAGGCTTCTATTAATTTAAATACCTATTATCAGCAGCTTACGGCTGAGCGTAAAAGCGTTGCTCACAAAATCGACATTAATCAGCGACAGAATAACGTGATTGAAGCCAGTGATGGGGTGTTACATGCTTCTTTTGAGCAGTTGTGCCAAACCGCTCGAAGTCAAAACGATTACATTGAACTCTCACGTATTTATCACACGGTTTTACTGGCCGATGTTCGTCAGATGAATCGTAAAATTGATGATGCTGCGAGGCGTTTTATTGCTTTAGTCGACGAGTTTTATGAGCGTAACGTAAAACTGATTATTTCAGCGGAAGTCGAGATGGATGCCTTATATAGCGAAGGACAACTGGAATTTGAGTTCAAGCGTTGTGTATCACGTTTAACCGAGATGCAGAGTCATGAGTATCTTGCTCGCGAGCATTTGGCGTAAATTTGATTGCCTCTTTAAAAAGTGAAGAAAAAAT
>NZ_JAWOWP010000248.1:0-806 GCF_033340555.1 Vibrio sp. 1069
CTGAGCACTGTTGATGTGTACGTAAAGTTGGCGTTTAGCCAGCTCAGGAACGCCAGTTGAGTAGATACCGCGAACTTTAAAGTCGTAAGCGTTCAAAGCACCATCTGTCGTAGTAGCAAGTAAGGTAATCCAATCACCCACGTTGACGCTCAGATTATTGGCGAGATCCACCCCAAGCATCACTTCTGGCTCAGAAGCGTCGTAGCGAGAGGCATGAATGTTGGAAAGCGTCTGCCCATCACGCACGTCCAAAAACGGCCCTTTCATATCGAACTCGCGTTCGTTAACGCCGATGCCAATAAAAATCGAGGACTTGCTGCCGTTAGAGATCAAACCGCTGAATTCCACTCGAGGCTGTACGCCTCGCACCTCTCTCAAACCAATCAACTGTTTGGTGATCGCATCGGCATGGCTCAAACCATTGCTCAATGGCATCTCTTCTTCTTTAGCGAAATAACCCGGCGTGGTTAAAGTCAGATGCCCCGTGTCTCGCGCTGTGGATTCTTTCAAGCTGTCGTAGGTATAAAGGCCAAAACCACCTGCGCTGGTCAGCGCAAAAACTGCAATGGCGATGATCAGCATCGACAACAAACTGCGTCGGCGATTACGTTGTAGGTTCAGCCAAGCAAGGCGAACCGAAACGGGGATTAGCTTGCCCATGAAACCTCCTCCACACTGGCGTGCGTTTGGATGATTTTGCCGTCCACCAGCTCGATGGTGCGATCGCAGCGTGATGCCATGCGAGGGTCGTGAGTAGCGACAATGAAGGTGGTACCAAACTCGTGCCCAAGCCCTTTCATGATATC
>NZ_JAWOWP010000249.1:0-806 GCF_033340555.1 Vibrio sp. 1069
ATGCTTATGAATAATCTGAGAAAGATATTAGTAAAAGTTTTACTAAAATAAATTGGTGAAAACGTTTTACTTTAACTTGGTCACGTTTTAAATGACCAATGTTGAGCAAGATGTGATCAGCATAAAGGAATGCGTTCTAGATTGTTTTGGAAAGTAAAAACAGTAAAAATTCGGTAGAAAATAAAAGAAGAAATAAAAAAGCACTGAAAATTCAGTGCCTTATTTGAGCAGTTTTGAGGGTGTTTTTATCGAGTTGTGCCGCGTAGCTTGAGCTTGCTTGGAACGTACACTTGAAGGGGCAGTGCGCGTCCGTCACGGTATTTTTCTACTAACAAGTTCACGCCTTGAATACCCATCATTTCAGAATGAATACGAACGGTCGATAGAGGAGGGAAGGTAAAGCGCGCGGTAGGAATGTCGTTCACGCTGATCAGCGCAATATCATCAGGAATGTTTAAACCAAACTCATGCACTGCTCGTAACACACCAATCGCAATGGAGTCCGAAGCAATGAACATCGCTTTTGGGAAATCGCCTTTGGCCAGCATCTCTTTCGCTAAGTCATAACCGGACAAGCTAGAGAAATCGCCACGATAAATGTCGTCTTCAGAAACCACACCTTTTAGACTGCCGTAGTCCACAAACGCATTTTCACGAATGTCTGCGGTGTTGGGCTCGTCTTGTCCACCAATAAATCCGATGCGCTCGTAGCCTTGTTGTACAAAGAAATCAACCACTTGCTTGCTGATTCTTACAAGGTCGATATCAACGCAATCGTAAGGACTAGTTGGATCTGAAAAGTCGAT
>NZ_JAWOWP010000250.1:0-804 GCF_033340555.1 Vibrio sp. 1069
CGCCGACAGCAGTACGTGTACGTTCCCATCTTCGACGGGCACTGATTGTCACTACAATCCGAATGGCCAGATCCAGTATCAAGTCTCAGTCACCAACGTAGGTGAAAGTACCACTAATGGTGCCACCATTGTGGATGAACTGGACAAGATTAACACGTCTGATGGCAAACCAGCTTTTACGGATTACAGCGTGGCGATTGTTAGTGCTCCAACGTCAGACCGCTTCTCCATCAATGGTCAGTATCAAGGCAATGTACCCTTAAACGCAGCATTCGATTTGATGCCAGGCGATACCATTGTCTTTGAAATTGATGGTACGGTTGCGGCGGATGCAACGGGCGCAATAACTAACGTCGCAAAAGTTGCAGGCGTGGACAGTAATGCTGTCGTGCTTGATCCGGGAACTTCGAATCTGCTAGCGCAAAAGTCGACGGACACTCCGACGTACACGCCGGGCTCGGAAGTGCGCTATCAGATGCGAATTCGCAACGTAACCACCAATAATGAGCTGGTGGATGTGCGCGATACCATTAGTAGCTATTTGGTTGAGACCGCGGACGGCACTGAAAAAGTCGCACTGAAAGATTGGAGTGTAAGCGCGAGCGTTATCTCTGACGGTAACCCGGCGTACACCGACATCAACAATTTAAATCTCATTGCGGATAATACCGACATCGACACCACCATTCAGATGGGTGGCAAAGCGCCAGATGACACCTATACCGAGGTTCTCATTGAGGTGGTAGGACACGTGCGTGACGACGCGGTTGGCGAGTTTACCAACCAGTTGCAAGGGAAGTTAAG
>NZ_JAWOWP010000251.1:0-800 GCF_033340555.1 Vibrio sp. 1069
GGCCGAGATGAAACTCTAATGCTGGAAGGCGTTGAGTATAAAAAATTGTCAGAATCGCCGCAGGCTACTCGAGTGCAAGCTGCACAGAAAGAACCTGCGTCAGACGTGAGTGACAAACTAGAGCAAATCCGAGAGGAGATTGCGAAAGATCCACAGAGTGTCTTTAAATACATCACCATTTCTCCAGTGAAAAAAGACGACGCCATTATTGGCTACCGAGTTTCTCCGGGTCGTGATGCGGCGTTATTTAATGATGTGGGTCTAGAACCTGGTGATATTGCGGTGCAACTTAATGGGATCGATTTAAGTGATCCATCTTCTTCAGTACAACTGATGCAAGTGATGAGCGATCCGCAAGAACTGAATTTGACTGTTGAGCGAGATGGTCAGCAGTACGACATCTATATCCAATTGTAATACTTAGGCAACCAGCGTAAGTTCAGGGAGACATACGTGAAACATTGGTTTAGCAAAAGTGCTTGGTTACTGGCAGGGAGTCTACTCTGCGTTCCAGGTGCTATGGCAAATGAATTTAGTGCGAGTTTCAAAGGCACTGACATTCAAGAATTCATCAACATTGTTGGTCGTAACTTAGAAAAGACCATCATCGTTGACCCTTCGGTGCGCGGTAAAATCGACGTTCGCAGCTACGACGTGTTAAACGAAGAGCAATATTACAGCTTCTTCCTTAACGTGTTGGAAGTGTACGGCTATGCAGTCGTAGAAATGGACAACGGCGTACTCAAAGTCATCAAAGCAAAAGACTCTAAGACCTCTGCAATCCCTGTTATGGGTGATGG
>NZ_JAWOWP010000252.1:0-798 GCF_033340555.1 Vibrio sp. 1069
TGATAGTCCTTACTCACAATATTTGTCGGTTTACACCGTTATTGATTGTTGTTGTGAGTGGTGTTTGGTAAGTGTTTCAGTGCCAACATTAACGCCGTGATGCTTCGTGCTTCACAGAAGTCCAAATGCGTTAATAGCTCTTCGGCTTGTGCGAGTGGCCAGCGCACAATTTCTAACGGCTCTGGTTCGTCGCCTTCTTGCTTTTCAGGGTACAGCGATTGACCTAGAAACAGCGTCATCTTGCTCGAAAAATAAGAAGGAGCAAGGATCACTTGTTTTAACGGGGTGAGTTCCTTACAACCAAAACCAATTTCTTCTTTTAGTTCGCGGTCAGCGGCCTGATGTGGCGTTTCACCGGGATCGATAAGACCTTTAGGAAAACCCAGTTCGTAACGCTCTGTACCAGCAGCGTATTCACGTACCAACAGTAAATCGCCCTGCTCGGTTACCGGTACAACCATTACGGCATCGCGACCACTTGGCTTCATGCGCTCATAAGTGCGATGCTCGCCATTGGAGAAGCGAAGGTCGAGGGCTTCCACAGCAAACAGTTTTGATCGTGCGACCGTCTGACAAGAGAGAATCTCTGGTGGGGTCCTTTTCGACATGGCGCTGACTCCTTGGTGTCGTTGGCTTTTGTAAGGTGCGTAAGATTCTTAATATATGAGAACTCTGCAAGAGTTGCTAGTTTGATTTCATCGCTTCGGCAGTGTTCGCTCGATAACCTTGAAAGAGGTCGTGTGTGACGAAGAATCTCACGTGTTTAATGGATTGTTCAGATACAAAAATGGGAGACCA
>NZ_JAWOWP010000253.1:0-798 GCF_033340555.1 Vibrio sp. 1069
CACAAACTAGAAAAAGAGTTTGGTTTACAGTTAACTCCAACTTTTGAAGAGCGTAAACAAGAAAAATCTCTTACATCAAATGAGATCCAAATGGCAGCGAGGACAGGGGAAGTGCCAGCCAGAGCAGCATTGCAAAACATTTTAAATGAAGCACTTACAGATAAGCTGGACGTTTTTGCATTTATAGAACGATGCGAAGCGGCAGGAGCAACAGTTATCCCGAACGTTGCCAGCACTGGACGATTAAACGGTTTCGCCTTTGAGTATCAAGGCATTAAATTTAAAGGCTCCGATCTTGGGGCGAAGTACACCTATAAGAACTTAAAAGAAGTGGTGATTTATGAGCAAGACAGACAAAGTGCGGAGCTTATCGCAGCAGCACAAACAATCAAGCAAAGGCTCAATGCAGTCAGTGAAAGAGACGCAGCAACAGAGCAACAGGAATCTAGACCAGATCCAGCAGGTAACGGAAAAGCTGAACATGCTACCCAGTCACCTGATCAGCGTAACGAACAGTCTGAACGCCTTGGAGAAGTCGATAAGATCGGAACATCAGAAGAACAAGGGCGAGCTATCGAAAGCAACTCAGAAGATGCTCAATGCAGAAATCAAGCTGAAGAAGCAGAGCAACAGCGTAGTGTGGCAAACGAAGTTGCTATGGTGGATTCTGGGCTTGCTGATTGGGGTGATGCTGACAATCACATTAGTGATATTGTCGCGCCCATTGTTGCAGTTTCTAATAAATGTCCATCGGCTAATACAGTAAGGAAACAGCAGTTATGGCAGCAGCAAGCCAG
This sequence comes from Vibrio sp. 1069, assembly GCF_033340555.1. Lineage (NCBI taxonomy): Bacteria > Pseudomonadati > Pseudomonadota > Gammaproteobacteria > Vibrionales > Vibrionaceae > Vibrio > Vibrio sp. 1069. Next base: position 798 of record NZ_JAWOWP010000253.1, read on the forward strand.
A
>NZ_JAWOWP010000254.1:0-797 GCF_033340555.1 Vibrio sp. 1069
CCAGTTTGTTCAAAAATATCGTCTTTATCAACGCCTTTTTCGATGAGTGAGAATGCTCGCTCCGGAGCTTCTCCAAACACTTTATAAAGTCCCTTAACTTCCAGTATGGGATCCATGTTAATTGTCCTTTGTTATGTGTTTATCACGAGTTAACGCTTTGTACTCTAATTAAATTGGTAAAAGTTTTCAAATGATTGACTTGGCTTATTGGTGTTCTGTGATCATATTTTTCGTAGTAATGAACTTTCATTGTTTTATTGATAAATCATTTTAAAACATTTGGTTATGAATGTTTTTGTTTGTGCTTTTAGGCGATAAATACGACGTTGAATTTATTTCTAAGTTTTTAATACATATCGGCACAGTAGAGTTGCATATTTGTTGTTCAGTATTTAGAGACTGGAAGAATAGCAAAATGGTTAGAGTTCAAACTTGTTCCTGAAAGAAACAAACATAACATGATGAGGTAAGCAGAAGTCTTAGCGTTATCTGTTGCTTATGCGAAATCGAGATGATATTGATCTGGTTACTTTAGGCAACGCATGGAATAAAGAATGGAAGCCGAGCAGTTAGAAGTACTCAATTTCATTAGCCAACATCCTCCTTTCGATGAACTGCCAGAAGAGCAGTTAAAAAAAATCGCCATTCATGCAGAAGTGGCGTATTTCCGTCAAGGTACCGACATCCTCAAATTTGGCGATACGATTCGCGATTTGTATATGGTGCGCAGTGGTGCAGTAGAGATTTACCGACGCAAAGGTGAACTTTATAACCGTATTGATGCTGGTGGCCTGTTC
>NZ_JAWOWP010000255.1:0-796 GCF_033340555.1 Vibrio sp. 1069
CACGTCGCACGTCTAAGAAACAAGTTTGAAGCGAATAGTAAGAACGAGCTGATCGATAAAGCAATGGAGGCAGGCTATGGCTCTGTTGTACCCAAAACGCTGCTTAAACATCAGCTTTCTGTTGTTTTGAATGGAGAGCGCTAACGCCACGCCGCTTTATCTTTATAAACACAAACACCGCCTAAATGGCGGTGTTTTGTTAGGCGTTAAATAAGATGCCCTATGGCGCGAGACGGTCGATATCCCATTCACCATCGTGTTGAGAGAATAGGAAACGGTCATGCAGACGATGCTCACCGCCTTGCCAAAACTCAATGCTTTGCGGTTTAACTCTAAAGCCGCCCCAAAATGTTGGCATTGGAATTTCACCTTTGGCAAATTTCTGTTTGAGCTCAAGGAACTTACCTTCCAGCACTCCACGAGCAGAAATACGGCTACTTTGCTTACTCGCAATGGCCGCCAACTGGCTATCTTTAGGGCGAGAAGTAAAATACTTCATGTTTTCCATCGCAGTCAGCTTTTCAGCCACACCAGTAATGTGAACTTGGCGCTCTAGTGGATGCCAAGGGAAATGCAGGCTGATGTTGCTGTTATGCTCAAGATGCTGCGCTTTGCGACTACCTAAGTTGGTGTAAAACACGAAGCCATCTTTATCGACGTTTTTCAATAAAACGATTCGTTGAAATGGCATGCCGTTTTCATCTACGGTCGCCACTGTCATCGCAGTAGGATCAGTCAACCCCGCCTTAATCGCTTGCTCCAACCAAAGGTTGAATTGATCAATTGGATCAGCTTT
>NZ_JAWOWP010000256.1:0-795 GCF_033340555.1 Vibrio sp. 1069
GTTCTCGTGACATTGCTTCACACCCCAAAATCGGTAGTGTTAGTGCAAGAGAAGCACAAAGTCTTATAGCTGTTGCGCGCCTTGATCTAGTTGATCTCAACATGTATAGCCTCTGTTCTTAGTGGTGAACGGTGATCCTTAAGTGCTGGAGAGTCGCTGTTAAGTGGCATTGTGTTGAAACTCGCAGGCGACACTTGTGGACAAGTTCCTGTATCCATGTAGTTGAGTGCGGCAGATAGCATGCGCTCGGATGTATCGCCTAGCGGCTTCGTTAGGTCGTCATCTACCCAACAACCTTCAACTCGATTATCTAAACCAAGGTTGCTGCTAATTTGGCTCTTAGGTGTTGGAACAAAACCGTCGGCAAAGTCGCCAAATTGTTTTTCGTTCGCAGATTTAAACTGAATGGTGTAGTACATGGTGCCACAGTTCTGCTCTGGTGCGAATCCATAGGGTTTACCCATTGTGGTTGAGCCAATTTGGATAACATTAACATCAATACCTCGCAGTGCATTCATCAGTAATTCACTTGAAGAGGCAGTACCGCCAGAGGTCAGCACATAAACTTGCTGCTTGCCTAGAGTAGGCAACATTTGGTCTGAGAACTTGCCTGCTGCCCAGTCGATGGCTACGTTAGTAAATGGGTATACATTGTCGCCATTAGGTATGGTTTTCATGATCTTATCGTTGTGAATTAGCTCACTAAAGACACGATTTTTATCCGCGCCGCTGAGCATGTATCCCACTTGAGAAGATTGCAGTACTAAACCGCCGCCGTTGTATCGTAAATCGACA
>NZ_JAWOWP010000257.1:0-794 GCF_033340555.1 Vibrio sp. 1069
CCACTCTTCGTACTCTTGCTCATTCAAATTGGCGTATTGAGACAGGTCTAGCTTTAAAGGCGACTTCGTATTCATGCCTGTCATGGCAGCGTACTCGCAAAACACCTCGTGTTCAGAGTCAAAATCAAAACCATTCTTTGTCTCTTCTAAGGTGCATAATGCTTGCCCGACTTGGCTCACTGCCCACCAGTCCGATTTTGCCTCACCGGGAGGGTTTTGGAACTGACGCTGTCTTGAAATCCGACGTTCAGAATTCGTCACCATCCCCTGTTTTTCACCCCATCCAGCCGCCGGAAGCAACAAGTCGGCATAACGCGCAACATCCGACTCAGCGGTAATATCCGAGACAATCACAAACGGACAGCGTTCTAGCGCCCTCTTAACAAACTGATTGTCTGGCAAAGAGACAACGGGGTTGGTCGCCATGATCCACAGAACTTTAATCTCACCACGCTCAACCGCTTCAAACAGTTCAACCGCTTTTAGCCCCGGTTTTGTAGCGATTTCTGGTGACTCCCAAAACGCTTGTACTTGTTGAATGGATTCGCCATCAAACCCTCGGTGCACCGCTAATTGATTAGCTAAACCGCCAACTTCTCGCCCGCCCATTGCATTAGGTTGCCCGGTAATGGAAAACGGGCCACAGCCCACCCTGCCAATTTTACCCGTTGCTAAATGCGCATTGATGATCGCATTCCCTTTGTCGACACCGTTCTCAGCTTGATTGACCCCTTGGCAAAAAAGCGTAATCGCAGTCGGGCTGTGGGCAAACCATTGGAAAAACGTTGTGAGTT
>NZ_JAWOWP010000258.1:0-794 GCF_033340555.1 Vibrio sp. 1069
TACGTTTTGGGCGCGGCAGCGATATGAACATTCGCGGTCGAGGTTTAGTTGGATACAGTCTCAGCGATGGCCCTTACGCGGAAAATTTGGTGGCGTCGATCCCGGCATCGAAAGCCGTCGAACAAGCGCGCCTGCCGGTGCCTGTTGGTGTTGATGGCCAGCTGGAGTTGAACATTCGTCATGCGACTTACGCAGCTCCGTGGTGTAAAACTGGTGAAGGCACATTGGTTTGGAGTGCCAGTGGCATTCAAAGTCCAGTGGGAAGCTTAGAGCTCGGCCCTGTTATTGCTGATTTGAAATGCCAAGATAGCGTGCTAACTGCATCAGGTGAGCAAACCAGTACGCAAGTTTCCTCGGCGTTTTCAGCGGAACTGATGCCGAATCAACGCTATTCAACGAAAGCGTGGTTTAAACCTGGCGCAGATTTCCCATCAAGCATGGGGGAGCAGTTGAAATGGCTTGGACAGCCAAACGCACAAGGCCAATACGAGTTTGACTACAAAGGCCGATTCTAATCTCGAGCCAACGTAATACAGAAAAGAGCTGCCAATGTGCAGCTCTTTTTACTTTTGGATCATAGTAGGCCAAACCATCTATTCGCTGTACGTAAATAAACGAGGGACAAAGCTGATTGATTAAGTAGTTGTATTTTAATGGAATTGTGTGATTTTGTGCAGTTTAATTAGCTTTAGGTATATGGTAGGTCAAATACTGTTAAAGCTGCTCATGCGGAAAAAGAAAAGGCCGTGAACGGAATTCACGGCCTAATGATACAAGTTGAGTTACGCAAGTAT
>NZ_JAWOWP010000259.1:0-794 GCF_033340555.1 Vibrio sp. 1069
GATCACCACAATTCAGTTTATACTCACCGATAAGAGCAACGAATTCACTATCGAAGTTGAAAGTCGGTTTATCAAAAAGCTGTAACGACAACGTCGATAATTAATGGAAAAAGGCTCAGTAATGAGCCTTTTTGTTTATATGTCCCAAAGTATGTTTAACTTTGACGCCCTCACCCCTGATTTCATGTGGTACGCGTTAGAAAGCATTGGCATTCGTGCTGAATCGGGCTTTCTGCCTCTCAACAGCTACGAAAACCGTGTGTATCAATTTACCGATGAAGAGCGCCGTCGCTACGTCGTGAAGTTCTATCGTCCGGAACGTTGGAGCAACGAGCAGATTCAAGAAGAGCACGATTTCACGCTTGAGCTGATTGATAATGAAATCCCCGTCGCCCCGCCCGTACGCATCAATGGCAACACCCTGCACCACTATCAAGGCTATGGGTTCGCTCTCTTCGAAAGCGTGGGCGGTCGTCAGTTTGAAGTCGATAACTTAGAGCAGCTTGAAGGAGTTGGTCGCTTTTTAGGACGCATCCATAAAGTCGGCAGCCGACAAGCTTTTCAACATCGCCCTACCATTGGTTTGCACGAGTATCTCTACCAACCACGTGAGATTTTGCAAAACGCCAATATGATCCCGATGCATTTAGAAAACAGCTTTTTCAATGACTTGGACATGCTCATCAAAGCCATCGAAAACCACTGGCAAGGCAGCTTCGCAACGATTCGTCTGCATGGCGATTGCCATCCGGGTAACATCTTGTGGCGCGACGGCCCAATGTTTGTCGATTTAG
>NZ_JAWOWP010000260.1:0-793 GCF_033340555.1 Vibrio sp. 1069
CTGCGAGATGTGACTATTGAGCAGTTCAACGAAAAAGTCTATGAGCTAAATGAAATAGTAGCAAAACGTGCGCGTCACGTGATCACTGAAAACAATCGCACAGTCGAAGCGGCAAAAGCGCTCCGTTCGCATAATATTAAACGCATGAGTGAACTTATGGCTCAGTCACATGCTTCGATGCGTGATGATTTCGATATTACAGTCAAAGAGATTGACACTCTGGTTGAAATGGTTAAAAACGTGATTGGCGAGCAGGGCGGCGTACGTATGACTGGTGGTGGTTTCGGCGGTTGTGTAGTGGCATTGGTTCCGCAAACGCTGGTTGACGAAGTGAAAGCAACCGTTGAATCTAAGTATGAAGCTGCGACGGGCCTGAAAGAATCAATTTACGTTTGTCAGGCAAAAGAAGGCGCTGGTCTTGTTGAAGTCTATAAGTGAAACAGGTAAGTTACTAAGTAAAGCCAGCTTGCAAACGCTGGCATAGTTCAATCTGGGAAAAGAACAACAAAGAGAAATGTTCACGATTTTATGAAGTTCGATTAGGCTGAACGTGATTTAGCCAGTCGTTAATTGAGAAGGAACAACAGAAACCATCTATTTCGGAGTTGTTATCAACATCATCAAAAAGATAAAGTTGAAGTTGCCCATTATCAGTTATATTTCTAAAGTGAGATTTATTGAGAGCAAACACTACGTTTAAAATGTCTTCCTCACTTTCAATCTGACATAGAAGCATGCTTGAAAAGGTTGCCATAATAGCAGAACCATCATTCAATTTTACATACGAAAGGAG
>NZ_JAWOWP010000261.1:0-793 GCF_033340555.1 Vibrio sp. 1069
CCCTGGCTTTTTGCTTATCGGCTATACCGATTTAGATGCGTCCTAACAGGATGTTCGACAAGGCATTCATATCGATTAGATGATCTCTTTAAATACCAATGTTGCCGCGATGATGACGCAGCGACATCTTAGCCAAGCAGCCGATCAAAACGTTGAGTCACAGAGAAACCTGTCTTCGGGATATCGGATTAACTCAGCAAGCGACGATGCTGCTGGCCTACAAATATCGAATACTCTCCATGTTCAAACGAGAGGGATTGATGTCGCCTTAAGGAATGCTCACGATGCCTATTCTGTCGCTCAAACCGCAGAAGGCGCGTTGCATGAGAGCAGTGATATTCTGCAACGGCTACGCTCTCTCGGACTTCAGGCCGCAAATGGCAGCCATGAACAGGATGATCGTACAAGTCTTCAACAAGAAGTGATTGCACTACAAGATGAATTGGATCGTGTGGCAATCACGACGACATTCGCGGATAAAAACCTCTTCAATGGCTCTTATGGTTCTCAGAGTTTTCATATTGGCGCCAATGCGAACTCTATATCATTGACGCTCAGAAACATGCGTACGCACATACCTGAAATGGGCGGGCAACATTATCTGGGTGACAGTTTAGACAAAGACTGGCGGGTAACGAGAGATAACCAACAGTTCGCGTTTGAATATCAAGACAATGAAGGCCAAACACAATCTAAAGCATTAACACTCAAAGTAGGCGATAACCTTGAAGAAGTGGCAACCTACATTAATGCCCAGCAATCGGTAGTCGATGCTTCTGAAACGCAAGATCAT
>NZ_JAWOWP010000262.1:0-792 GCF_033340555.1 Vibrio sp. 1069
TCTGGCATCAGATACAACGAGGCTTGATGGCGTGTCGCTAATTCAACTAATGCACTGACTTCTTCATCGGCCAAATTGCTTAAGTGTCGCAGCGTGATACAAGGCCCGTTGTCACCCAACACCAGTTCTACATGCCCCAATTGCTCTGGCTTTTTGAACGCTGTTAGCACCGAATAAATCTCAGGCAATAGCGCATTCAACTCAGGAGCCAATACCGGACAATCCGTCACTTGTGCAATTTGCTTGCTTTGCTTTTTGCGGAAGCCGAAGTGCAACTGACGCGTTTTCTTATCGACAAACAAACTCACGCGAGCACGACGTCGGTAACCTAAAGACTCGCCCAATACTGGCGCATCCAACTCAATGTCACTGCCAGCAAATTTTCGCATTAACTGACGCAGCGTCTGCTGTTTGTGCGTCAATTGTTGGTCATAATTAAGGTGCTGCAAATCACAGCCGCCACATTCATGATAATGCGGACAAAATGGCTCAACGCGCGCGTCGCTTGGCTTTAGGATTTTAATCAGCTTGCCGCGAGCAAATTTGCTCTTCTCTTCCACCAATTGCGTCACCACTTCTTCACCTGGTAATGCGCCGTCAATGAACAACGGTTTCTTTTTAAGGTAAGCAATACCTGCGCCGTGGTGATCCAAACGCTCTACTTGTACCGCTTGGTGACGAGTGTTTAATTGCGTTTTCTTTTTAGGTTGAAAGATACGTGCCATGCTCTGTGCCTGATTAGTGTCTAATTGCTCTGCTGCTTCACTATTCTTGATTGCAGCCGTTGTGTGA
>NZ_JAWOWP010000263.1:0-792 GCF_033340555.1 Vibrio sp. 1069
TCGAAAAACTGCGCAGAGTGGTTTATCTGCGATTTGGCCATGATGCTAGGGGATTACGTAAGCGTACCTATTTTCCCTACCGCAGGGGCCGACACGATTGAATACTGTGTAACTCACAGTGAAAGTAAGGCGCTGATCGGGGGGAAGCTTGATGACCCAGCAGCAACTCAGCAAGTCATTGATGCCATGCCAGAGCTTATCAGCATCGCGCTGCCGTATGATTCAGCACCACAATGCCAATACCAGTTCAACGCATTGATTGCGGATGCCGTGCCAAGTGAAGAGCGTCCACAACACTACGATGATAAGTTGATGTCATTGGTGTATACCTCCGGCACATCAGGTTTGCCAAAAGGCGCAATGCTGACTTACGGAGCGTTTAGTTGGTCGGTACAACAGCTGATCAACCACATCGGCATTCAAGCTAACGACCGACTCTTTTCCTACCTACCATTGGCACATATTACTGAACGCGTTTATATTTTTGGTTCATCCATCATGGGTGGCGTACCAACGGCTTTCCCAGAGTCGCTCGATACTTTTATCGAAGACGTGAAAATGCACCGCCCAACCTTGTTCATTTCTGTACCGAGATTATGGACTCTGTTCCAGCAACGCATTCAAGACAAACTTCCACAGAAAAAATTGAATTTCTTACTGAAAATACCGCTCGTAAATTCGCTGATTAAGAAAAAGCTCGCCGAAGGGCTGGGGTTAGATCAAGCGCGAGTTTTGGGTTGTGGTTCTGCTCCGGTATCACCCGCACTATTAGATTGGTACCACAGCGTTGGC
>NZ_JAWOWP010000264.1:0-788 GCF_033340555.1 Vibrio sp. 1069
GTTAAGCTTTCTTTCACCATACCAGCACCAACGGTCACATTAGTTAGGCGATCGATGATGATGAAACCACCGGTATCTGCGCAGTCTTGGTAATTGTCCAAAGCTACTGATTCATTGAGCGACCACTCACACAAACCAATGCCATTTAGAGGCAGTTCCGCAGCACTATGTGTCGACAAGTTATTGATGTCGTACTGGTGACGAATCGACTCTACGTGACCAACGGTCTTCTTACCTGCAATCTTGATGTCGTAATCACGACCAGGTTGCAACGGCTGCTCAGTCATCCACACCACATCGGCAAGCAAATGGTTGGTGGTTCGCACTTGCGCGTTCTCCAGCACGATCAAATCACCACGGCTGATGTCAATTTCATCATTCAGAGTCAGCGTAACGGCTAGACCAGCTTGCGCTTCTTCAATGTCGCCATCGAAGGTCACAATGCGAGCGACAGTCGACGTTTTACCGGACGGCAATGCTTTGATGGCATCACCGACTTTCACAGAGCCAGACGACACCGTGCCCGCAAAGCCACGGAAATCAAGGTTAGGACGATTCACGTACTGAACAGGGAAACGGAATTCACCCGCACCTTTTTCGTAGTCCACATCCACCGTTTCTAGCAACTCAAGCAACGATGGACCTTCAAACCAGTTCAGGTTCTGTCCTTTATCCACTACGTTGTCGCCTTCCAGCGCTGAAATCGGGATAATTTGAATATCAATATCGCCAGTTAGATTTTCAGAAAACTTCAGGTATTCATCACGAATTTCTTCGAAGCGCGCTTG
>NZ_JAWOWP010000265.1:0-787 GCF_033340555.1 Vibrio sp. 1069
AATCTTAGCTACGCGCTTAAAGGCAGTGCGGCTGGTATGAAGCTGGACATGCAAGGCGGTGGGCAGCTTACGGTTGACCAAGCGATTAGCAAAGTGTTGTTGAATAAGCTTACGCTGAAATCAAGCTTTGAAGGTGATGCTTTGCCACAATCACCAATGAAAGTTGATATGGTCTCTGACCTTTCATTTGACCTAAATAAAAGCCACCTTAGCTTTATTCTAGAGAAGTTAACCGCAAACGCGATTGCATTGGATGGTAAAGCCGATGTGACATTGGGAGACATTCCAAAAATACGTTTTGCCCTTCATAGCCCTAATATCGATTTAGATGAATTCTTAGGCTTGGATAAACAAGCACCAGCAAGCGAAAAGCCAGCATCTGGTGGTAAGAGTGCATCCGCGGGGCCTGAAGTTGAGCCGGATCTTTCAGCACTGAAAACGCTGGATGTCAAAGGTGATATCACCATCGATAAGTTCAAAGCGGCTAACGCAAAAATGGAAGCGGTAAAAGCGAGCTTCACTGTCAATCGTGGTGTGTTTGACCTCACATCATTTAGCTCGAAGTTGTACCAAGGCACAATTTCAGCAACAGCAAGACTAGATGCACGTAAGACGCCAGCGACTTACAGCGTGAAAAAATCAATCCAAGGTGTGAAAGTTCAACCGCTACTGATTGATGTTGCTAACAACGACAAGTTAGAAGGTACGGGTAATATCGACGTGAATGTCCAAGGTAGCAGTTTGACGCCGACAGGTATCAAACAGAACCTTGCTGGTACGGTAGTGA
>NZ_JAWOWP010000266.1:0-787 GCF_033340555.1 Vibrio sp. 1069
ACACAGCCGTTTCCAGAAATCCAAGCTTCGATGTATTGCAGCGCAACGCGAATGTTGTGGCGCATGCCTTCTTCTGTACGTTCACCGTCACACGGTTCTAGCAACTCGGCTGCGGTAATTGGCGCATCTTCGGAGCGACTAACATCTAGTTGATTTGTTCGCTCTCCAAGTGCCGCACTGAATACTTCCATAGCAGTATCGGCTAGACCCGGGTGGGCAACCCACGTACCGTCGTGACCGTTATTCGCCTCAAGTGATTTATCGTTGTGAATTTTATCCAACACTTTCTGGTTTTCTTGCGGGTCTTTCGCGGGAATAAAGGCGGCCATTCCTCCCATCGCGAAAGCACCACGCTTGTGACAAGTACGAACCAGCAAACGCGAATAGGCGTTCAAAAATGGTTTGTCCATGGTGACGACTTGGCGATCCGGCAGAACACGATCTGGGTGTTTCTTCAGTGTTTTGATGTAACTGAAAATGTAATCCCAACGACCACAATTCAGCCCTACGATATGCTCTTTAAGTGAGAACAAAATCTCATCCATCTCAAACACAGCTGGTAACGTTTCGATCAGCACGGTCGCTTTGATCGTGCCAGTCTCTAAACCAAAATATTCTTCTGTGAAATGGAACACTTCACTCCACCACTTCGCCTCATGATGAGACTGCAGTTTAGGAAGATAGAAATATGGACCGCTGCCTTTTTGAAGCAATGCTTTGTGGTTATTGTAGAAATACAGTGCAAAATCAAAAAGCGCGCCTGGAATGATCTGACCGTGCCACGTCA
>NZ_JAWOWP010000267.1:0-782 GCF_033340555.1 Vibrio sp. 1069
AATATTGACGATGATAGCCAGTAGACCAAACCCAAGCCAAACTCCCCAGTTACGAGGATGGAGAAGGGAAAGAGAAAACTCGGGCTGCGTGTATTTGTCTTTACTCATAATCTCTACTTAATTTGTGCACTGAGTAGTGCCCAATACTCGTCAAAGTTTGCAGTAGGTTGGTACTTGAAATCGCTGCGCACAAAACGGTTCAGGCTGCCTTCAACTTGCCCAAGAATTTGCGCAGCAAGAATACGCTCTTCTACAGGGAAAGATTTACCTTCACGAATTTTACGCTCACGCAGAATCTGACGTAGTTGGGTTTCGATACGTTCAAACAGCTGGTTGATGCGTTCACGTAGACGTTCGTTTTCAAACATTAAAGCATGACCAGACAGAATGCGTGTCAAGCCAGGGTTACGTTCTGAAAATGCAAGAATCAGGTGCATTACCATACGAATACGCTCTAGTGTATCTTTCTCGTCATCTAAAATGCGGTTGATGCGAGTCATCAAGGCTTCTTCGATGAACTCAATCAAACCTTCAAACATGCGAGCTTTACTTGGGAAATGACGGTACAACGCGGCTTCGGAGACGCCGACTTGTTTTGCCAATTTTGCCGTAGTAATGCGTGAAGCGCCTTCTGCAGATTCAAGCATTTGTGCTAATGCTTGCAAGATCTCTTCACGACGATTGGATTTTTTACTGCCGGCCATTAGTTACTTCCTTTCAAAATACAAAGTTGAGCGGAGGGGATTATAAGATGCTAAGTCGCATCACACTAGACTGCTGAG
>NZ_JAWOWP010000268.1:0-782 GCF_033340555.1 Vibrio sp. 1069
TGCGCAGCAAGCTGTCGTTGTCGGACTCAGAGCATCATTTTATTCAAACGGTTTGGGGTGTTGGGTACAAATTTCAGCCGCGCCCATAATGGGCGGTGTTAGGAGGCGATAGGATGAGCTTCAAATCTCGTTTGGTGGTATTCACCACGGTTTGGTTTTGTTTGGCGATGGCGGCCATTGCGCTGACTTACAATTGGCAAAAAGAAACCATTGAGCTTCGTACCAAGCAAAGCTTGCATCAAGATCTAGCCAGTCACATGCGGGATGACAATCCGCTCATGATTGGTACGGACTACAATCCCAAAGCGCTCAAGTCTATTTTCCACACCCTCATGTTGATAGGGCCTGATTTCGAAATCTATTTTCTTGATAGCCAAGGCAACATTACTACGCACGCTGCGCCAGAAGGGACGGAATTGATGGGAGCGGTGAATCTGGCTCCTATTCGTCAGTTTCTCAGTGGTGAACCTTTCCCGATTCTAGGCGATGACCCGCGTAATCGTGATGAACACAAAGTCTTTTCTGTCGCAGCGATAGAGGAGCTTGGTTCAACCATTGGTTATTTGTACGTGGTGATCGGGAGTTCTCGTCATACGGCCATTGCCAATGCTCAAGTGGATTCGCCGTACTTGGCGCTTGCGGGTTTAGTGCTTATTTCGATTTTAGGTTTCGCTTTTGGCTCATATTTCTTGGTTAAGCGCAGCTTGTTAAACCCGATTGAACGTGTGACCGATCAACTGCAAAAACAAGCCGAACACGACTTTCGCCTACAACCCGATTTT
>NZ_JAWOWP010000269.1:0-782 GCF_033340555.1 Vibrio sp. 1069
ATGCAGTGAGCATTGATACGGTAGTCGCAACCTTAACGGTTCGTGATACTGACACGCCTGAAGACCAATTAACCGTTTCTTTAGAAAACAACTCAAACGGCTACTTCGTGTTGGTTGGCAATGAAGTCAAGCTGACTCAAGCAGGCGTTGATGCAGTTAATAATGATGAACTTAACCTTAAAGACCTAACTATTAGCGCGTCAGTATCGGATGGTGTAAATCCAACAGCTAACGACAGTGACAGTTTGATTGTGAATCGTGTTAACGATGCACCGACTGTTGAAAATGCCATTGCAGACCAAGTGTTATCGGAAGATTTCGATGCATACACGATCGACTTGAATGAAGTATTCAAAGATTCTGATTCCTCGCTAGAATTCTCAGTTTCTGGCAATAACAGCATCCAAATCTCTATTGTGAGTGGCGTTGCTACCATCACTCCGACTGCGGATTGGAATGGCAAAGAGACAATTACGTTCTCAGCTAAAGACCCAAGCGGCGAGAGCGTTAGCCAAACGGTGAACTTCACGGTAACGCCTGTGGCAGACATTGAGGCAGACAAAACGACGGTTGTTGAAGATACGCCAACCATCATCAAGGTCTTAGGTAACGACACGTTTGAAGGCAAAGATAAAGTGGTGTCTCTGGACGCTGAGAATGGTCCTAAAAATGGTACCGTCATCGTAAACAACGATGGTACGGTGACCTACACACCAGATGATAACTACGTCGGTAAAGATACTTTCACTTATGTCGTGACATCAGGTGGAGTGTCTGAATCT
>NZ_JAWOWP010000270.1:0-782 GCF_033340555.1 Vibrio sp. 1069
CCAAAGTAAATTGGCTGTTCATAACAAACAGGCGATTATTTATGCATAACGAAATGATTCAACCGTCGCACTTCGGCATCATTGCTCGCACTTGTATCGCCTCAGTAGTAATGTTGGCGGGTGTTTTCGCTCTTATTTAGTGGAGTGACGTAAGCTAGATTACGTTTTAGAAAACAAAAGCAAAATTCAGGGAATTACCTTCAGTTGTAAACGGTATTCCCCTGAAAATCACTCAAAGTAACCCCTTCTTAGCTGAGTAAGCTAAAAACCAAAGCACTTACCGCAACAATACCTGTGATCAGAACAAAATAGGTAGAGAGCTTTCCACGATACTGCTTCATCGACTCAATCTTATGTACCGCCAACATCGGCATAATGAACAAGATCATTGCGATAACTGGCCCAGATAACGCTTCCATCATGCCTAAAATACTTGGGTTCATGATTGCTGCAGCCCAAATTGACAAGAAAAGAACCACTACGCTAATACGATCAACACGTGTTTCAGACAAATTTGAGTGCTTTGTGATTAAGCCGTTCAAGCTTTCACGTGCGCCTAAGAAATGACCAAGGAAAGAAGAAGTGATCGCGACAAACGCCACCAAAGGACCAAGTGTTGCGATGAACGGGTTATCCGTTGCGTTTGCAAGGTAAGAGAGTACGGATACGTTTTGCGCTTTTGCCTGTGCAAGTTGCTCTGGCGATAGTGCTAATACGCACGAGAAAACAAACAATAGTACGAATGCGATAAGCATGATGCTCGTGCGACGTAAAATCAGTTT
>NZ_JAWOWP010000271.1:0-781 GCF_033340555.1 Vibrio sp. 1069
ACGAAGCGCCGTTTTGTTCAATCAGCGTCAATTTACGTTCGCGCAATGCGAACATGTAACCCAGTAGCCCACCTAGTGTGTTGCCCAGCGCAATACCGATGAACAAGCCTTCAATGCTGTACATTTGGCTGCCAACCCATGCAGCAGGCAACGTAAACACGAATAGACGCATGAAGCTCCATTGGAAAGCGCGTAGCGGCTTGTGCATCGCATTCAGCCCACTCACCAACATCATCACAATACCTTGGAAACCATAGCTAAATGGAACCACGAGTAGATAGTGCCAAAGTAGATTCTTTACTGTTTCTTCTTGTGAAAATAACGCCGCTAAAGGAATGCTCAATGGCACCATCATCAAGAAGATAAACCCTTGGAACACCACAGCAAAACGCATGCTGAGAAACAAACCAGAGAAAGCGCGCTGAGGATTTTTTGCCCCTAAGTTCTGCGCCATAAATGGCGTGAGTGCGGAGGTCAGCGACATCAACACTAAGATCAGAATCGACTCAATACGCTGCGCAGCGCCGTAAGCTGCCACCGCTGCCGTGCCGTGGCTAGATAGCAGCATCATCAAAATCGCGCCCGACAACGGATTCATCGCATTGGATAGCGCTGCAGGGGTGCCAATTTTTAACGTCTGTTGCCAATCTTGTTTCAATGAGGCCCATTGAGGTTGTGCGAGCAGTTTTTCGCGTTTAACCAGCACATAGAAAGAGCCGCACAAAGCGCCTAGCCAACTAAAGGCACTCGCTATAGCAGCGCCTTGAATGCCAAGTTCTGG
>NZ_JAWOWP010000272.1:0-451 GCF_033340555.1 Vibrio sp. 1069
TGGCTCAATACGCAGAAGAGTATGACCTAGTTGGTAAAGTAGACGGTGTGTTATTGGATCTTGGTGTGTCTTCGCCTCAGCTGGATGACGCAGAGCGTGGTTTCAGCTTTATGAAAGATGGCCCGCTAGATATGCGCATGGACCCAACTTCAGGCATCCCGGTTTCTCAATGGTTGATGGAAGCGGATCTGGATGACATCACTTGGGTGATTCGTGAATTCGGTGAAGACAAACACGCTCGTCGTATTGCTCGTGCGATTGTGGAATACCGTGAAAACGAAGAGAACGAGCCAATGGTTCGTACTGGTCAGTTGGCAAAACTGATCTCTGAAGCAGCACCAAAAAGTTTTAAAGAGAAAAAGCACCCAGCGACGCGTGCTTTCCAAGCGTTCCGTATTTACATCAACAGTGAGCTAGAAGAAATTGATACTGCGCTGAAAGGCGCGGCTCG
>NZ_JAWOWP010000272.1:461-778 GCF_033340555.1 Vibrio sp. 1069
TATTTTAGCTCCTGAAGGTCGTTTATCTGTCATCAGTTTCCATTCGTTGGAAGACCGCATGGTAAAACGCTTTATCCGCAAAGAAAGTAAAGGTCCTGAGGTTCCACATGGGATTCCTTTGACGGAAGCGCAAATCAAAGAGCTTGGCAGCGCAAACATGAAAACTGTTGGCAAAGCGATAAAACCGAGCAAACAAGAAATTGACATGAACCCTCGGTCGCGCAGTTCTGTGCTAAGAATTGCTGAAAAGCTTTAATGATTATGACGAAACCCACTCCCAACCTTGCTAAGTTGATCGCCACGGATTTAATTACCGT
>NZ_JAWOWP010000273.1:0-778 GCF_033340555.1 Vibrio sp. 1069
AGTATTCTCAGCGGTAAAAGCTTGAGTTTGAAGATTCGGGCAGCCTAGGCTTGCACAATTGACAGCGTAGTGCGTTCTTGGGTCTTGCCAGATTGGTCGTAAAATTCGGTGCTCAATATCATTTAAGGTCAGACTTTTTCCGTTAATGGTGATGACATCTTGATCCCATGGGCCAAAGCTAAACAGCCCGCCTAACTTGGTGATCGACGTTATCGGGTAGTTATCCAAAATTAGGTCAACCGTCAGCGCGTTGTATAGGTTTACCCAATATGCGTATTGCTCGGCTTGGCGGTATTGCAATGGATTTAAACTAGCAAGACGTTGAATGTACTGCTTTAACTTTGTTTTATCGGCGTACGAGACTTGGTTGTAACGAAATAGAGTGTTGTCACCTCGGGTAACTAGATAGCTGTCGAGTAACTGTTGCCACTCCAGATGAGAGATTGAAGTTTGGTTGACCTCGTTGGACTGCTGCCAATAAGGCCATAAGTCGGCTTTTGGTGCGGCGAACGCCGAGAAAGAAACTAGAGCACACAATAGCAATAAGAAACGCTTCATAGAGAGACCTTTAGTGAGACTTGATTGTTAGTGTAGACCCGTCTAGTTGTTGTTTTCTTTCTTTAATCTACGGATAAAAACAAACCAGGCTGACAATGGTCAGCCTGTTATTTGTGTATTCAAGGATGCGTTTTAACGCAGGAAGCTTGGGATATTGGCTTCATACTCAGCGATTTTGTCTTCGTGCTGACGCGTGAAACCGCTGTTATCTAAGCCATTA
>NZ_JAWOWP010000274.1:0-777 GCF_033340555.1 Vibrio sp. 1069
AAATACAAGCGCTCTCGCCAACGCGACACGTTGTTGCTGCCCGCCAGATAACTGCTTTGGATAACGACTGGCAACGTGCCCCAACTCGACCATGTCCAGTGCGCTCTGTACTTTATTTAGAATGGTTTGATTATCGAGCTTGCGCACTTTTAGAGGAAAAGCGAGATTCTCCGCAATCGTCATGTGAGGAAACAGCGCGTAGTTTTGAAATACCATTCCGATGTCGCGTTTATGTGGCGCGAGATTATTTACTGGAACGCCATCAATGTAAATCTCTCCGCCTGTTGCCGTTTCGAAACCCGCCAGCATCATCAGACACGTTGTTTTGCCTGATCCAGAAGGCCCCAACATGGTGACAAACTCTCCGGGTGCGATGTCTAAGTTGAAGTCTTTAACCACCAAGTTTGCACCGTCGTAGGTTTTCTTAACATGTTGAAAGCTCACATAATCCTTGTTTGCTGTGCTCATGACATCCCTCCGTTCATTTTTGTATAGCGAAAATAAGTAGAGCGCCACAAAGCGCCCTACTCACTAGCTCAATTACAGATTGTATTTTGATAGGTCTAAGCGGGTAGCAAGCGCGTGCTCCACCATCTGGATCACTTGTTGACGCTCCTCACCTTTAAGCAGTTGGCGCGGTGCACGAACTTGCTCTGAACCACGGCCACACACTTGTTCAGCAAGCTTAATGCACTGAACCAGCGTAGGAATGGTGTCGAGGCGCAGCAGCGGTAAGAACCAACGGTAAATTTCTAACGCTTCTGCATAACGGCCTTG
>NZ_JAWOWP010000275.1:0-776 GCF_033340555.1 Vibrio sp. 1069
TCATTTTATTGGAAGTCTTGCATGTTCCAGTTGCCAATATCCGCTGCTGGACCTTCACCGCCCTCTTGACCATCCGCACCTAGAGTGAAGATATCAATCGTGCCGTTGTCACCAGGGCTTAGGTATTGGTATGCATTACCCCAAGGGTCATTTGGAAGACGCTTGATGTAACCACCATCACGGTAGTTGCGCGGTTCTGGGTTAGAAGGCTTAGTAACCAATGCGTCTAGACCTTGGTCTGTCGTTGGGTACACGCTGTTGTCTAGCTTGTACATATCCAACGCGTTCTCTAACGCCACAATGTCAGTGATCGCTTTTTGTTGGTCTGCCTTTTCTTTGTTGCCTAGCAAGTTTGGAACAACAAAACTTGCCAAAATACCCAAGATAACAACAACTACCATCACTTCTAACAGTGTGAAACCGTGTTGCTTACTACGCTTAAATTTCATTTTTTTCTCCGAAAGTTAGATTCAAGCCACGTCTTAATTTAGACACGCCTTAATTCGAATATTATCCGCTCATCAAGTTATTCATTTCTAGCATCGGCATCAAGGTCGCCATGACAATGAATAACACCAATCCAGCCATTAATGCGATCAAGGCAGGAGTGAACACTCCCAACGCAATATTGACCGTAGATTCAAAGTTTTGGTCTTGGTTGTCCGCCGCACGCGTCAGCATGCTTTCTAACTCACCACTCTGCTCACCACTGGCGATCATATGCAGCATCATCGGTGGGAATAAACGGGTTTGATCCAGAGCTTTACGCAAGCTTG
>NZ_JAWOWP010000276.1:0-776 GCF_033340555.1 Vibrio sp. 1069
TCAACCAGTTAACCTTCAATCTCGCGTATACATCTCGAAGATCATTAAAGAAATTTCACTTCTAAAGTCACATTTTCGCCCGAGAGTCAGTTTTTCGCTCGCTGAATATGAGTCGCAGCGCGAAGAGTCTCCACGACATCTGTGGCTAATAATCCCACTTCTCCATGTTTTTCTGCATTGAGATCGGCAGCGTGGCTATGAATCATGACTCCTAATCGCGCTGCGATAGAGATCGGTAAACCTTTGGCAAGCAGTGCACCAATCACACCAGAAAGTACGTCACCCATTCCGCCCGTCGCCATGCCCGGATTACCTGCGAGGCACACATACATTCTGACACCATCAAAAACCAGCGTTCCTGCACCTTTTAACACCACTACGCCACCATAGCGTTCTTGCAGTTGGCGTGCTGCGGAATATCGATCACTTTCAATCTGTTTAGTGGTCACATTTAACAAACGAGCGGCTTCTCCCGGATGAGGAGTGATGACACGTTGGTTGTCACACACCAATGTGCCATCACATCGTTGACTTAACATTGCCAGAATATTTAGACCATCCGCATCCACAACTTTCGGTTTTTGTTCTTGAGATAGGTATTGATAAGCTTGATACGCCCACTCATCGTCGCCAAAACCGGGGCCAAACACCAAAACATCTGCCCAGCGAATACGCTTAGTGAGCGCGTTTTCCGTGTCTCTGAGTAAGTCCGTGGTTATGCTTTGACTCATCACTTCTGGGCAACTGACCTGCAGAGGGATGAAACTATCTGGGTG
>NZ_JAWOWP010000277.1:0-773 GCF_033340555.1 Vibrio sp. 1069
CGCAGAAATTTTTGACCATCCGGTTGCGTTTTCTGGTGTAGAAACCAAACAAAAACTCGCAGATATTCGTAAATGGCTCAATGAAAACCATGCGGACTGTTTATTGGTTTCAACCCTTGACGATGTGATGTGGACACTGAATATTCGTGGCGCTGACACGCTTTACTGCCCGGTTTCGGAATCCTACCTTATTGTCGAGCGAGACCGCGCGACGGCGTTCATCGATAAACAAAAGTTACCAGCCGAGATAGAGAAGAAGCTGACTGCGCAAGGTGTGAGCGTTCGTCACTACGAGTACGTCAGCCAGTATTTGAATCAGCAATGTGAAGGCCTGTCGCTTGCTTTTAGCCCGGTTTATACCGACAGCTTGTTGGTTAACTCCATTGAGCAGAACCTTTCATTAAAGCCAATGGCTTGCCCGGTCACCGACATGAAAGCCATCAAAAATCAGACCGAGTTAGCCAATCTCGAACAGTCATTGACGGACGATGGTGTGGCTGTCGTGAAGTTCATGAGCTGGTTAGAAGACCAAGTCCCAAGCGGGCTTGTTACTGAGCTGTCAGCCGAGGCTCAATTGAAAAGCTATCGCCGTCAAACTCGCCATTATGTGAGCGACAGTTTCCGCACGATTGCAGGCTTCGCCGCACATGGCGCGAAAATGCACTACGCCGCCGATGAAGAAAGCAATGCCGTTGTCAATGAAAGCAATTTCTTCCTTGTAGATTCTGGCGGTCAATACCTTGGCGGCACAACAGACATCACCCGTACTTTCC
>NZ_JAWOWP010000278.1:0-772 GCF_033340555.1 Vibrio sp. 1069
CGTTCGGTTGTAGTTGGCCTTGGCCAAAAAGTAACTGAGCAGCAAGATATCATCCAACATCTTAATGAGCGAATTCGCGAACTAGAACACGCTGATACTGATGGTCGCTTATACAGTAGAGCAACCAAAATGGTGCAGTTAGGGGCTGATATCAACGAGCTAATCGAAGAGTGTGAACTGCCAAAAGCAGAAGCAGAGTTGATGCTCTCTTTGCAGAAAAAACTGGCTGGAAAAGAGAAGATCCCGCCATTAAGCAGTCAACCTTCCGATGATTCGAATTACCCACCACGTGGGCGTCGACGATAAAGAGAATAAAAAGAAGCTTCGGCTTCTTTTTTTATATCTAAAATAAAAACTTATAGCCACTTATGGTTAATTTTATCAAAGTGTGACAGTAAGTTAACAAAAATACATGAACTTACATACATCCCTGCTTTCTTATCCTGTTTTGTCACAAGTAAGCTGTGTTAATATAGCCCTTCGTTCCTTATGAAGTTGAAGCCCTATGTTAGAAGTGTCTAACCTGACTGCGATCCGTGATGAAAGGATCCTGTTTGAAAACCTGCAATTTGAAATTAAGCCTGGTGAGTTAGTCCAGATCGAAGGGCGTAATGGCACAGGTAAAACGACGCTACTGCGCATTATTACAGGGTTAGGCGATAGAGAAGAAGGAATGATCAAGTGGAAAGGTGAAGAGGTTGAAAAATCTCGTGATGTCTTCCACCAAGACTTGCTATTTCTCGGCCATCAAACTGGCGTAAAGCGCGAACTC
>NZ_JAWOWP010000279.1:0-772 GCF_033340555.1 Vibrio sp. 1069
GCAAAAGGTTGCCTAGATGTGAAGCGATTTTCCTTTAACATTTGAGCTTACTGTTTTATTAACAATGAGGCGGAGTGCACTCACCACTCATTTTCTCACTCAAGCACGCTCGCTTCCGGAGTTTAGGGTTATTATCTTGGGTGTATAATAATGAGTAGGCACGAAAATTAGGGGTTCGGTTTGGTTATCGACAAAACAAAATTGCTGCAGAACTTTCAATTTCATCTTCCGACGGGGTATCACAAGGAGTCTCTTGCCCGCCTGAATTTTATGAAAGGTAAACCGCTTCGAGACGCCGCGGTTCTGATTGGTTTTGTGGATAGACCTGAAGGCCTACAAGTGATTTTGACCAAGCGAGCCGAACATCTTCGGCATCATCCAGGGCAAATCAGCTTTCCTGGCGGTAAGTTTGAACCCGAAGATATCCATCTGGTGAATACGGCGCTTCGTGAGACTAATGAAGAGGTCGGTATAGAAGATAAACACATTCATGTGTTCGGTCAGTTGCCAAAACTGCCAACGATTAGTCAATTTAATGTGACGCCATTTTTGGCCTTTATTTCTCCGGATTATAAAACGCATATTGACCCAAATGAGGTCGAGTCGGTTTTTGAGGTACCAGCCAACCATATTTTGAACCCAAATAAGCTCTACAGCAGTAAGTTTGAGTTAAAAAGAAGCAGTCATCGTGTATTTGCTATCCCATATCGTCAACATTTCATCTGGGGCATGACGGCACAGATCATTGAGTCGATGCAAAAGCACATCATTT
>NZ_JAWOWP010000280.1:0-770 GCF_033340555.1 Vibrio sp. 1069
TAGGTACTCTTCGATTGATTCTTGAGATAGCTTAACGGTACAACCCGCAGCAGAACGCTCAGCTGACGCATCAGACAGTTCGAATGCTTGCTCAACCGTTAGTGTTTCTAGACCTTCAATCTCAAGGATACGGCCAGAGAATTCATTCACTTTACCGGCTTTTTCAACAGTCAGTAGACCTTGTTGAATCGCGTAGTAAGGGATGGCATGAACTAGGTCACGAAGTGTGATACCCGGTTGCATCTTGCCTTTAAAGCGAACCAAAATTGATTCAGGCATATCCAATGGCATAACGCCTGTTGCCGCTGCGAATGCAACCAGACCAGAACCAGCTGGGAATGAAATACCTAGCGGGAAACGAGTATGCGAGTCGCCACCAGTACCGACAGTATCTGGCAGTAGCATACGGTTTAGCCACGAGTGGATAATGCCATCGCCTGGACGTAGAGAAACACCGCCACGGTTCATGATGAAATCAGGAAGTGTATGGTGAGTATTCACGTCAACTGGTTTAGGGTACGCAGATGTGTGACAGAACGACTGCATAACTAGGTCTGCTGAGAAGCCAAGACACGCAAGGTCTTTAAGCTCATCACGCGTCATAGGACCCGTTGTATCTTGAGAACCTACGGTTGTCATCTTAGGCTCACAGTAAGTGCCCGGACGAACACCTGCTACACCACATGCTTTACCAACCATTTTCTGTGCAAGCGTGTAACCCTTGCCAGAATCAGCGACTTCACCAGGTTTACGGAATACATCAGAAGACT
>NZ_JAWOWP010000281.1:0-769 GCF_033340555.1 Vibrio sp. 1069
GCCTTCAGGCACATCCGAACAAGGTGATAAGTTCATTGCCGCTGGCGAACATTTCTCGTTAACGGTGAAACCCGTCATCTGGCAAAAAGGGGGTTCTATCAGTGATCCTATCGACTCATCAGCTTATTGTGATGCTTTGGTCACGACCAACTTTATGCATGATGGCGCACCAGCAGCATCGGTTGTTTTGTCGAGCGAGCAACACTCGCCTTTAGACACGGAAAACCAAACCTCGACGCTGTTGAAAAGTAATTATGCGTTAAGTCAAGGGCACCAATCAGCCAAGAACCATCGCTTCGTTTTTAACGGATTGTATTGGGAAGAAGTCGGCAGCTTGAAAGTGAAAGCAAACCTCGGCAGTACGTATTTTGGCATGAAGGTTAACGAAGGCTATCGCCATATCGGACGTTTCTATCCGAAGTACTTCAAAGTGCAAAGTCAAGATTGGACTTACCCTAAAAACCAAGGCTTTGTATACATGAATCAACCGTTTGAGAAAGTTACCTACGATGTGGTTGCGCTAAACGCAAACAAAGAGGACGTAAAAAACTACGCCCATTTTGCGCCAAGTCTACAACAACATTTTTACTTAGGAGAGCTTGGCGGATACCAAGATCGTTTTGTGCCACCAGCACCACAAAAGGCAGAATGGAAACGCATCGGCGATGCCAGTATCGGTCAGTTTGTCATTGAAAAAGCATCTACAAATGCAACGTGTCACAACAGCCCGTGTTGGGAGAAAGATATAACTAAAGGTCAGTACCCTGAT
>NZ_JAWOWP010000282.1:0-768 GCF_033340555.1 Vibrio sp. 1069
GCAAGGTCGCGTGCCTGATGGAAGTGCGGCATTGGTGTGGGCGGGGATTCTTGCCTTAATCACCGGCGGGATTGCTTACGGAGTACAAATTGGTTGGCAGCCGGAAATCGTGATTGTGGTTGGGCTGATGATTTTTGGTGCGGTCTTTGCCATTAACTCTTCGCTGCATTCGTATCTGATTGTGAGCTATGCCAAAGGCGACGGCGTGTCGTTGGATGTCGGTTTTTACTACATGGCCAACGCCATGGGACGTTTGATTGGCACGGTATTGTCGGGGTGGATTTACCAAGAAGCTGGACTAGCGGCGTGTTTGTGGATCTCTTTCGCTTTCTTGGCGCTGACAACGTTGATTTCGATTAAGTTGCCTAAAGCTAATATCGCCACGGCTTAGTTCTGATGAATGTGATGGGCTGAACAGAACATCGTGAATAAAAATGGCTCCAATCGGGAGCCATTTTTTATGTCTGCATATTATGAGCAGAAGTGTCCAAGTTTTGCAGGTTGCGTCATCTTGATTTCGTCGTCTAACGAGCGGTAGACAATCGTATTCCAGATTTCGCCATTATCCATTTCAAATTCAATCGCGTAATTCATGCCGCTTACCACCTGAGTGCGAACACTGAGGATTTGCTTTAACTTAGCGGAAGTGTTCATTTGCGCGAGTACCACATCAAGCAATGATTGCGCTTCATCGGTCATGTCACTTTGTGACCATCCGCCGGGCAGTTTTTCTAAGTTACAGATTGGGTTCGCTTCCGGTTGCGATTG
>NZ_JAWOWP010000283.1:0-768 GCF_033340555.1 Vibrio sp. 1069
GACCTGCTAACCACGCATGAGCACGAGCGCATCGATCAAGGGCGATGGTTGCACGCGGACTGACACCCATTGCTAGCCATTTATCCAACTCACTGTCGTATTCGCTTGCTTGGCGTGTTGCCATCACCAAACGCACAATATATTGCTCAATGGCTTCTGCCATGTGGATGTCGAGCACTTCTTGGCGCGCGGTGAAGATGTCTTGCTGACTCAAGCTTGGGCGCTCAATAGAGCATTCACCTTTTGCTTCACCACGATTGATCCGCAAGATCGCTAATTCATGTTCTGCATCTGGGTAATCCACTTCTAAGTGAAGCAAAAAGCGATCGAGCTGAGCTTCTGGAAGAGGGTAAGTACCTTCCTGTTCTATCGGGTTTTGCGTCGCCATGACCAAGAATAGCTCAGGCAGCGCGTAGGTGTGGCGACCTGCGGTGACTTGCTTTTCTGCCATCGCTTCAAGCATTGCGGCTTGCACTTTGGCTGGCGCACGGTTGACCTCATCGGCAAGCACTATGCTGTTAAAAATTGGCCCTGGTTGAAAATGAAGTTGCGGCTTGCCATCCAACTCTTGATAAACCTCGGTTCCCGTCACGTCCGATGGCAAAAGGTCTGGCGTAAACTGGATTCGACCAAAACTGGTGTTTAACAAGTTGGCCAACGATTTTACAGAACGTGTTTTTGCCGTTCCCGGCAAACCTTCTAGAAGAATGTGCCCGTTCGTTAATAACCCGATGACTAAAGCTCGAACCACGTGGCTTTGTCCAATGA
>NZ_JAWOWP010000284.1:0-767 GCF_033340555.1 Vibrio sp. 1069
AGCAACAATAATTGCTGCTTGAGTTTGTCTTATTGGTAGGAAAAAGGCGCAACTCGTGCGCCTTAAGTGAAAAGAATGTATTGTTACTACGGTGAAATCCGCACTAATCAACCCATCAAAGTTACCACTTATTCAACGGTGCAAACAACGCTGTTGTCGCTACCAAAGCCATTTGGAACGTAAGCATCTGCTTGAGGATCGTTCTCCCATTCAACTTCATCGAGGAGATAACGAAATTGGATGTGTTGCTCTTTGGGTAGACGTGTTTTGAACTTAAATTGGCCGCTTTTTTTCACCAGTTTCATTGGCTCTGGTTGCCAGTCATTAAAATCTCCAGCGATTTTAATGGATTCCCATTGGTTTTTATCGAGTTCAAAAGTGACTTCAACTTCATCTTTAGTTTTGAAAAATCTCTTTTTAAGCATGAATCTTTCCTTGTTAGTACAAAAACTGCTCTAACTATTACTCGTGTTTCATAAGTATTTCAAGCGTTATCGGATTCATGCTGGTATAGCTCGTTAAATAACCGTGTACTCTTCGTGCTTCAAACTTGTATGAATATGATCTTTCTGTATGATGAAAATCAGTGTGTTGTGAAGAAATTGATATGTTGAAGTTGAATCGTACATTGATGACTACTCTGGTTTGTTTGGTGGCTATGCTGCTAACCAGTGTTTCATCGAGCGTTCAAGCATCGACAGCATCAATAGAAGCACAAAGCTTTCCCATGCAGCAAACTGCACTTCAAGAAAAACTCGGCGTAAATA
>NZ_JAWOWP010000285.1:0-767 GCF_033340555.1 Vibrio sp. 1069
ATCAAGTCTTTTGGAATCGCGGCCATATTGAGAGCGATAAAAGGTTTGTTGGCGCGAGGGCTATGGCGGTGAAGGGCATGAGCAACCAGCTCTTTACCTGTACCGGACTCCCCGTTGATCAAAACGGAAATCGACGAGCGAGAAAGGCGGCCAATAGCGCGGAACACTTCCTGCATTGCTGGCGCTTCACCGATGATCTCTGGCGTGTCGGCCGGTGCATCTTCTGAAGACAATTGCTCGCGTTTGTTTTCATGGCTGTGGGCAATCGCACGTTCGACCAGTGTTAAGGTTTCATCGATATCAAACGGTTTTGGCAGATACTCGAACGCGCCTTTT
Organism: Vibrio sp. 1069; assembly: GCF_033340555.1. Classification (NCBI taxonomy): domain Bacteria; kingdom Pseudomonadati; phylum Pseudomonadota; class Gammaproteobacteria; order Vibrionales; family Vibrionaceae; genus Vibrio; species Vibrio sp. 1069. The sequence continues at coordinate 337 of NZ_JAWOWP010000285.1, forward strand.
TGATAGGCGTTAACGGCGGCATCTAAGTCGGAATGCGCGGTCATGATGATCACGGGCAAATCAGGGTAATCACGTTGCACTTGCTTGAGCAGTTCTAATCCGTCGATACCGGGCATGCGAATATCAGACACCAGTACGTCTGGCACTTCGCGCTCAAGCGCCATCAAAACGCTTTCCCCATCGGCATAGGTTTCGCATTTTATGTTGGCTGAGGAGAGTGTTTTCTCCATAACCCAGCGAATTGAACTGTCGTCATCGACGACCCAAACATATCCTTTACTCATGTACTAATCCTTGCAGCAAAAACCGTAAATTGGCGCTCAACGAAATTTATTCGTAAGGTCAAATCGGCAAATAAATTGTAAAAGTGGTGTGGCCAGGCCAGCTTTCAACGTCGATTTTTCCGTTGTGCTGGTCGATCAAATTTTGTG
>NZ_JAWOWP010000286.1:0-766 GCF_033340555.1 Vibrio sp. 1069
CTTGCGAGATTTCACCAGTCACCGATCGGTAAGGTGTGAGAATGATCCGTGATTTTTCCAACTAAGAGAAAGAAAAGGCCGACCAAGTCACACTTTACTCATCGAAACGTTTCGATGAGTATATTTAAAGCCCACAAAAACCCTACGGTTTGTGCCCGCGAAAGCAGAAATACGTCCAATTACTGAGAAAGCCTCTAGTTAACGGGAAGGAAATCTGCCACATCATCACATTTCTAAAATGGTTGTCTGATTTTCGAGAACACCCACCTTACAATCTGGTTACAATTTGCAAAAAATATATCATCCGTTCAGTACCGTTTAGGTAAGCAACGTTTGTAGGGACACAAACGGAAGTCGAAGAACCATAATGAAATTAAGCAATCGAGTTATCTTGCTTGTCGCACCCGTGATCATTTTGAGTGCGCTGGTATCGAGTTACATCATCTATAGCATTCAAAAAGTAACACTCATCAAGCGCGAAGATAGCTACATACAACTTCAGATGGAAAAACTGGCGGGGCAATTTCGACAAGCCAATATTTTTCTTAACAGCTATGCGTACACGCTGAGTAAAAGTGATGTGCTGCAGGACTATTTTATCAATCACGACAATCCCTACCGTGAGCGAGTACTTTTTAGCCGCCTAGATGAAACCGCTGATGTCCTGAGCCATGGTTATAAAGGGGATGCGAGCATGGCGATCCTCGACGGCAAGCAAAATCTGCTTTATTACACCGAAAACCAATATTACGAATCGTCCGGCGTT
>NZ_JAWOWP010000287.1:0-765 GCF_033340555.1 Vibrio sp. 1069
ATAACGCTTTAGATGTTTTGAACAAGCAGATCCAATGGGCTGACTTCCCTATGCTCGCTGCAAACATCTACAAGAAAGACACCGATGGTAAAGTAACCGACGAACGTTACTTCGCGCCTTACAAAGTCTTCACGATTAACGGACTTAAAGTTGCGGTTGTTGGCCTAACAACAAAAGATACAGCGAAACTGGTAAACCCAAGTAACGTTGCTGATATCTACTTCGAAGATCCTCAAGTTGAAATCAAAAAAGTACTTAAGGAAATCGAAGCAAACGAAACTGTCGATCTAGTTTTTGCAACAACACACATGGGTCACTACCAAGATGGTAACCATGGTAGCGAAGCACCAGGTGACGTTTTACTAGCGCGTTCTCTTGAAGAAGGCCAACTAGATGCAATTATTGGTGGCCACTCACAAAACCCAGTATGTATGGAGCCGGGTACTAACGAATACGCAGACTTCAAACCAGGTGACGAGTGTGCTCCAGACCAACAAAACGGCACATACATCATGCAAGCGCATGAGTGGGGTAAATATGTAGGTCGTGCAGACTTCGAATACTACGATGGCAAACTGCACCTAGCAAACTACGCTTTGATTCCAGTTAACCTAAAGGCAAAAGATGCGAACGGCGACTACCAATTCATCGCTGAAGAAATCAAGCCAGATGCTGTAGTTAAGCAAATTCTTCGTACTTACCAAGAGCAAGGTCAATATCTGCTTGACGTTAAAGTATCTTCTACGGATGGTAAACTTGAAGGCG
>NZ_JAWOWP010000288.1:0-765 GCF_033340555.1 Vibrio sp. 1069
TCTACGCTAACGACTAACCGTTAGATTATTTCACGACGAGCCACCGTGCAATTACAACAAAGCCCAGCATAAGTCTGGGCTTTGTTTTGTCTTTCGCGTATTGATCAGTAATGCGGCGGCGGTGGCTCGTTGGCTGGATCTTCCATATTCGAAGAATCCATATTTTTCACTTTGCCTACTACGTACTTCATTTGATCTTGCATCTTCGTGATCTGCAATTGTTGCTGTGACAATGCACTGTTCAGATCTTCGATGGTTTGTTCTTGGAACGCCACCTGACACTCTAAGTCGTTGATGCGTGCTTCCAATTGCTCAATGAGTTTTTCTGTCATGACCCGTTCTCTAGTTGCCAAGCTTGGGCGATGCCCGCCGATGTGGCAGTAATTACACGTTGCTTAGAGTCAAAGGCAGCATCATACACGACCGCGCGAGGAGGGCGAGTATCTTTTTTCGGCTCGACTTCAAATCCGTCAATGCGCTTTCCGCTCTGCGTATCCCAAATCGAGACGCGGCCTGAAGGTGTTCCCGTTACCAGTCGAGAGCCATCATCAGAAAAACGCGCGGTAGAGAAAATCAACTGGCGTGACCAACTGCTGAGTTGCGAAACCTTTTGCCCCGTTTCTAAATTCCAAATGATCGCTTGATTGCCACCGTCTGACGTCATGGCTAGTTTGCCATCTCGTTGCAGTGCTACGCGCACAACACGTTGTTCATGTTCAAAAGTTCGTAATACCTGACCAGATTCAGTATCCCAGAGGTAAGCTT
>NZ_JAWOWP010000289.1:0-764 GCF_033340555.1 Vibrio sp. 1069
AATTCAGCCATAGGATGTTTATCATGACGCATTGGCATGATCGCCAACCGATTTTTCGCCAGTTGGCTGATCAGATCACCCAACAAATATTGCAGGGCGTCTGGAAAGAAGGCGAGGCTTTACCCTCCGTCCGCAGCATCTCTGCCGATATGAAAATTAACCACCTTACCGTCATGAAAGGCTATCAGTTACTTGTTGATGAAGGACTGGTGGAGAAAAAACGTGGCCAAGGCATGTTTGTCGCACAAGGGGCAATTCAACAATTGCGCTCTGCGGAAAAGGCTCGCTTTCTTGAACAGCAAATTCCTCAAATAGCCGATACATTACAACGTCTGGACATGTCAGTTGATGAACTTGTCCAGCAACTCAACCCCCATATGAAAGGTGACCAATGAGCGCATTAGTCAGTGTAAAAAACGTCTCCAAGCAGTACCGTCAACAAGGAGAGGCGCTTCATGATGTGAGTTTTGACTTACATGCTGGTCAAGTGCTTGGTTTACTCGGCCACAATGGCGCGGGTAAGTCGACGCTTATTAACGCCCTACTCGGCGCGCACGACTACGAAGGGACTATTCGTATCAATGGCTTCGAGCCCATGATGCAGCGTGACAAGATCATGCAGAATTTGTCGTACATCTCAGATGTGAATGTTTTGCCAGATTGGATGACGGTCTCTCAGCTTCTGAGTTATACCGAAGGGGTTCACCCGGGTTTCAATCGCAGCAAAGCAGATGCGCTGCTTCGTCAAACCGACATCAAACCTC
>NZ_JAWOWP010000290.1:0-763 GCF_033340555.1 Vibrio sp. 1069
ACCCCAAAGAATGTAAGTGATACCGGCATACATCACTTTTGTCGATGTATCAGCATCGATGTTATAGAAAGCGGCCACCGTGACCAGAACAATCAGAACCGGCGTAAACAGCATGTAAGGGCGGAATTTACCAAAGCGAGAGTCTAACGTGTCCATGTATCCGGCAATGAGCGGATCGTTCACCGCATCCCACACACGAGCAATCAAAAAAATCGTACTCGCCGCAATTGGAGAAATGCCCAAAATATCGGTATAGAAATAAAGAATAAAAGAGCCGACTAGACCAAAGCTAAAGCACTGGCCTACCCCATAGCCGAAGTAAGACATCAGCTCCTTATTAGTGAGTTTGTTTTGTAGAGTAGTCATTGTTCACGTCTCAATTGATTTTATTGTAAATAAGGGCATCATGATCACTTCATGAGGCCCAATGCCGAATCCCGATAACTCAGCGATTTTTCGGTATTGGTTTTTAACATCGTAAACACCGATGATACCTCGGCTAGTGCCTCTTTCGCCTTCCGTTGCGAAGAGATAAAGACCATCGTGAGAATAAACGCCATGGCCGTAAAAATGGCGCTCCGGTTTTGCCAGTTCCAACTTGAGCATTTGTTCTGTTCGATAGTCGAACACCATAAAGAAAGTGCCAGGACGTCGACCAAAAACAACCGCGTGGCCATGCTGATTGGTCGCCACGCCATGTCCACGTTCAGGGATAGGTAACGTCGAAATAGGCATACCATGTTCATCAGCCACCACGGCAGCA
>NZ_JAWOWP010000291.1:0-760 GCF_033340555.1 Vibrio sp. 1069
CAATTATTGCTGGATTCAACACTAAGTACGATAAAAAGAGTGGCGAAAATATCAAGGCTGGTGTATTTATCCTCTTCACAACATTCCCAGTCGACGTACCACAACAGATGATGCTGCACCTCCTTTCTCGCACTCCTTTGCGCCGCATCTGTGAACAGGCCTGTTGTGCTTTCACTTTCAACAAATCTAAGAAAGCCAACATACCCGACCTATTGGATTCTTAGCATCGGAATAGTTTGAACTCTCTTGAGTTCTGGTTGTTTTCGCTCTTTTGAGAGCGTTTTTAGGTTGTAGTAAATGAACAAGCGTTTCTTTCCAAGAATCGATTTGCCACTTTTGATGGCGATAATTCCGATCATGTTATTGAGCTCGCTGACGCTATGGAGCGCCAGTGGCTTCGATGAATCCATGCTCTTTAAACACTTAGCCCGCTGCGCACTGACACTGGTGTGTATTCTGGTGATGTCATCCATTCCAGCTGCCAGTTATCAACGCTCGGCACCGTACTTGTATTTTGTCGCCGTGTCGTTACTGCTGGCCGTCGCGCTGTTTGGTGACAGCACTAACGGTTCACAACGATGGCTAGATATCGGCTTTTTTCGTTTTCAACCTTCGGAATTAATTAAACTGTCGATTCCGATCATGATCGCTTGGATGCTGCACCTTGAAGGCGGCAGACCTGACTTTCGTAAAATCGCGCTTTGTTTGATGATTACCTTGGTTCCCGCCGGGTTGATCGCTCTGCAACCCGATCTGGATG
>NZ_JAWOWP010000292.1:0-760 GCF_033340555.1 Vibrio sp. 1069
CACCGAGTGGATCTTCAAATTCCATCAATTGTGAGATAGACGAAGCCTCTTGCTCAAATGCTTGTTGTGAAGCAAGCAAATGAATAGTCAGCGTTAACTCACTGCCTTGTACACGCTTGATTTCTGTGCCCGCCACTGAACTCAATTTGGTAAGTGCATTTTCTAAACGGAAGAAATCAGCAGCAGACGTTACATTTAACACTTTCACATTCACGGCTTTAGAAGACTTGCCTGAGACAACAACGGCGTTTTTACTTGCGTAGTAATCAGCAATACCATCCACCATTGCGGAAATAGCGTCTGCACCTGTTGCCGACCCGCTGCGTGGAGAAGTTTGCGCATCAATAATCTTTGCAGGCGCTTGGTCATACAAAGTCCAACGAATCTGCTCGCCTTGCGCACGAATAATTAATACCGCGTCCGCTGGGTAACGCTGGCTGGCTTGGCTAATCGGTTCAATGAAACCGCCCCAAAGATCAGACGTGTTCACGCCCGTGACGTCGTCAAAATCCCCAACAGGAATCGTAATTGGAAGGCCACGAGCTTCCGTTGCTTTTTTCAACGCAGCAACGTTGACAGAATCAGAATGTTCCCATGCAATTGCGCGGTCGTAATCTTGCTCTTCCACCAGCCAAACCAAAATATTGGCACGATTCGGTGACCATGAAGGCAACTGAGCTTGAGTCAAAAGCGATTGAATTTGCCCACTGTTAAACAACATTTTAAGACTTGCTTTACCATCAACTTGGCTTTTCCCAAG
>NZ_JAWOWP010000293.1:0-759 GCF_033340555.1 Vibrio sp. 1069
TTGGCGCGAAAATCAAAGGGAAGAGCATCGTCGTCGATTTGTCGGTTTAGTGGTATTGGGAGTCATGGTGGCGTTGGGGATTCAGTGGGGCGTTGGCAAATATTATGAGTACCAACAAGATCTTCAACAAGAGCGACTCGACTATCTAACAACGTACATTTCCGATCTAGATAAGCGGATAGAAGCGATGAAGATCGCGGAGCTTGAACACAGCAAAATCTTGGAACGCTTGAAAGTTGTGGAAGCGTTGCAAAATGGTCGGAATAAAACCACTGATTTTATGAACCTCATGCCTGCTGTTATTCCAGAAGGCGTGTATGTCGACAAGATCAAAATGAACGATCTAGAAATTGAAATCTCAGGTATTTCAGACAGTACACCTCGGCTAGCAACCATGCTCGATAACATGGAGCGTTCTGCCAAGCTACTGGACGTTGAAATGCACTCTATCGTGCACGGAAAAGCCCGTTTCGGTAAAGAGTTTCAGACCTTTAAAGTGTCCTTCATGTTTAACACGGTAGAAGAGAAGAAAGAGGGAAAACAACATGGTTAATTGGCAAGATCTAGAAATGGATGAGATTGCTGAATGGCCATTACTGCCTCAGCTTGTAGTGATCTGCCTGCTTGTTCTTCTTATCCAAGGGTTTGGTTATTGGTTTTACTTAAAGCCAGAAGAGGCTCGCTTGAACAATTTGATTCAAGAGGAGCAAACATTAAAAGTGGCATTGCGCATAAAAGCCAACAAGGTGGCTGCATTGC
>NZ_JAWOWP010000294.1:0-759 GCF_033340555.1 Vibrio sp. 1069
CTAAAGCGCCAATCAGCATCGTGAACGGCAATGAGTTGTCCGTTGTTTAATACTTCCATGGTGCCGATAAAGTGCGTTTTACCATCCCGCTGTAGCTCGAAACTCGCTGGTTGCTCAGTGGAAAGGTTGAGCGTCCAGCGAGTTTTTTCCAGTTGAAAAGTGGGCACGGTTTCTACGTCTGTATCATTCACTAATTGACTCCAAAGTGCTCCCTAAGCGGGAGCACATTTGTGTGGTTTAACCGAGACGGTAATACACTCCGTTGTTACGCAATTCTTGTTTGAACTGGCGTAAGTTGGTGCTGTTGTCAATCACAACCATTTCGATGCCAAGGATTTCAGCGTAGTCGGCAAGCATCGGCAATGTGACAGCTTGGCTGTACACTGCGTGATGTGCGCCGCCAGCGTGAATCCACGCAGCTGCTGCGATATTTAAGTTGGGCTGAGGTTCCCAAAGCGCGTGAGCTACAGGCAAATGTGGCAGTGACTGTGGTGGTGTGACGGTATCAATCACGTTGACGATCATTCTAAAGCGATCGCCAAGATCAATAATCGACACGTTTAACGCTTCACCAGATTGGCCGCTGAAAATTAAGCGTGGAATATCGCAACGACAGCCAATGGTATGACGATGAACTTCCAATCTTGGTTTCGCTGCTGCGATAGTTGGACAAACTTCTAGCATGTGAGCGCCTAACACTTGCCCTTTTTCGCCGAAGTTGTAGGTATAGTCTTCCATAAAAGATGTACCGCCCGGTTT
>NZ_JAWOWP010000295.1:0-759 GCF_033340555.1 Vibrio sp. 1069
TGGTAAAGGCAAGTTGGGTGGAACTGGTTGACCTCTAAGTTCGCCACTCGACAGCCAGCTCGCCACGCGATAGCAATACCATCACCCGATGAGACATCAGGGTTAGAGGTGTATTGATAAACCTTTGACGCGCCACCTGTCGCTAGAACCACAAATTTGGCGCGCACGGTTTCTACGTGCTCTTCGTTTCGGTTCCAGATATAGGCACCGATGACTTTGTTTTTATCACCGCCGATTTTATCTTCAGTGATCAAGTCCAGAGCGTTGTGGCGTTCAAGAACATGAATATTGGGATGGTTGTGGGCGTTGTCCTGCAATGAGGTTTGCATTGCCATACCGGTTGCGTCTGCGGCGTGCAGAATACGGCGGCGGCTGTGGCCACCTTCGCGGGTTAGGTGGTAACGAGGTTCATCGTCAGAATCATCGTCTTCACGGTCAAACGGTACACCGCCGTCAATCAGCCATTGCACACATTCTTTTGAGTGTTCTGCAATGAATCTCACGGTCTCTTCGTCGCAGATACCATCCCCGGCAATTTGGGTATCTTCAACGTGCGACTCAATGGTGTCGGATTCATCGAACACAGCGGCGATACCGCCTTGAGCGTAGTAAGTTGCCCCTTCGCTGCGCGGTCCTTTGCTAAGTACCATTACTTTACAGTGGTTTGCGACACGTAAAGCCAACGACAAGCCCGCAGCGCCACTCCCTACCACTAACACATCACATTCATGTTCACGATTTGTGTTCATATAACTTTTA
>NZ_JAWOWP010000296.1:0-757 GCF_033340555.1 Vibrio sp. 1069
TTTAATAAGATTCTGACAATTAGCTAAAAACACTCGTACAAAAAACAAAATACAGGCTATTTATTTACCTTACACAAACAATATAAATGTAGGATAAATATAACTAGTGAAAAAGCTTCTCGCTAATTTGTAGTTTTTTCAAAATAAAAATACACAGTGTGAATATTCTTGAGTTGTTAAATAGTCATTGAAATATCGCATTGCGTGTTTACTAGAAAGGAAGCCAATCACACATCCGTCGTGCCTTGCTTTGCTTAAAAGTACAAATCCTCTACTCTGTGCCTAATCAAATTCAATGGAATTGAAAGAATGATAAAAGGCAGTGAGTACCCTTCCATTCGTGCGTTGAGGACTTTTGTTGCTGTGGCTAACTATCTCAGCTTTTCTAAAGCCGCCGATGACCTGTGCGTAACACAAGGAGCGGTCAGTAAACAGATGGCATCTTTAGAGCAACTCGTTGGGCTTCCTCTCATTCATCGAGGGTTAAACGGCGTGGAGCTAACAGAGGAAGGAAAGCGCTATTTGCCCCAAATAACAGAAGCTCTGGAGCTCATTCAGCACGCAACCGCCAGCCTAATTCAGACCAACACCGATCAAGAGCTGTTGGTTGTCGATGTCACACCCTCATTTGCCAGTCTTTGGCTCGTGCCAAATATCGATGATTTCCACCAGCGCCATCCAAATATTCGCGTGAAAATTCTTACCGGAGATGGCGCAGTTAAAAACATTCATGGCGAAATTGATCTGCATGTGCGGT
>NZ_JAWOWP010000297.1:0-755 GCF_033340555.1 Vibrio sp. 1069
TTACGATTGCCTTTTGTGTAGCAACCATTTGGTTTGCGCTTTACCCAGGTAAGTTGGTTGATAACTTAGGCAAAATCCTAACACCGGCGTTAATGGCGATTTTGATCATCATGTCTGTCACTGCCTTGATTTACCCAGCAGGTGAGTTGACACAAGCCAGTGGCCCATACGTGAGTGGTGCGTTTGCAGAAGGTTTGACGCAAGGGTACATGACGATGGATGCGTTAGGCTCAATTGGCTTTGGTTGGATCATTTTCCGTGCTATTCGCAGCATGGGAGTGGACTGCCCGAAAGCAACGGCGAAATACACTCTAATTGCAGCCTTAATGTACGCTGTCGCGATGGCGTTTGTTTACATTTCGTTGTCTTACATCGGTTCCACTAGCTCTTACTTAGGTTCAGAGTTTAGCAATGGTGGCGATATTTTAACGGCGTTCACCTTCAACCACTTTGGTGCGTTTGGCTCGGTGTTGTTGGGTGCAGTCATGGTATTGGCCTGTTTAACCACAGCGATTGGCGTAACAACCGCAGGCAGCGAGTTCTATGACAACACCTTTAGCAAAGTGAACTACAAAAGCTGTGTCGTCATCACCATGGTACTGTCAGGCTTTATCGCCAACATCGGTTTAGAGCAGCTATTGTCAATCACTTTACCTGCGGTTGTGGCACTTCATCCTGTGGCGATTGCTTTGATGATGATGGCGCCCGCTCGCAACAAAATGTCTCAGTTCATGTTGGTGCTTACCGCGTTCACC
>NZ_JAWOWP010000298.1:0-755 GCF_033340555.1 Vibrio sp. 1069
CATTAGCAACTCAGCAACATTGAATGGCTTACCAATGTATTGATCGGCCCCCGCTTGATAGCCATCCAGCATCGAGTTTTCATCGTTCAATGCTGTAAGCATCAGAATTGGCGTAGCAAATCGTTGGCAAATACGACGAGCAACTTGCATCCCATTTAAGTTTGGCAACATCACATCGAGTAACACTAAATCGACTGGCGTTTTCTCCATGTACTGCAGCGCGCTTTCACCACAATGCACAGAAGAGACGGTATATCCTTCATCTTGCAAAACTACTTCTAAAAGCTCACACAAAGGAACGTCATCATCAACAATCAAAACTCGAGACATGCCAAATTACCACTCAAATAAAAATGGTTCGCATTCTATTACTCATTTGCGAATTAAACAACCATAGTTTATGGGGCTTTTCTCTGTTTGGAAGACACAAAAAAGCCTACTAAACAGTAGGCTAGATAAGACAATACGGAGAATTTCTTTATTTACAATCAGCCCTTCAAACCTGTCGATTGCGCGACATTCTCAACAATGGATCTCAAGTTCACACTAATAGAGTGTAATGTTTCAAGCTCCTCTTCTGTAAACGGATGAGTAAGAACCGACTCTGCACCTTTTTTCCCGACCACCGTCGGTAGACTTAGCACGACGCCACTCACACCATATTGACCCGACATCATCGTACCAACTGGCAACACAGAGCGCTCATTGATTTTTATGGCTTGAATGATTCGAAATACGCTGGCTGCAATACCATG
>NZ_JAWOWP010000299.1:0-755 GCF_033340555.1 Vibrio sp. 1069
TAATGTGTTGCTGAAAGGGCAAATCGATGCGTTGGATCTTTTGCGCTTGCAGCGTTAATTCAGGCGTTGTGCACGCTAATAACTGAGCTACATCATGTTCAATTTGATTTCGTTTGAGCTTGCTGTTATCCGTGTACCAACCAGAGATGGCTCGTGGGTTGTCTAGCAGCAATAAGGTTCGGATTTGAGCGTAATCGGGTAGGGTTCGGTTTAATGCATGAACCTTTGCTTCGACGTCTTCGCTATTGGCAATGACAGCACATAATGTTTGTTGGCTATCACCTGTAACGATCAGTGGCGTCATCGGCAAAAACGCCAACGCTTCTGATTCAATCCATTCCGGTGAGACATTTCTGCCGTATGCGGTGACGATAAGGTTCTTCTTGCGTCCTGAGAGAGTGACAAAACCTTGCGCGTCAATTTGGGCTAAGTCGCCAGTCGCTAACCATTCTTGAGTAAACGGCTCATTCAAATAGCCAAGAGCAACGTTGCCTTTGACGAGCAGTTCACCATCTTCCGCGATACGAATCTGAGTGTGCGGAAGCGGTTTGCCACACGTTCCTGCTTTAAATGCGGCTGGTGTATTCAAACAAACGACGGAGCCACATTCAGACAAGCCATAACCTTCAAACGCAGGGATGTTCAGCGCATGCGCGGTGTTAATCAGTTGCGACGACACTCTTGCGCCGCCAACAGCAACAAAATTTAGAGAATCCGCAAGAGAGGGCTGCTGTTTCGCGATATGAATGAGCGCA
>NZ_JAWOWP010000300.1:0-754 GCF_033340555.1 Vibrio sp. 1069
TATTCGTGTTTGCGCTGATCTTATTGATTGCTCGTGCACTGGCTAAACTCACGCGCAAAGTGGTGAGCAAAGCGGTGTCTTCTAAGAACTTGAAACTTTCCCACCTAATGCAGGACTTCTTTATCTCCATGTCCGGTAAAGTGGTGTGGGTGATTGGTATTATGGTTGGCCTGTCGCAGATTGGCTTGAACTTAGCGCCAATTCTGACTGGTTTCGGTATTGCCGGTGTGATCATTGGTTTCGCGTTGCAAGATACGTTGTCGAACTTCGCAGCGGGTATGATGCTTTTGATTTACCGTCCGTTTGATGTGGGTGATTTTGTCTACGCTGGTGGTGTGGATGGCAAGGTAAGTCACATGAGCTTAGTGAACACCACGATTCGCACCTTCGACAACCAGATCATCATTGTGCCGAACAGTAAGATTTGGGGAGATGTGATCAAGAACGTGACCCATGAGCGTATTCGCCGTGTGGATATGGTGTTTGGTATTGGCTACGCAGACGATTTATTGAAAGCGGAATCGGTACTAACGGATATCGTGACTTCACACCCTGCGGTACTTCGCGCGCCTGAGCCAATGATTAAAGTGCACACTTTGAATACTTCGTCGGTAGATTTCATCGTTCGCCCTTGGGTTAAAACAGATGACTACTGGGAGGTATATTGGGATGTAACGAAAGAAGTGAAGTTACGCTTTGATCGCGAAGGCATTTCGATTCCTTTCCCACAACAAGATGTGCATTTGCACATGGT
>NZ_JAWOWP010000301.1:0-753 GCF_033340555.1 Vibrio sp. 1069
AATTAAAAAGCCCAACCACATTTTTGGTTGGGCTTTTTGGTTTTAGAGGATTATTTGGTCGGGAAACTGATTTGGGCGATCAAGCCGCCTTCACTGCGATTACGCATCACCACCGAACCTGAATGTTGGATAACAATACGTTTTACAATCGCTAAACCCAGACCAGTACCTTCGCTGCCACGCGCCGTATCACCACGGGTAAACGGCTCGAACAACTTCGCGATTTGCGACTGCTCAATCCCCGGCCCGTTGTCTTCTACGCATATCCAAACCAACTGTTTGTCTGCCGTCACGCCTGTGCTGATTTTCACCCAACCGTTGCCGTAACGCAGTGCGTTGACAACTAAGTTACTCACCGCTCGCTTAATGGCAATCGGACTGCCTTTCGCTGGAGGAAGGTGCATGTTCAAGTCCGTTTCAATCTCGACTTCATACCCCCCTTCAGAGCTCGCCACGTCACTAGCGATGGTACTGACATCAATCGACTCAAACGATTCTTTGTTTACAGGCTTTAGATAATCCATAAATTGACTGATGATCTCATTGCACTCTTCCGTGTCACTGATGATCCCTTCCGCCAAATAGCTGTCTTCTGGCGACATCATTTCAGTAGCGAGACGAATTCGCGTCAGCGGCGTACGTAAATCATGACTGATGCCTGCCATTAACAGAGCGCGGTCTTCTTCGAGCTCTTGAATCCCTTTCGACATCTGGTTAAATGCACGAGTTACCGAACGAATTTCCGATGCGCCT
>NZ_JAWOWP010000302.1:0-752 GCF_033340555.1 Vibrio sp. 1069
CGAGAGCTACTAGGATTAGCTATCGTGGTTTCAGTTGTTTTTGGTGTGCTCGGCGTGATGCTCGATCTTTTCGCGCTTACGGCGTTGTGGGAACATCAAGATGCAATTGCTCAGATCTTTTTTCATGAGTCGTTTTATTTCATTGCCTTCTTAATCCCGCCATTTTTCCTATGGAAGATCATCAATCGTTCTGATTTGGTTACCGCCGCACAAAACTATATCGCGCTAAAGTTAGAAGCAGAAAGTCGATAATCTAACTCCAAGTACGATTGATACCATTTGATATGACAGAGGCTCATGCTTTGTTTCATGAGCCTCTGTCATTTTGTCTCTCTAAGCAAGCAAGATAGCTTGCTCAAGGATTAATTCTTACTTAAAAGGCTGGTTCAATCGTTCCTTTGAAAGTGCTATTAAGGAAGTCGCGAATTTCTTGGGATTGGTAAATAGAGACGAACTTCTTGTAAGCCTCGTTGTTTCTGTCGGCTTCACGAGTCGCAATAACCATAACAGCGAGAGGTGCGTCTTTGGACTCTAGGAAAATACTTTGCTTCTTAGGATCTAAGCCTGAAGACATCACGTAATTCATCGTAATAGCTGCGGCATCAACGTCATCCAGCGTTCTTGGCAGCTGCGCCGCATCCACCTCAACGAACTCCAGTTCTTTTTGATTGCTCTTAATATCGGTTAACGCGGCTTTATGGCCAACACCTGGTTTACGCTCAATCAAGCCCGCATCAGCGAGTAGTAACAGC
>NZ_JAWOWP010000303.1:0-751 GCF_033340555.1 Vibrio sp. 1069
GAATGTGAATACCTGCGTCTTTAACTAGAGTAGGGCGGCAATAATCCAATGAGTCTGCGCGTTCTGCTAGGTTTTGTAATACGTCCATCTGTGAAATGGCAGAAGCTAGGTTTTGCATTTGTTCAAGATGAGGCATCAGCAAATCGAACAGCTCTTCCCACAGTTTTTTCTCTAGTGCGAGTGCTTTTGATTTTGAGTTCAGAACTTTGTCTTCATGCTCTTTAAGCTCAGGAATAATGTAGCGCTCTGCATTTTTCAGAGTTTGGCGACGCACGTAATGTGGCGGCACCAAATGGCTTTGGCCACGGCTTACCTGAATGAAGAACCCATGTACGGCGTTGTAGCCAACTTTCAGCGTATCGATGCCATGACGCTCGCGTTCATCCGCTTCGAGCTTTTCTAGATACTCGGTTGCACCATCAGCGAGCTTGCGCCACTCATCCAATTCTTCGTTATAGCCTTCTGCAATCACACCACCATCGCGGATCACTACCGGCGGGTTTTCTTTGATAGCACGTTCAAGAAGCTCACATACCTCACCTATTGGCGCAGCAAACTGAGCCAACTTCACTAGGTATGGATGAGTTAAGGATGCAGTGAGCGATTCTAGTTCAGGAAGTTGCTGCATGGCATGGCGTAGGCGAGCCATATCACGTGGACGAGCAGAACGTAGAGCAAGACGCGCTAAGATACGTTCAATATCGCCAATCTGTTTTAAAGTTGGCTGAAGATCGGTAAATAAGCCTTGATC
>NZ_JAWOWP010000304.1:0-750 GCF_033340555.1 Vibrio sp. 1069
TACCATCAAACACGCTTCCACGCTTCCTTCTCCTGAACGAGGTTGTGGGCATATAGAGATGGCAGACTCTTTTTCTTCCGACTCAACAACCTTGACCTCAGAGGTGCCTTTTAACTCCCCAAGGGAAGCTGAAATGGTGACCGAACCAAGCTGAGCACTATTTGAGAGCCCACCAGCAATCAAATCTAAAACCGCTTTATTACTGCTTCGCCATGTCACTCGATGCGTTACATCCTGAGTGGTTTCATCGCTATATTCACCGTAGGCATAAAATCGCTGGACGTTCTTTTCCTCTAGAGTGATTTCACTAGGATGAACATGGATTTTTTCTAATACCGCATTCGTTACTTGAATTTGCAATGGTGCACTGGTGATCGCATCTTTGGTGGCGTAAATCATTGCCTGCCCTACCGCAAGACCTTTAACGCGATCGCCTTCTAGTTGTAGGACATCTTGATTATCAACCCACCAAGCAACCTGTTCGGTCAACTCAACGCGGCTTTCATCGCTATAGACTCCTTGTGCAGACAGCAGGGTCGAGTTGCCTTTTGCCACGCTCGACGCATTCGTTGTCACTTCAATATTTGTTAGGATTGCATCGGTTACCTGCACTTGTATTGGCTCGCTTTGCACACCATCTGACGCAGCCGTCACCAACGCTGTTCCTTTATGTTTGGCTTTCACAACGTTGTCGACAATCTCAACCACATCGTTATAAACATGCGAAGTAATACCTCGGGTGAGGTCGAC
>NZ_JAWOWP010000305.1:0-750 GCF_033340555.1 Vibrio sp. 1069
CTAGACTCATAGCCTTGTGCTATGAGCTGTTTAACGCGTTGGATGATCGCTGGGTTAGCAGCAACCGTTTCAAGACAGCCAAAGTTGCCGCATTGGCATTGCTCACCAAGAGGGTCAATTTGAATGTGGCCAATTTCACCTACGTTACGGTTAAAACCTAGAAACACTTGGCCGTTAACAATGATACCTGCGCCAGTACCGCGGTGTACACTGACTAAGATAGAGTCTTGGCAATCTTGGCTAGCACCAAAATAATGTTCTGCAAGTGCCATACCACGGACGTCGTTACCGACAAAGCAAGCCGTATTGAACTTCTCTCGGATAATTTCACCAAGCGCAAGGTTATCAATATCCGTATTTGGCATGTACTCAACGACGCCTGTCGTAGGGTTAACTAGGCCTGGTAACGTAATACCGATAGCAATCAACTGGTCAATTTTATCTTGGCAACGACTTACGAAGTCTTTTAATAAATCAATAAGACCTGCGATCAAATCGGCTTGGTTGGTGTAGTGAAGTTCGTGTTGATCTTCTGCCAGTGCATTGCCGCCTAAGTCATAGAGACAGAATTGAACGTAGTCTCGACCCAAACGAACGGCGATAGAGTGAAAAGGCTTCACTTCAGTGGTCAATGAGATTGCTCGACGACCACCTGTTGAAGCTTGTTGGGCGACCTCTTTAATGAGGCCGCGTTCCAATAGTTGACGGGTGATTTTGGTAACACTCGCTGGAGCAAGCTGGCTAACATCC
>NZ_JAWOWP010000306.1:0-748 GCF_033340555.1 Vibrio sp. 1069
TAGGCTACCGGACAGGAGAAGGCACGCTCGACACTTGTATCGTGATTCGCTCGGCTTACGTGGAAAACGGCATTGCTCAAGTACAAGCAGGTGCAGGCGTGGTATTCGATTCTGACCCTCAAGCGGAAGCCGATGAAACACGCGGAAAAGCTCAAGCGGTTATCTCTGCTATTCAAGCAGCGCATTCTCAACCTGCGAACAAGGAGTAGCAGACATGGCGAACATCGTATTCATCGATAACTTTGACTCGTTCACCTATAACCTTGTGGACCAATTCCGCTCATTAGGTCACTCAGTCAAAATTTATCGTAACCACATTCCGGCAGAAACCATCGAACAAGCAATAAACGAGCTCGAAAACCCCGTCGTTCTGCTATCACCGGGGCCAGGTGCGCCATCAGAAGCTGGTTCGATGCCAGAGCTGATTCAACGAATGAAAGGCAAAGTGCCAATGATTGGTATTTGTCTTGGTCACCAAGCGATTGTTGAAGCATATGGCGGCACTGTCGCTGGCGCTGGTGAAATCATCCACGGCAAAGTGTCGATGATGGAGCACCAAGACCACGCAATTTATCAAAATCTGCGATCGCCACTTGCAATTGCGCGTTACCACTCTTTAGTGGCGACAAAGGTACCAGACAGCCTGACCATCACTGCCGAAGTAGACAATTTGGTCATGTCTGTTGTGCACGAACAAGATAAAGTTTGCGGATTTCAGTTCCACCCAGAGTCAATAATGACGACTTAC
>NZ_JAWOWP010000307.1:0-748 GCF_033340555.1 Vibrio sp. 1069
CGGGTACTGTTGCATAAACTCACACACGTATTTGGCGATGATGTCTTCGCCGATGTAGCCACCCACACAGTTCACTCGAATCACGCCGCGAATCTCTTGAGTATCATCGACGGCGGCAATCAACGCTTGGTCGATGTCTCGCAAAGCTTTTTCACAGTCGTGATAAAAGCGCTCGCCGGCATGAGTCAAACGCAGCGTGCGTGTGGTTCGGTTGAGTAGTGTCACGCCCATTTGCGCTTCAAGTCCGCTGATTTGGCGAGAAACGTGAGAACGAGATACGGAAAGAGCTTCCGCCGCTTTGGTGAAGTTGCCAAGTTGGGCGATCAAAACAAACGAGCGAATGTCGGCGAGATTAACTTTATTGAGCATAATGAGCGTGTTGCAAAAAGCGATGGGTTTAAGGTTATCACAATTATTTACCAATCATATCGGCAAGCAAGGTCGAACGACTTGAGCTTTACGACAACTTGCGTATTATTTTCTGCGTTTCCATCTTTATCTGACTTTTTATGAGCTTATTGATTTCACGACAAGGCACGCCTCAAAAGCGCGCGAAATGGCTGCTAGCAATGATTGGCTGGGTCACCGTCGTGTGTCTGATGCAAAATTCTGGTTTGGTTTCGGCATGCTCGATGAGTGATGACCAAACCTTGGTTTCTGCTTTATCTAGCGATGATGCTCATGTTGTGAAAGCTGATAAAGTCAAAGAGCCGAGTAAGTGTGAACTGTCTGAAAAGTTGATTCAGTT
>NZ_JAWOWP010000308.1:0-748 GCF_033340555.1 Vibrio sp. 1069
GAGCAAATCACCGGAGAGGATTCCACCCACAGCTGTCCTGAATGCGATTCGCAAGCACACTGCGATATTGCAGCAGGAAAAGAAACGTGTTGGTGTTTTGGTATTGAGCCTCGTGACTTGCCTAAACCGGAGTCCGATCAGCTTTGTTTATGCCGCAAGTGTTTAGAAAAAAAGCCAGTCGCATAATACGACTGGCTTCTTCATGTAACGCGATTCTAAAATGATAACTATTTTGCGGTAAGCGCAGAAGTCTCAAATTGAATGCCTTCCCACCCCGTCACCATGAAATTGCGGATATTTTGGTGATCGTTGTTTTCTGGGTGAAGCAGTACGTCCTCACGGTAGAAACGACCAAAACACGCCAACGTCGCTTCTTTATCGAGAGTGTTCAATAAGCCGAATGCAAAAATTTTGCACGAACCGTTGTTTTCATTCGCGTCATTTTGCGTATTGCCATTCGTAAATGCAGCGGGCGTAAAATCGTAATTGTCTTCAATCACCGCCATCGTCGTTTCAAATTCAATCTTTTCAGGTGACGATGCCAGCGCATCAAGAAATTGTTGTAGTTCCATTTTCATTCCAAATCCTAATGCCATCGCAATCTCGCCAATGACACATTTGTTTCATAAAAAGCCCATTTAAGAGTCATAAATCATACATATATTCAGAGCCTTACCAAATCACACGTCAATCAATGTTCTATTATCGCCCACTGCAGTGAATGAATAGATATCTGAAAATCATGCAT
>NZ_JAWOWP010000309.1:0-746 GCF_033340555.1 Vibrio sp. 1069
AAGGGTTGGTAGTACAACTGAAACTCTTCTTTCTCTAACGCGCATTGAATGCGAGAGGAAATTTCAAGTTGGTACTTGGCACCCACGTTCATATCATCATGATAAAATGCGAATAAATTGCCGTTACGTTTGGCGTGGTACATGGCAATGTCGGCATGTTTAATCAAAAGATCATTTGAGATCGCGTCGTAAGGATAGGTGCTTATCCCAAACACGACACGTGAAGATACTTGGAACTCATCTAGGTGAAAGCGTGCAGAGAGGGCGCAATCTAGGCTTTCGATAAGTTCTGTGCCCGTTTTCTCACATGCGGAAGAGGTGAGAATGACAAACTCATCGCCCCCCACACGGAAGATCTTGTCGCTCCCTTTGAGCTTGTCTTGCAATCGTTGACCAATCTGAATCAGTAACTGGTCTCCGCAGAAATGTCCCATCGCATCGTTCACTTGTTTAAAGTTCACTACGTCAAACAGAATGACAGAGAAAGGGTCACCAGATTGTATTCTGTCATCAATCAGTTCGAAGCAATACTTGCTATTGGGAAGCCCTGTCAGGGAGTCATGAACCGCATTGCGTTTTTCTCGCTCCGCGACGCTGTGTAGCTCTAAGATGGAATCGTTGCTCCACTTGATGACTAAAACGACAAAAATACTGCCACCGAATAAGAGCAAAGAAACACCAGTTTCAAGCAGTGATGCCACTGGTTTTTTCATGATTGCGTGCAAGAAAGCAGCATACGCAAAAAT
>NZ_JAWOWP010000310.1:0-746 GCF_033340555.1 Vibrio sp. 1069
CGTCATTTGCCGGGCAAATCACCACCATTAAGTGTTTTGAAGACAACTCACTGATCCGCGAAACCTTAGAGCAAGATGGTCTTGGGCGCGTGTTGTTGATTGACGGTGGCGGTTCCTTACGTAAAGCGCTCATCGATGCAGAAATTGCTGCGATTGCAGAAGAAAACGAGTGGGAAGGCATTGTCGTTTACGGTTGTGTCCGTGAAGTTGATGAACTAGAAGACATGAACCTCGGCATTCAAGCTTTGGCATCGATTCCTGTTGGCGCGGCAAACCAGGGCATTGGTGAGCTAGATGTACCCGTAAACTTCGGCGGCGTTAGCTTCCTTCCAGAAGATTACATCTACGCCGACAACACTGGCATCATCCTATCTCCAGAGCCACTTAATATTGACCTTGAGTTAGATGATACGGTCGAAGAGTAGTTTCCGATAGCCAGTCACCTTTTGTTTACTAAAGCGCTGCTCATACCCAAATACACAAACACCCGCCGAAGCGGGTGTTTTTAATTCTGGATGATGAAGTGAAATTATTCCACTTCGTCCATTTTGCCAAGTAGTGCACGAATGCGCTCTTGCCACTGTGCGTGCTCTTGCTGAGCTTGCTGAGCTTTTTGCTCTAGATCTTCACGTTGAGAACGAAGCTCGTTTGCTTCTGCTTCTAGTTTTACTTTGTCTTCTTTCAGCTCTTCAACTTCCATCTGAAGAAGAGTGATTGTGTCAACTGCAGTTTGAATTTTAGATTCT
>NZ_JAWOWP010000311.1:0-744 GCF_033340555.1 Vibrio sp. 1069
AGCCGCTTCTTTCAAGCGCCATTGGCCTTTACCATCGTAGCCACCCAATGCACTTTTCAGCACCATAGGCATGCCAACATGTTCAATTGCGCGTTCAAAATCTTCACGTGTCTCAATCACGTAGTACTTTGCATTACGCACGCCAGCATTATCGAGTAGCGCTTTTTCAACACGGCGGTCACCGCCTGCTTTGATGGCTGCGGTACTAGGGAGGAACTTGCCACTTGATTCACAGATGTCGAGTACATCGTGAGGAATATGTTCGAATTCTGCGGTGATCGCATCCACTTGTTCAATGGCATTTTCCAAACCATGACCAAGCACCTGTTGGGTAAGAGGATGGACAACGTTACCGCTACCGACATCGTAAGCCGAGATTTGGATGTTCAGTGGTGCACCAGCCAGAGACATCATACGAGCCAACTGACCTGATCCGAGAACCAGTACATGCATCTGATTAATCCTCAGCTGGATTTGGGTTAGCCAGTACGGTTTCCGTCTGTTCATTGCGGAACGCTTCTACCTTCGCCATGATGCTTTCGTCATGAGTGCCTAGGATTTGTGCCGCTAAGATGCCCGCGTTTGCAGCGCCCGCTTCGCCAATCGCTAACGTGCCGACTGCAATGCCTTTTGGCATTTGTACAATAGATAGCAAAGAGTCCATGCCTTTTAGAGCGCGAGATTGAACCGGAACGCCAAGTACAGGCAAACTGGTGAAGGCTGCCGCCATTCCCGGTAGGTGAG
>NZ_JAWOWP010000312.1:0-744 GCF_033340555.1 Vibrio sp. 1069
TGCGCCGCCGCGACCAACGGTGCCGCCACGACCATGGAACAGCGTCAGCTCAACACCTTCGTCTTCTGCCACTTTAACTAGAGATTCCATAGCATGGTACTGAGCCCAGCCTGCCGACATGACACCCGCATCTTTTGCTGAATCAGAGTAGCCGATCATGACCATTTGGTGGTTTTGAATAAAGCCACGGTAAAGGTCGATGCTCATTAGCTGCTTAATGACCGATTCCGCATTGTTCAAGTCGTCTAGAGTTTCGAACAGAGGACAAACATCCATACGGTAAGGGCAGCCCGCTTCTTGCAGTAATAGGTGCACAGCGAGTACGTCTGAGGCGGTACGAGCCATTGAGATGACGTAAGCACCGAACGCTTCGCGCGGTTGCAGAGCGATGATCTTACAGGTGTCTAAAACCTCTTTGACAGGCTCTGATGGTTCCCAATCGCGTGGCAGTAGCGGACGTTTAGACGCAAGTTCATTGGTGAGGAAAGCAATTTTATCTTGCTCGCTCCACTGTTCGTAATCACCAATGCCGAGGTATCGAGTCAGCTCAGAGAGTACATCTGCGTGGCGCGTACTTTCCTGGCGGATATCAAGACGAACTAGGTGAACGCCAAATGCTTTCACACGACGCAGCGTATCTAGCAACGAGCCGTCAGCGATGACGCCCATGCCGCACTCATGCAGTGATTGGTAACACGCGTACAGAGGATCCCAAAGCTGTTCAACTTTTTGTAGCGGTGCTTT
>NZ_JAWOWP010000313.1:0-744 GCF_033340555.1 Vibrio sp. 1069
CGACGAACCAAAACGGTAAATGCCACAATGAAAACTCATAGGCATCCATCCAAGCAAAAACTGAATCAATAATCTCCATGGAACCCCCTAAGGCAGCTGTTTTTTACTGAAACCATGAACCACAACAACCAAGCCTAAAACATAAATCCCCAAGAGCGCTAAGGACTCATAAGGATATTCCAATATCAAATCAATCATTGCGACAACCTCCTACAAGCAACAATACCAGAAAGAAAACACCCAAGAAGATAAACCCCTCATAAACATCATAAATCCATTCCATAACTAACTCATGTGTGAACCTGCCAAAGATTAATTTCATACATGTTCCGCTTCCTCGAAGCGATTTTCGCATGCTCAATATCACTTCTTGCGGCGAGCGGTTCAAATAAAAAAGACATACCGTTATTTGGTATGCCTTCTAAAGAGCTCAGCATTATGTGTGTTATGTTACGGGCTCTCACTTCAAAGCGATTCTCCTTCCTAGCATGTACGCAGCGAACTGCGACAATGAGCAAGTCTCTCGCCCACCCTTTGCGCGTTCTAGGCCAAAGGCGAACCACTCAACATAACACTCATCCATAATGCGCACTTAGGAATATGTAAAAATACCCTGTTTTACATATAAAAAAGGCTCCGAACTGGAGCCTTAAAATTAATGTTGGGTTTCATCTTCAACTGGATTCGAGGTTTGAGACAACCGAATAACTGATAACGATGATTGCAAAAACTCCAATCGGTCTA
>NZ_JAWOWP010000314.1:0-743 GCF_033340555.1 Vibrio sp. 1069
ACAAGAGCAGAAGATAACGCCGCTTTCTGAGCATATCATCGCGGGTTATTGGTGGGATGAAGAGGGCCGGAATCCCATTCTTGGATCGCGAAAGACGGCGAAAAGAGTGAAGCTACGGGGCGGGTCAAAAGTCATTCTGACGCTTTCCGATATCAATGGGGATGTCTCTGGCGCTGCGTTTAGAGTGAAAGGCATCTTCAAAACACCGTCCACGACCTTTGATGACGGCAATGTGTACGTCCGTAAAGCTGACCTAGAGAAAATTGCAGGGATAGCGGGGGCGCATGAAATCGCCATTTTGCTCAACGCCAATGATGACGACGTGTTGCAAAATATCGTGTCGTTTACCCGAACCTTGACCGACGATGGTTCAGGAAAGCCGTTAACGGTAAGAACATGGCTAGAAATTCAACCCCTGCTTTCAACTATGATGAGCTCGATGGATATCTCCAACCAAGTCATGCTGGTGGTGTTCGTGTTGGCTATGACGCTTGGCATCATCAATATCATGCTTATGTCGGTGTTTGAACGAACCAGAGAATTCGGCGTGCTGATGGCAGTGGGCATGCAGCAACACAAAATTCGTATTTTGATCACGTTAGAAACCATGTTCCTTGGTTTGACGGGATGTGCTTTAGGGTTATTTGGCAGCGCTGCCATGATAAAGCTTCTCAGTGTGACGGGATTATCGCTTGGAGGGGTGGCCGATGGTTTAGGTGCATACGGCGTCGATACTCTGCTTT
>NZ_JAWOWP010000315.1:0-743 GCF_033340555.1 Vibrio sp. 1069
AAGCGAAACAAAACGTGCTATCGCTTAACCAAAAAGAACGTGACGCATGGATCGCGTTTCTGAACTCTCTGTAAGGATGCAACCATGAAGAAAACAACATTAATGAGCGCTGTTGTTGCAACGCTAAGCTTAGTTGGTTGCCAATCGACAACGGGCTCGTCGGATGCACAACCAGAACAAACTAGCCATATTTCTCAAGCTGTTTACGAAGTGGAGTTTCATGCCGCACAGTCATTTTTAAGCCAAGCTTCGCAGTTAGAGCAGAGCTTTGCTGATTTTTGTTCTGCGCCGAAAAATGACGTGGAACCAGTACAACAACAGTGGCACAGCACCATGCTGGCTTGGATGGCGCTTCAAGGACAGGAACGTGGCCCAGCGACTGCGCTGGAGCAAAGCTGGAACGTACAATTCTGGCCCGATAAAAAAAATACCACCGGGCGTAAAATGTCGGCGCTGACTAAAGCCGATAAAGTTTGGACAGTGGAAGAGATCTCGACACAAAGCGTGACTGTGCAAGGTCTGGGAGCGTTGGAATGGTTACTTTATGATGATGCATCCACGCTTAACACCAATAGCAATGTGTGTGAATCAGGTGTTGCGATTGCCGAAAACTTGCACGATAAAGCACAGATCATCGCTAATTCTTGGGCTGAAAACCCGTGGAAGTCTTTGCAAAAGACAGAGTGGGAATCGGAGTACATTTCGCTGCTTTCTAACCAGCTAGAATACAGCATGAAAAAGCT
>NZ_JAWOWP010000316.1:0-742 GCF_033340555.1 Vibrio sp. 1069
TTGTTCTGATCAACCCAAACAACCCTACAGGTGCTGTATATAGTCGCGATTTCTTGCTTGAAGTGATTGAGATTGCTCGCCAGCACAAGCTGATCATTTTCGCTGACGAGATTTACGACAAAGTGCTTTACGATGGCGCAACACACACTTCTGTTGCGACGCTAACGGAAGACGTACTTGTGATGACCTTCAACGGGTTGTCGAAAGCTTACCGTGTATGTGGTTTCCGCGGTGGGTGGATGTTCTTAACTGGTCCAAAACACTTAGCACAAGGCTACGTTAACGGTCTAGAGTTGCTTTCTTCTATGCGTCTTTGTGCCAACGTGCCGATGCAACATGCGATTCAAACCGCGCTAGGTGGCTACCAAAGTATCAATGAGTTGATCTTACCTGGTGGCCGATTGCTAGAGCAGCGTAATCGTGCGTTCGAGCTGATCAACCAGATCCCAGGGGTATCTTGTGTGAAACCCAAAGGTGCCATGTACTTATTCCCTAAAATCGATACCAAGATGTACAACATCAAGAATGACCAGCAGATGGTGCTCGATTTCTTGAAACAGGAAAAAGTACTGCTAGTACAAGGCTCAGGTTTTAACTGGCCAAAACCAGACCATTTCCGCATTGTGACTTTGCCACACGTTGAAGATCTGGAAACCGCAATCGGACGCTTCGAGCGATTCCTATCAACCTACAGCCAGTAATGAATCACTGGTAGTAATTAGTGTTGATCTCTCATATGCTT
>NZ_JAWOWP010000317.1:0-738 GCF_033340555.1 Vibrio sp. 1069
GCGCAGTGTCTTGATGATGAAAAAAGTCCATTAGAACGCAACCTTCGGCGCTTCTTGGATTGCTTCTGTGTCTGCAAACTCAAGTAACTTACCGTCTTGGAAACCAAATGTGTTCGCGAAGATAACGGGTGGGAATGTTTGCTTGTAAGTGTTGTAGCTGGTCACGGCATCATTAAATGCTTGGCGGGCAAACGCGACTTTGTTTTCGGTACTGGTTAGCTCTTCTTGGAGTTGGCTCATCGTCTCGTTTGCTTTCAATTCAGGGTAGGCTTCTACCACAACGTTCAGTTTGCCGAGAGCGTTTTGTAACATGCCTTCTGCTTGGCTAAGCTGGCTAATTGCAGCATCACTATCTGGTGCATCACTGGCGGCTTTTAAACCTGCTATCGCTTGGTTACGAGCTTGGATAACGCGTTCAAACGTTTCCTTCTCATGATCCATGTAACCTTTAGCGGTGTTTACTAAATTCGGAATTAGGTCGTATCGACGTTTCAGTTGAACTTCGATTTGAGCGAAGCTGTTTTTAAAGCGATTTCGTAGAGTAACGAGCTTGTTGTAAATACTGATTGCGTAAACCACAACCAGCAGAACAATAACAATAAAGACAATCAGTGCAGTCATAGTGAGTTCCATTTTGTGAATGTATCAGTGTTTTATATAAGTAGTTGAGATATTAAGCAAATTAGACTTACTTATAATGTGGGGTATTTTTAAATATGGCACGTATTGCGTAAGAAA
>NZ_JAWOWP010000318.1:0-737 GCF_033340555.1 Vibrio sp. 1069
CGCTCGCTTCCCTGATCTCAGGCACGCCAATCACGACATCGTTATGTCCAAGCGCTGGTTGTGCGCGATACGTTCCAAACCATCTATCCCAAACGGAAAGGAAAAAACCAAAGTTCGAATGGGTTTCCTTCACCATCACCGAATGGTGCACGCGGTGCATGTCTGGTGTCACAATGACTGTTCGCAGTTTCTTATCGATAGATAACGCAAGTTTTGCGTTACTGTGATTGAACATCGCACTCGCATTTAGAATGATCTCAAACACCACAATCGCGAGAGGTGAAACGCCAAGAATGAATACCGAGGCGATTTTGACGACCATCGAGATGATGATTTCAATTGGATGAAAACGTGCGCCAGTTGTGACATCGATATCCAAATCGGCATGGTGCATACGATGAATTTTCCATAGCGGTTTCACGCGATGAAAAACCAAGTGCTGAACATAGATGATGAGATCGAGAACAATCACAGCAAGCAACACATTTAACCAACCGGGCAGGGACAGAAGATTGAATAGTCCCCATTGCTGATCATGAGCAATGGTCGCAGCTTGAAACGCAGCGATAGGCATCACTAATGCAATGATCGCGCTATTTAGGGCGACCAAAGAGAGGTTGTTTAACCAGCGAAAGGAACGTTTGACGGTGAGCGTCTTTCTTGGGAGCTTGTTTTCCCAAAGAGTACACAGCAACAATACGCCAATAAAACAGCTAAGTCGCAACCAAGATGGGTCG
>NZ_JAWOWP010000319.1:0-736 GCF_033340555.1 Vibrio sp. 1069
CGTGAGATGAAAGGTCTTGGTCATGCTATCTTGACTGGTCGTGAGTTGGTGGGTGATGAGCCATTTGCTGTTGTACTAGCAGATGACCTGTGTGTGAATGAAGAGCAGGGCGTATTAGCGCAAATGGTTGAGCTGTACAAACAGTTCCGCTGTTCAATCGTTGCGGTGCAAGAAGTGCCGGAATCAGAAACGCATAAATACGGTGTGATTGCTGGCGAGATGATCAAAGATGATATCTTCCGCATTGATAACATGGTTGAAAAGCCAGAGCCAGGCACTGCACCTAGCAATCTAGCGATTATTGGTCGCTACATTCTGACACCTGATATCTTTGAACTGATTGAAAATACAGAACCGGGCAAAGGTGGCGAGATTCAAATCACCGATGCGCTGATGCAACAAGCTCAATCTGGTTGTGTTTTGGCATACAAATTTAAAGGTCAGCGCTTTGATTGCGGTAGTGTAGAAGGCTACATTGAAGCAACAAATTACTGCTACGAGAACCTTTATAAGAAGGATTCCAGTGCGGAGCTCGCGAAAAAACCAACCGTGAAAATTGCCGAGCCAGCGTAGGTCGGAACTTTCTATTAGGTACTCCGACGGTACAACACAAACAAAAAGGGATGCGTGATGCATCCCTTTGTTATTTCCGCTTAATAAAAAGCGAAATTAAGCTTTAGCTGCTGCCGCTGCTTTAGCGATTGCTGCGAAGCTCTTAGCGTCTAGAGAAGCGCCG
>NZ_JAWOWP010000320.1:0-735 GCF_033340555.1 Vibrio sp. 1069
TTATTCTCTTCGATTTTCTGGCAACATTGGGTCTTTTGAGCAACAGAGTTCAGAGAGTCAACCTGCACAGCATCAAAATTCGCCAGTGCAGACTGACGCAAAACTGAACTCTCAACGTGATTCACTTAAAGGAAAACTGATGGGCTCCGTATGACATGAAAGACCACGAGGAGTTCTCTACGCTATCAGCGGCTGAACGTAGAGAGTTAATAATCGCAGAGTTAAAGCGTAAAAGCCGCATTCGCACCCTGTTGCGAGGACTCCCGTTAGATGAAGTTCGGGAGATCATTGACAGAATGAAGGGCGTTCTCAATGAACTGGAGGAAGAGTACAAAAAGCGAGAAGAAGAAGAAAAAGAAAAGCGAGCTCAGGCTGAGCGAATAATGAGCGACATGGAATCCTGCGGTGTGGACATCGGCTTGCTCAACGAAATGTTCACGAGCAGATCAGAACCTGATAATGCTAAATATTCAAAAGACGGAGTTTCGTGGAGTGGGCAAGGACGTCGCCCGGATGCTTTCAAGGGGTTGGGAGCTGTCGAGCTGGAGCGCTACCGTATCCCACAGAAGAAGTAAAAAAATGAGCGCCGCAAAGTTTGGGCGCTCATCTTCTGGTCCGAAATGTCATAGTCTACTCAAGCACACTCTTTCTCCCCACCACCATGCCTTCCTTGTTCTTTGCAGAACGGACATTCAACGCAGGTTCTTTGATTAACAGAGGTGAAGTACGTACACT
>NZ_JAWOWP010000321.1:0-734 GCF_033340555.1 Vibrio sp. 1069
CGCCTGGGTTACTGTCATTGTGGCAAGCGGTACAAACGGCAATGTTGTTATCAATTGAGCGATAGCCGGGTCCATGATGAAGCGGTTCGCCCATATGACAGTTTTCACAGGTACCTGTTTCAATCACATTGCGGGAGACTACTGCATCTGAACTTTCTTGCGGCACCCATTCAAACACGTAGGTAAAACCGTTGCCTTGCTCGCCATACGCCATGACGATTCGGTGGAGTTTATCCGCATCCCAAGCGATAAAACCGTTGTTGCTAGAAGAGTCGGCAGTATAAGGATCGGACACTTTTAAAACGTCAGGAATGGCAAACGTGTAGCGATACCCCTCGTCTGTTTTTACTAGTGTTCCATCCCAAACACTCTCCATGCTGGCACGGTTATTTGCGGTGTTACTTGAGTGATGGAAACTCTTCCAATAGGTATTGCCATGACGCCCATTGAAGGCAAAGGCTGGATCGCTCGAGTTTTGTGTATCGACACGAGAGGGCATTGCTTTAAGAAGTGCGATGCGAAAGTCTTTCGTTTCGTCTAGCTCATGAGATCTGCCACTGCCGTCTTTGACGGTAAAATCGACCACCAGTTTGGTTTCTCCGGTTTCTTGAGTGACCAATGATGGCTCGGAAACACTGATCTCGAAATCACCAAGCGCAGGTGGTGGTGTATTTTGATCGTTTTTGCTGTCTGGACCACATCCGGTGAGCAGTAAAATAAAAAATATTAATGTA
>NZ_JAWOWP010000322.1:0-734 GCF_033340555.1 Vibrio sp. 1069
TTCACACATACGGCGGATCTGACGGTTTAGGCCTTGCGTCAAAACAATACGGAAAGAGAACTTGGTTTCTTTCGTAATTTTACAAGGGAGCGTTACGGTAGCGAGGATTCGAACACCACTCGACATCTGCTTTAGGAATTCGTCCGTAATCGGCTTGTCGACACGCACCACGTATTCTTTTTCGTGGTTGTTACCAGCGCGCAGAATCTTGTTCACAATGTCGCCATCGTTAGTCAAGAAGATCAAACCGTCCGAAGGTTTATCGAGTCGACCAATTGGGAAAATACGCTTTTTGTGACCGATGAAATCGACGATATTGCCGGGGATATCACGCTCAGTCGTACAGGTGATGCCTGTTGGCTTGTTGAGGGCGATATAAATCGGCTTTTCTTTTGAAGCGACAGGCTTGCCATCAACACAAACGTCGTCACCAGGTAGTACTTTGGTGCCCATTTCTGGCTGTTTGCCGTTAATGGTCACTCGACCTTCTTCGATCAGTTTATCGGCAGCACGACGCGAGCAAAAGCCCGTTTCGCTGATGAATTTATTTAAGCGTTTCGCGTTGTCTTGTGACATATCGGTCTCCTAACGTTTCACAACGGCGGTGAATTTGATGACCCTTCCCGCAAGTGGGAAGGGGAAATAAGGTCGGGCATTCTAGCACCGAGGAGAAACTTAACCTAACCGTTTTTGATGACGTTCGCGGTTTTCTAGTTTCTTGTCTGCGCTTTTTC
>NZ_JAWOWP010000323.1:0-732 GCF_033340555.1 Vibrio sp. 1069
CGGTTACAGTGCTCGCACTTTAATGGCTCTGCATAAGTTTTTTGCTGGTGCGCCTTATTATCGCCAAGAAAGCATGCAGGCTCTGATGGGAGTAAAGCTTACAGCGTCAACCATTTTTGACCAAGTTGAGTTGGTAGCCAATAGCTTACAACCCGTTTATAACCTGCTTAGAATTTTTGCAGCCAACGCCGAGCATTACTACTTAGACGACACGAGTAATCGAATCTTAGACAAAGTCCCAATCGAAAAACCGCAACGCAATAGCACCAAAATGCGAGAGCGCACCGGCGTTTACAGTACGGGTTTAGTCGCTGGGTTAAAAGGCGGGCACAATGTGGTGTTATACAAAACGAACATTGGGCATGCGGGCGAGTTCATTGACGAGTTGCTGAGCGAGCGCGGTAAAACGCTATCTACTCCCATATTGATGAGCGATGCCTTATCCAGCAATCGCCCATCTCTTGGTTATGAAGTCCAACACTGTCTGTGCAATAGTCACGGGCGGCGGCAGTTCGCGGAAGTGCTTCACTCATTCCCAACCGAAGTTGAACAGGTATTAACGTGGTATGGAATGATCTGGGATAACGATCATGAGGCCAAAGTCTTGAGGCTCAGCAGTAAGCAGCGACTTGCGTGGCATAAGAAAGTATCTCTGCCGGTGATGGAGCAGATCCGTGAATGGGGAGAGACAGAACTTAATAGAGGGCGTGTTGAAGAAAATAGTGGTCTTGG
>NZ_JAWOWP010000324.1:0-732 GCF_033340555.1 Vibrio sp. 1069
CATTATGACGCTCTCGGGCTTGATCGAGTTACTTCTGCTCGTCGCCGCAGGTTTTACCTACCTCAAAGTCAATCAAGAACACGAAATGGGTGAAAAGGCACTCGGTGTTGCCCGTTTCCTCGCAGAGTCTGAAATCGTCATTGAGATGGTGGAAGCTCAGCAGCCAGAACCTTATCAAGAGTCCTTTCGCGCACTCACTAAAGCGATTGGTGCGGCCTTTATTGTGATTGGGGATAACCAAGGCGTGCGCTTAATTCATCCGGTAGATGAGCGAATTGGTAAGCCTATGAAAGGGGGCGACAACCAACGAGCTCTGGTCGAAGGTCAATCCTATGTGTCTACAGCTCGCGGTTCTTTGGGTTATTCCGTCCGCGGTAAAGCGGCGATATTCGACGCACAAGGTAACATCATTGGTGTGGTGTCGGTGGGGTATTTGCTCGACAGGCTCCAAGATCGCATTGAGCCATTCCTCGCTTTTTTAATTTTGTTGGTTGTCGTTGTAGTGGTGGCAATTGCTGTGTTGTCCAATTACGCGTCTCGAAAATTCCAGCGCGCGATTTTAGGCTTCGAACCAGAAGAGATCGGCCGTCTGTATGGTGAACTGGAAGTCACCATGAGTACTATCAAAGAAGGTGTACTCAGCATTGACGCACAAGGTGTGCTTCGTTCCATCAACCGCAGTGCTTGCCAGATTCTCGGCATTGATAGAGATAAGGCGCTCAACAAACCGCT
>NZ_JAWOWP010000325.1:0-730 GCF_033340555.1 Vibrio sp. 1069
CCCGGACTATGAAGCGGGTGAATGGGTACTTGCGTACACCGTGGGTTGGCAAGACTACGCAATTTCTACCGGAGAGATGGTGATTAAATTAGGCAAAGAGCCACAAAACCCATCATACGCTCTGGGTGTTGCAGGCATGCCTGGCTTTACCGCATACATGGGTTTGTTGGATATTGGCCAGCCAAAACCAGGTGAAACCATTGTAGTTGCTGCGGCAACGGGCCCTGTCGGCGCGACAGTTGGTCAAATCGGTAAAATCAAAGGCTGCCGCGTAGTTGGTATAGCCGGTGGCGAAGAAAAATGTCGCTACGCAAAAGAGGTTTTAGGCTTTGATGAGTGTATCGATCACAAAGCAGATGATTTCGAACAACAATTGAAAGAGGCATGCTACAACGGCATCGATGTTTACTTTGAAAACGTGGGCGGCAAAGTATTCGAAGCTGTCATGCCACTTCTCAATACCAGTGCACGTATCCCTTTATGTGGATTGATTTCTCAATACAACGCAACAGAATTACCTGAAGGCACAGACCATCTACCTCTGCTAATGGGTAAGCTACTGACGAAACGAATCAAGGTACAAGGCTTTATCATTTTTGATGACTACGGTCACCGTTACGGTGAGTTCGCTCAAGATATCAATCAATGGTTGGCTGAAGGAAAGATCCAATACCGCGAACATCTAGTAGAAGGTCTAGACAATGCGCCAGAGGCATTTATTGGTCTGCTA
>NZ_JAWOWP010000326.1:0-730 GCF_033340555.1 Vibrio sp. 1069
GCTGCTTTACCAAGTGTCGAAGCTAAGCCGTGAACAGCAAGTGCTTCAACGTGAAATTGCGGTTGAAGCCAACGTTGCGAGTTTGCAAAGCCAAGCGGCAGAGCTGAACAACTCTGCTAGCGCGATGATCGCGATGGCGGTTGTATCTGGTGTGTTAGCGGGTGCTACAGCAATTATCGGTGCGCTTGGTTCGTTCAAAGCGGGTAAAGAAATTAAGACCGAGATGGCAAGCAACACCGTGCTGAAAACGCAAAAGGCGGGCTTCGATCAAGTTGAAGAGTTGATGAACAACGGTAACTTCTCAAAAACTCAACAAGATCAAGTAAAACGCGCACATTCGCTAGCGAAAGACAGCATTGCAGACACCACGGCTCAATTGACTAGCGGCGGTCGCAAGTTCGATAAACTGATGAGCTCAAACCAAGCGAAGAACGCGATTCTTCAAGCTCTTGGACAGATGGCAAACTCAGCATCGAACGTTGAACAAACTAAAGCGCAAGCTCGCAGCAAGGACGATGAAGTGCAAGCGACGCGTGCTCAAGCAGCGAAGCAAAAAGCAGATGAGAACATCGGCTTCCAAGAAGGGTTGCTTAAAGAGTTGCGTGAGCTGTTCCGTTCTATCTCTGATAGTCAGAACCAAGCGTGGCGCGCATCCATCCCGACAGTGTAATCGCGGTTTTATTTTAGTACTGACAAAGCGTTGTTTATACAACGCTTTTTTTGTGTTTAA
>NZ_JAWOWP010000327.1:0-727 GCF_033340555.1 Vibrio sp. 1069
GAGCGTGTACGTCAAATTCAAGTGGAGGGTTTACGTCGACTTCGTGAAATCCTAATTAAACAAGGCCTAAATATGGAAAACTTGTTTAACGTTGAAGACGATTAATACTAAGCTTTCTCGACACACAAAGGGCTATGGATAACCATAGCCCTTTTTCTGTTTTAGGGGAGATTAGATATTTTCGTTAAAGCATTTTCTTCAAACGATACAGCTCTTCAAGGGCTTGACGAGGTGTTAAGTCGTCTGGATCGATGTTTGATAACGCTTGTTCAATTTCGCTAGGTTCAGGGATTAAGCTGAGCTGATTTGCCACATCCACTGTGCTTGGACGAGGCGAGTCGCTAGCTTGGCCGAGTTGCTCTAGTTGAGACAGTTTAGTACGAGCATTTTTGATGACCGTTTTTGGTACGCCAGCTAAGCCCGCAACCGCCAAGCCGTATGATTTGCTTGCGGCGCCTTCTTGAACAGCGTGCATGAAAGCAATGCTGTCGCCATGTTCTACCGCATCTAGGTGAACATTCGCTAAGTTTGGTAGCAAGTTCGGTAATTCGGTTAGTTCAAAATAGTGCGTAGCGAAAAGTGTCATCGCGCCAATTTGTGTTGCAAGCCATTCGGCACTTGCCCATGCCAATGAAAGACCATCGTAAGTACTGGTACCGCGACCGATCTCATCCATTAACACCAAGCTGTTCTTGGTTGCGTTGTGGAGAATGTTGGCCGTTTCTGT
>NZ_JAWOWP010000328.1:0-726 GCF_033340555.1 Vibrio sp. 1069
AACAGGTTGGCAGCCACAGGATTATTGGCAAAATAGGCAATGATGCCCTTTTGATTCGTATCTTCCATGACAAACTCCTACTTACTGTACGACGGTTTCGGAGTCGTCATTCTTTTTTGCAATTTGAACCGCCATGCCTTTTTGCGGGTATTCAGGAAGAGTCAGAACCAATTGGTCACTTTGTTCCAAACCTTCACCTACCAACATGAATTCTCCCTCCGCTCTTAACACTGTGACAGTGCGAGGCTGAAGTTGATTTTCATCGTTGACGACCCAAACCGTGCGGTTTTTCACTAGTTCTTGTGGAAGACGATAAATATGCTTGAGCTCTTTGCCCGTAAAGCTGACTTCGACGTAAGAACCAAATTTGATTGGCGGTTGCTGGTTATCGATGCCATAAGGGTCTTCAACCTGAATCACCATATTGATCATGCGTGTGGCGCTATCAATCATTCCCAAATCGCGAACGACTTTACCTTCACGGGTGGTCGAGAGAATGCCTTGCTGAGTTACGGTTGCTGTCAGCTCTTTGATTGACTCCGGCAAAAACGCACTATCAAAACCAGCAATTGGAACATGCACTTCCGCCACTTCGATGTTATTCAAAGTGGCGACACGAGATCCCGACGTCACAAACTGACCCACACCGACATCACGTTCGACCACTAAGGCATCGTATGGCGCAACCACTCGGCAGTTTTCCAAGTCGCGATTTGCACGTTTGAG
>NZ_JAWOWP010000329.1:0-726 GCF_033340555.1 Vibrio sp. 1069
TAAACCGGGTGATGAGTGTCAGCCAGACCAACAAAACGGTACTTACATTGTTCAGGCGCATGAGTGGGGTAAATATGTTGGCCGTGCCGATTACGAATTCCGTAACGGCGAACTATCAATGGTGAGCTACGATCTTATTCCTGTAAACTTGAAGAAAAAAATCAACGTGGATGGTCAATCACAACGTGTGTTTGTTCAAGATGAAATTACTCAAGACAAAGCGATGTTGGACTTCCTTCGCCCTTTCCAAGAAAAAGGCCAAAGCCAGCTGAATGTGAAAATTGCGGAATCAAACGGTAAGCTAGAAGGTGACCGTGATGTCGTGCGATTCCAACCGACGAATCTAGGTCGTTTAATTGCAACGGCTCCTATGGAACGTGCAAAAGCAGATTTCGCAGTGATGAACTCAGGTGGTGTGCGTGATTCTATTGAAGCTGGTGACATCACATACAAAGATGTGCTGACCGTACAGCCATTTGGCAACATGGTTTCTTACGTTGATATGTCTGGTCAAGAAGTCTTGGATTACCTAAATATTGTTGCAACCAAGCCTGTTGATTCAGGTGCTTACGCGCAGTTTGCGGGTATCTCTATGCGTATTGAAAATGACAAAGTCACCAATGTATTTATCGGTAACAAGCAACTGCGTTTAGATGGTCGTTACCGCTTCACAGTACCAAGTTACAACGCTTCTGGTGGCGATGGTTACCCTAAAATTGATACGCA
>NZ_JAWOWP010000330.1:0-724 GCF_033340555.1 Vibrio sp. 1069
CATCACTCTATTCTCACCTTCAGACGTACCGGGTCTATACGACGCATTCTTCGAGAACCAAGAAGAATTTGAACGTCTATACGTGAAATACGAGAACGATCCTTCAGTTAAGAAGGAAACGGTAAAAGCCATCGAAATGTTCTCGCTACTCATGCAAGAGCGTGCTTCAACAGGTCGTATCTACATTCAGAACGTAGACCACTGTAACACTCACAGCCCATTCGACTCTGAAGTTGCGCCAGTTCGTCAGTCTAACCTATGTCTGGAAATCGCACTTCCAACTAAACCACTGACTAACGTTGAAGATGATTCAGGTGAGATTGCACTATGTACGCTTTCCGCGTTCAACCTTGGCGCAATCAAATCTCTAGATGATTTCGAAGAGCTTTCTGATCTTGTTGTTCGCGCTCTAGATGCACTACTGGATTACCAAGATTACCCACTACCAGCGGCGTACAAGTCAACAATGAACCGTCGTACGCTAGGTGTTGGTGTTATCAACTTCGCTTACTACCTAGCAAAGCACGGAGTGAAATACTCTGACGGCAGCGCAAATGGCCTGACTCACCGCACGTTTGAAGCAATGCAATACTACTTGCTAAAAGCATCGGTAGCGCTAGCAAAAGAACAAGGCAAGTGTCCTTCGTTCCACGAAACAAACTACGCGAAAGGCTTACTGCCAATCGACACTTACAAGAAAGATATCGACCTAATTTGTGATGAA
>NZ_JAWOWP010000331.1:0-723 GCF_033340555.1 Vibrio sp. 1069
CGCGTGATGCCAGTATTTATTACGTAAAAGGCGAATATCGTATTTCACTAGACCAAACATCGCTACTGCAACCCGCGTTCACCTACATCAACCAAGATGCGGATGGAAAAGCAGAATCGTATGACTCTTATGCCTTTGACGTAAGTTGGTTTAAGTTCATCAACCGTCATCGTTTAGCCTTAACAGCTGGCTATGCACTCAAAGATTATCAATCGGCGAGCCAAACTTTTGCGAAAACGCGCAGTGATGACACCTTGAGCTTGTTTGCCGCTTACGAATACCAAAACGTGTTTGATTGGCAAAACTGGTCGTTCATTTCCTTCGCGGGTTATAGCCAAACCGATTCAAACATCACCTTTTATGACGAAAATGAATACCTTTTGTCGTTAGGCTTTAACTACAGCTTCTAACATGGTTCTCGCGGCGAACATGTGAATACTCGCCGCGAACTCCTCTCAAATGACCACTACACGGCTTGAGCCGTGAGTTGTTTCAGCAATCGGTCCATCGCGCGATACCCGAGCGCTTCCGCCAAATGAGAACGCTCAATCTGCTCAGCACCTTCTAAATCCGCTATCGTGCGGGCCACTTTAATGATGCGATGATAGGCACGAATCGATAACCCCAGCCGATGGAGTGCAGTTTCGAGAAACTCCGCATCGCTTTTTTGCAACGGACAAAATGCCTCAATCTCACGGCTGCCAAGCAGTGCGTTTACTTTGC
>NZ_JAWOWP010000332.1:0-723 GCF_033340555.1 Vibrio sp. 1069
CATAACACACTTACCTCGAATAAAAATCCAGCTTCTCGAAATCTGACCATGACTGAATAAAAATTAGGTTGTTATCAATGTGTTTCTTTACCTCACTGTAAAGGCTAGTGCTATGCTTACGTAAACGTCAAGAAATCACAGTGCGATAATTTCGTTGCCGGATAAGGGATAGAGCTTCATCGTTTGAGGTGAGCAAACCTGAATAGGCAATCGTGGTGGGTAAGTTCGTATGCTGTGATACACCGTTAGGGAACGCGAATCATGGGAAACGACATTTGGATTGTCAGTGCGAAAAGAACGCCAATTGGGCGCTTTCAAGGGCTGTTGCAACCGTACTCCGCACCGCAGTTAGGCGCATTTGCCATAAAGGCCGCGATGAAATCGCTGGGTGAAAACGTACTTTCTGAGACCGTCATTGATGAAGTGTTGATGGGCTGCGTACTACCAGCCGGATGCGGACAAGCGCCGGCTAGACAGGCTGCGCTCGGTGCGGGTTTACCACCCAGTACAGGGTGCACAACCATCAATAAAGTTTGCGGTTCGGGAATGAAAAGCATCATGCTTGCTCATGACTTGATCAAAGCAGGCACCATTCGAACGGCTGTTGCTGGAGGTATGGAAAGCATGACGAACGCGCCCTATTTGTTGAAAGAGGCGCGCAATGGCATGCGATTAGGGCATCACTCCACTTACGATCACATGTTTCTCGATGGATTGCAGGAT
>NZ_JAWOWP010000333.1:0-723 GCF_033340555.1 Vibrio sp. 1069
TGTACCCAAGATTGGCAAAACGTGCTCAATCAATACTCACCCGAGCCCCTCACCTACACTCGCGTTAACTTCAATGACCCACTCTTTGTGTTGTATTCATCCGGTACGACAGGTAAACCCAAATGCATCGTGCACTCGGTCGGAGGCACCATTCTGAATCACGTCAAAGAGCATCAACTGCACTGCGATATTCAACCGAACGATCGAGTTTTTTACTACACGACCTGTGGTTGGATGATGTGGAATTGGCACGTTTCCGCCCTTGCAAGCGGAGCGTGCTTAGTCATTTTTGACGGTAGCCCTGTTTATCCTTCTCACAAGGTACTGTGGAACCTTGCTCAAAATGCTGACGTGACCTTGTTTGGCACGTCGACTAAATATCTAGAAGCGATTGAAAAAGCACAATTCTCACCGAAAAGAGCCGATGCTTTCCCCGCACTCAAGACGATTTGCTCAACTGGCTCTGTACTTTATCCTGAGCAATTCGATTACGTTTACGAGCACTTAAAGGAAGACGTACATTTAGCGTCCATTGCTGGGGGCACAGATATTTGCGGATGCTTTGTATTAGGCAATCCGATATCACCAGTCTATCGAGGAGAATGTCAATCCGCAGGCTTAGGCGTTGATGTGCAAGTATTTAATCCACAAGGTCACAGTGTCGTAGGTGAACGAGGTGAGCTGGTTTGCACCAATTCACTGCCAAATTTTCCTTCTGGGTTC
>NZ_JAWOWP010000334.1:0-722 GCF_033340555.1 Vibrio sp. 1069
CAGACAACTGTTGCAGTTGTTCCAACAAACTATTCATCTGAACATGGCTGTTGTCGCTTCCTCGTTGGCTGAGTCGAGCTTTGACTCGTTCACAGGTCGTCTGCAAACGAGCGTCGGAAATGGGTTTGAGCAGGTAATCTGCCGCATTTTGCTCAAACGCTTTAATGGCATAGTCATCATAAGCAGTAACAAACACGATCAAAGGCGGGTTGGCCAAACGATTGAGTTTTTGCGCCAAACTCATGCCACCTAACACGGGCATACGAATATCGAGAAAGGCAATATCAGGTTGGCTTTGCTCAATGGTTAGCAAGGCTTGTTCGCCATCAGCTACCTTGGCAACGATGTCCAACTCCGGCCACACTTCCGCGAGGCTTTTGTCGAGATGATGCCGCAATAACGGCTCATCATCGGCGATAATGGCAGTAAACCCTGTATTCATTTCACTGTTCCTTACTTGTCATTGGCCAACTCAAACGCACACTCACACCACCTTCGGAAGATTCACTGATCGACACCTGACCTTTGCCAGCAAATAAGGCATCCACACGCTGTTTAAGGTTACTCAATCCAATCCCCGAACCAGAGTGATTGCTGACGTGACTCAACCCCACGCCAGTGTCTTTCACTTCAATTTGCAACAGCTGTTTCTCTTGCTTTATCAGCAATTGGACTTCGCCACCTTCACGTTTTGGCTCGATGCCGTGAATAATGGCGTTCTC
>NZ_JAWOWP010000335.1:0-722 GCF_033340555.1 Vibrio sp. 1069
GTAGTGCCATGCCTACCGCTCGTGCGTTGCAGCTTTGCCCGCATTTGCTCGTTGTTCCCGGTCGAATGCATGTCTACAAACAAGTCTCACTGCAAATTCGAGCTATCTTCGAACGTTATACTTCCTTAATTGAACCTCTTTCTCTTGATGAGGCCTACCTAGATGTTACCGATGCGACAGCTTGCAGGGGCTCAGCAACCCTGATTGCGGAGTCTATCCGTAATGATATTCGAAACGAGTTGGGCCTGACGGCATCTGCTGGAATCGCGCCGATTAAGTTTCTCGCTAAAGTTGCTTCGGATATGAACAAACCCAATGGACAGTTTGTTATTCCTCCTGAGAAAGTTCAAGAAGTGGTTGATAAGCTACCACTAGAAAAAATCCCTGGAGTTGGTAAGGTCAGTCTAGAAAAGTTACATCAAGCGGGCTTTTATCTGTGTGAAGACATTAAAAATAGCGACTATCGAGAACTGTTACGCCAATTCGGCCGCCAAGGCGCATCATTGTGGAAACGCAGTCACGGTATCGATGATCGAGAAGTTGTAGTCGAGCGTGAGAGAAAGTCGGTTGGTGTTGAGCGAACGTTTAGCCAAAACATCTCTACTTATGATGAGTGCTGGCAAGTGATCGAAGAGAAACTTTATCCTGAACTGGAAAAGCGACTGGAGCGTGCCAGTCCAGATAAATCGATCATTAAGCAAGGCATTAAGGTAAAGTTCGCG
>NZ_JAWOWP010000336.1:0-722 GCF_033340555.1 Vibrio sp. 1069
GGGCTCGTATGAAGAAGAATGACTCTCTAGAGTGTCGTAACTGTCACGAGTTTGATTACATGGACTACTCACAGCAGGGCTCGCGTGCTGCGGCTCAACACTCAACAGCATTAGCTTCTGGCGACAAGACCTGTGTAGATTGTCACAAAGGTATTGCTCACAAGCTGCCTGACATGAGTGGCGTTGAAGGCTGGCAATAAGGAGACAAACCATGAGTACTTTAGAATCTGTGATTTGGCATATCCTTGGATACAGCGCAATGCCAGTGATTATTCTTTCCGGCTTTGTAGGAGTAGCAGCAGTCTCTTTATGGCTACTCTCACTAGGTAAGGATAAAGAGGTTTAACCGCAAGGTTAGTTCATCTCTACCCCGTCAACTTTTTATTGCCTATTTTGTTGACACTAAGCGCCGAGCAAATGCTCGGCGCTTTTTTTGATAGCGTAATGATCGCTTATCCAACCATAAAAAAAGCGACCATGTAGGCCGCTAAAGATTACTGCTATAGGGAGTTTTAAGACTCTTTCACTGGCAGAACTTGCTTAACGTATTGTCCTGGCGCTTCATCAATCACTGGGTAATTTTCTGAGCCCACAGGGAATGGTTCAACCTGCTCTTGCGGGTTGTATTGCAATAACCATTCGTTCCAATGCGTCCACCAAGAACCCTCTTTGTGTTCTGCATTGCTCAACCACTCATCAGCTGAGTCATCAAGAGTGTCATT
>NZ_JAWOWP010000337.1:0-722 GCF_033340555.1 Vibrio sp. 1069
AATTTCCTGAGCGTCATACACTGGTTTTATTGCATCACCATCCTTTGCTGGTGGGGAGCGCTTGGCTTGATCAGCATACGTTGAAAGACGCAGAAGCGTTTTGGCAAGTTGTGGATCGATTAGACAATGTAAAAGGCATTTTGTGTGGGCATGTTCATCAAGACATGAACGTAATACACAAAGGTATTCGAGTGATGGCAACACCATCAACGTGTGTCCAGTTTAAGCCGAATTCCGATGATTTCGCGCTTGATACCACATCCCCAGGTTGGCGTGAGCTAGAACTGCACACCAACGGCGACATCACAACCCATGTCGACCGTTTGCCAGAAGGCCAATTCCAGCCAGATTTCTCTTCCAACGGATATTAATGATGCCCGAGCTCTAAGTTCGGGCTCGCTTTTTCATGCGAGACTTCTATGAGTAAACCTTCACTTCTATTGTACATCCACGGTTTCAACAGCTCACCGCTCTCAATGAAAGCCAATTTAATGAGAGAATATTGCGCGCAGCATCGTCCGGACATCAAAGTCATCGTCCCACAATTGCCTTGCTTTCCTGAACAAGCGGCTCAATTGTTGTTGGATATTGTTGAGCAATACAAAGACGACTACAACATTGGCTTAGTGGGTAGCTCGCTTGGTGGTTACATGTCGACGTGGTTAAACGCTAAGTACGGTTTTAAAGCGGTTGTCGTGAACCCTGCAGTTAAACCTTATGAG
>NZ_JAWOWP010000338.1:0-722 GCF_033340555.1 Vibrio sp. 1069
AAAAGTACTGCATATTACCGAAGCCTTTGGTGGCGGTGTTCAAACCGCACTGTACAGCTATGTACATTCATCTCGACATGAACCGTATGAACACTTTTTGCTTGCTAGAGCGCGTCACAATGATTTAACCAAAGACAGCAATCACGATGTTTTTGCTCAAACGAAATGGGTGGAAGGTGGGCTTCTGCAGTTTGTGCGAGACGCCAATCAAACCATCAATGACATAAAACCCAATATTGTGCACTTGCACTCTAGCAAAGCCGGGTTTTTAGGTCGATTTTTGAAACTCAACCACGCCCGCTTGGTGTATACCCCGCACTGCTATGCGTTTGAACGAGAAGATATTTCAGGCTTCGCTCGCCAACTATACAGAGCTTTAGAAAAGGTGATGCTCAACAAAATTGACGTGGTGGCAGGCTGCAGTCAGCGCGAATGTGATTTAGCCATTAGCATTGGAGCAAAACGAGCGGAACTGCTGAACAACTACGTTTCTTATCAAAGTGCGACGCGTGTCGGCCGAGACCATCAAGCTGCATTGAACATTGTTGTTTTAGGGCGTGTCGCACCACAGAAAGACCCTCAATTTTTACTTAACACACTCCGTTGCTTGAATCGATTTGCGCTCAATCGCCAATTAGACATTACTTGGATTGGAGGAGGAGACAAAGAGCTAGAGCAAGCGTTAAGAGCCGAGGGCGTACAAGTAACGGGAATGCTTCCTC
>NZ_JAWOWP010000339.1:0-722 GCF_033340555.1 Vibrio sp. 1069
GTGCAAGCTGTCACCAACTGCATCAAAAAGACGATCCGATGATGGTTGCCGAAATGCAAGCAGACAAATGCACCGATTGTCACTCCCGCACCAAATCGGATATCCACAAACGCAGTCGTCATCCTATTATCGACGGCGTCATGACTTGTTCTAGCTGCCACAATCCACATCAGACATTAAATGAAGCGAGCCTGAACTGGTCAACCGTCAATAACGCTTGTTACGAGTGTCATGCGGAAAAACGCGGCCCATTCTTATGGGAGCATGAGCCGGTAACTGAAGATTGCACATCCTGCCACACACCTCATGGTT
This sequence comes from Vibrio sp. 1069, assembly GCF_033340555.1. Taxonomy (NCBI): domain Bacteria; kingdom Pseudomonadati; phylum Pseudomonadota; class Gammaproteobacteria; order Vibrionales; family Vibrionaceae; genus Vibrio; species Vibrio sp. 1069. The sequence goes on from NZ_JAWOWP010000339.1 coordinate 313, forward strand.
CAGTGAACAAAGCCCTGCTCAATAAACGGCTGCCAATGCTTTGTCAGGAATGTCACCGTGTGCCACATGCAAACGTAGCCATTCCTGAAAACGACTTGAGAGTGCGTGGCGGAAGTTGTTTAAACTGCCACAATCAAGTGCATGGCTCTAACCACCCACGTGGTCAAACATTAAGTTATTAGGAGGGAAGCATGAAACTATCTCAACTGTGCATCGCTATTTCCCTTGCTTTTGCTGTGCAAGCGCACGCCAACGATTATTCGTTACAACGTTCTCAACCAGCCGACACTAGCCGCTGGCAGTGCAGTGAATGCAGCAGCGACGGCACATGGAGTGGAGAAGTCAGCGCGGGCGTCGGTTACCTTAACAACGACGGTTCCTCTCGATTCTATAATTGGAATCCGCCCGTT
>NZ_JAWOWP010000340.1:0-721 GCF_033340555.1 Vibrio sp. 1069
GAAAATCGTCCGTTTAGGGAAAGACTTTCAAGCAGAAACACTGAATGTCGCTGGTTTGCCTAGTCATACGTTTTTTGTTGGCGATGTTTATAATCACGTTTACTACTTATATCGCAAAGGCAAAGGATTATTTTCCATTGATTTATCACCGTTAGATACCGATCCAAATGCGACGCTAACACTTACGCAAATTACCGCGACCGCAAACGTCAACTTGACGGATTTCGCCTTCCATCCTGGCGACGGTTCGCTTTACGGAATTGATAACAACTCCGGCATTCTCTACAAATTCAATACTGCAAACGGCCAAGCCACTATGATTGGAGATACGGGCGAAACCGGCACCTTTGGTGCAGGCTATTTTGACGTCAACGGCAATTACTACGTTTCCCGCAATCAAGACGGAAAAATCTACCGTATTAATTTGTCAGCGGACAACGCTTCAAACATCAACGCTGGCATTGTCCCAGCGGTTGAGTTTGTCTCGAACGGCCCGAGTTCAAGCCAAAATGACGGTGCACGCTGCGCCAACGCGCCAGTTATTGATGAAGATGACCCAATCGATTTTGGCGATGCTCCAGATAGTTACCACACGCTTCTTTCCTCAAACGGTCCACGACACGAAATCGATGGTGTGACATGGCTTGGTGTCATTGCGCCTGATGGCGATCCTGACGGACAAATTGCGCCTTCTGGCGACAACAAAGTTGGTACCGCAGAC
>NZ_JAWOWP010000341.1:0-720 GCF_033340555.1 Vibrio sp. 1069
ATGATAGAATGCCAGCGTTTTGCTGGCATTTTTTATAGCGAGAAGCATGTGAATTATCAGATTATTACTAAAAACAAAGACCTAGAACAAGTTTGTGCTCAAGCAAGAGACGCAGATGTCGTAATGCTGGATACCGAGTTCGTACGTATCAGGACTTTTTATCCGCAACTAGGTTTGATTCAGCTTTTCGACGGCAAGCACTTGTCCCTTATCGATCCGACAGAATTAACGGACATGACATCTTTCATCGAACTATTGAAAGATGCATCGGTACTTAAAGTGCTTCACGCCTGTGGCGAAGATTTAGAAGTATTCCAAAATGCATTTGGTTGTACGCCATTTCCAATGGTCGATACACAGTTAATGGCGGCGTTTCTTGGCCACGGGCTGTCAACAGGTTTCGCAACGCTGGTGGAAGAATACTTAGGTGTTGCGTTGGACACGAGTGAATCTCGCACCGGCTGGATTGCTCGTCCTCTCACGCAAAAGCAACTTGATTATGCAGCGGTAGACGTTCTCTACTTGTTGCCACTTTACGAAAAATTGCTCGATAAAGTCACTGAAGCTGGTTGGTGGGAAGCGGTGCAGCAAGAGAGCGACTTGTTGGTTTCCAAACGTATTCGCGAAACCAACGAAGAAAATGCGTACCTTGATATTAAAGGAGCGTGGCAACTTAAACCGTCAGAGTTAGCTGTGTTAAAGCCGCTAGCGACTTGGCGT
>NZ_JAWOWP010000342.1:0-719 GCF_033340555.1 Vibrio sp. 1069
GATCGCTTGGTCAATCAGCGCCAATAAGTGTTTGCTTTCCGGATTGGCCGATAAGTATTTCTTCACCGCTTTTAGAGCTAAGTATTGGTGGCTTTTCTCTTCCGAAAACCCGTTCAAATACGCTTGAAGCTGAGCGATGGTCGAAATGTTGCCACCCGCCATTTTGGCCGCGAGATCTTTGATTTTTTGGTTTTTCTCTAGATCGGGCACCTTTCTGAGGTAATCAGAAACCAGCTCATGCGCTTCGTTCACGCGAACGCCACCGTCTTTTATTTTGCGTTTGGTGAGATCTTTTTCTGCTTTTTCGGAGCCAAGTGATGTGAGCTCTTCCATCGCGTCAAAAAGCGATGGAGTGGCGTTGTGCACGAGCACAGTCTCACCTCGATAACTGCCTTTTACGGCACTATCTGCCCGAGACGATTCCAATCCATTCCGGACCGATGCATCAAACTTGGTGTTGGTTGCTATCTGACTATTGATAATACTCATTCACTTGCACTCCTTTCGTACAATACAAGCGAATTATATGAAGTGCGTTTTTATCAGGCTGTCAAAATCAGACGTGTTTTTTTAGGGCGTTTTCAGTTTTCTAAAAACTCCCGACCAATATTCACTATAAATACCAACCCATCCTTTCTATTCTCCCAGCATCAATCATTGCGCATATTTTTTACATTGAACGATTTCTCATACATCACCGATATTCAGCAATCTGCGAT
>NZ_JAWOWP010000343.1:0-719 GCF_033340555.1 Vibrio sp. 1069
AACATACTCTGTAAGATTTTTTGACAATCTTTCATAGATTTGAGTTACCGCACACTATTTAAGGTTTTTGGTTAATTTGATGGCTGATTTCAAGCAATTTGGGCGTCGTTTACTTCTTGGTGCGGCGCTTTATGCACCACTCACAATGGCAGCAGAAAAAGAGTTGGTGATACTCACGACCTTCTCTCAAGCACCAATCACTGCTTTGGTGGATGACTTTACGCAGCACTATCCTGATGCTGAAGTCCGAGTGGTTCACCGACGCACTCAATCAAGCCTGCAATTGCTTAGCAAAAGCTACATGAAGGATATCGACTTGGTGTTGAGCTCGTCGCCGTTTCTGATGCAAGAGCTGTCTAATGAACATCGTTTGGCTGATATGTCGTCGCGTGTGCAAGTGCCGAAATGGTTGTCCCCTTATCTATTACCTAATAACGATCAAGTCGTGGCGTTTGGATACTCAGGCGCCGGGATTGTTTGGAACAAAGATTATTTGGCCGCGAACCATTTACCAGAACCGAAGCGTTTTCAAGATCTGACTAATCCGCTGTACTTTGGTCACGTTACCATGAGCACGCCAAGCCGATCCGGAACCACGCAATTGATGGTCGAGAGTGTGCTTAGTCAATATGGTTGGCAAGAGGGCTGGCGGATTTTACTCAATGTGGGAGCGAACCTCGCGACGATCTCTTCTCGCAGCTTTGGAGTGGCGGATTACA
>NZ_JAWOWP010000344.1:0-719 GCF_033340555.1 Vibrio sp. 1069
GCGAACAGTCCATATAAAGAAAAGTTCATGGCATCCATGCATCCTGGCAAGCCAGAGCAAACTGAAAAGCAATACGCCGCACAAGTAACGTGGGACGAAACCATGGCGGAGTCGATTGTGAAATACCTCGCTCAAAACCCAAATGCTCAAGTTGTTCATGTCGCGGGAAAATTTCATACAGAAGCAGGTTTAGGTACCGCAGCATCCATTTTACAACGCAACCCTGAGCTTAAAGTGGTGGTGGTTAATCCAACGTCTGAAATCAGGACAAACAGCCCAGATTATCAGTTAGAAGTACTCGAACCGCCGGTTCGCTTCGTTCAAGACGCGAACAGAATGGCCGCGTATAAGCACCTATCTACACGTAATGACGATCTTCAATGTAAATAACGCGGCCTATCCTACATTTTAATCTAGTTATACGGTCTGTTTTTTGCTTTGCTATTTAAGAAACAATCTTGGCGGCAAAAACAGGCCCGTTTTCTCCTATCATGAGTTCCTACCTTTGATTCAGAATATCTGCGTCAAATTGGTACAAATTGATTCAAGAAATACCCTATGCCGTCGATATAGAGATAACTGCTTTTTACCCGCACTCAGTGAAAGAGTGTCGATGTTCCAAGGAGTATTCGATGAATCCAGTAGGAAGCAACCCAGTAAACTCTTATGCTAAGCAACCAGCAGTAGTGGCACAAAATCAAGACAATCACGTTGATACG
>NZ_JAWOWP010000345.1:0-719 GCF_033340555.1 Vibrio sp. 1069
CAAGAAAATTATGATTAGATTTAGACAATCAAAACTGACGATATGTATCGCGGCGGCGTTGCCGATCCTATCGTACGCAAAAGACACCAGCCAGTTAGAAAAGCTGGGCAGTGACTCACTGGGTATTGAAGTTAACACGCATGAACAAACCGACAATTCTCGTATTTATCTGGAACAAGGTGCGATTTGGGTTAGCCGTGACATCATGCGCTTTGACCCAGTGTTGGATCTGAGCATCAGCAGCAATGTGGAAGTCAGAAACGGCAAACCTCTGCAAGAGATGAGTTTTGCTATCACTACCAACTTCAGCTACTACGTGGATCATTACCAATTAGAAGTGTATCGCGGTGGCGATCGTGGTTTGGTGTGTCCGCTGGCGGTGGTGGAAGGTCAGCAATTTGCCAACGATTTCAACATCGTTTGGGATGGCAAGACCGATCAAGACTACCAATTTGAATCCAACACGCAGCTTCTGTTTCGCTTAAAAGCGTTTGATAAAGACGGTAACATGGACGTGACAAGTGTCGGTGTGATCGATCTTGTTGAACCCGATTCTGAAGTCGACATCGACAAGAATGATGGCGAAGAAGATCAAAGCCGTAAGCTTGGCAAAGCTCAGTTGATGCGCCACAACATTCCTACCTCGGCTGGCCTGGCAAGGTTTATGGGTACGGGACTAAAAGATGTCGACAAGGTGGTGATTGGTGAAGATGAATTTG
>NZ_JAWOWP010000346.1:0-718 GCF_033340555.1 Vibrio sp. 1069
TTGAAGAATTATTAATTTTTCTTCCCGCATTGGATCTGGAAACTTCGGTTCACAGCCAAGCGGTAAAAGAATTTAGCGAAGCGTTCGATGTTATCTTGAAAGGGTACAACGGGGGCAATATTTCCTATGAGACTGGATATGATCTTATTCATCAGGTCAAAAATGGTTTCATTGAGGGAGGTGGTGCGCTTAGAAAAGTCGAAGAGAATCGGTTATCACGCCAGACAGAAAAGGCTGATAATTTCTCTCAAGATGGCAGTTATCGACGCAATCTAGTAGTGAATGATGAATCGTTTAATGTGCGTTTTAAAGCGAGTTGCGCTACGCCTGAATGCTTAATGAGAAATGCCAATATCGACATGGAAGATGATGCTTTTCAGGATTACATTGAGGCTGCAACACAAGATAAACGTTCGGATGTGATGCAGGTGATAGGTGTTGCTTTGATTGCTAATCCATATCTCAAGCCTTTGGAGTATGTTGTATTTGGAGATATCGCCTACTCAATGACAGATCTTAACTTCGACCCTTCTTGGGCTTTTGCTATGGGAAAAGGGGCAGCTTATCGATTAAAGCGTCTTAACTGTAGTGAAAGAACGGTGCTCACGGGAGAAAATGTGACCAGCTATATTTCAGGGAATATTTTAAGCAGTGATTGATAAGAACAAGCTTTGGAGATATTTAAATATATCTGACTCGATTTATGCCGTATGTACCA
>NZ_JAWOWP010000347.1:0-718 GCF_033340555.1 Vibrio sp. 1069
GTAATGCGTTTGTATTCCGGAGTACCCAAGCTGACCATGTTTCCTGCCTGATAGGAGCAATAAGGGAGATTGTGATCAATCTATCAGTTGGATATGGATTAAAAAAATATATTAAAAATATGGATACGATATATTTTTGATCTTATGGAATCAAAACAACTGAAACATTTTCTGGCTGTCGCTGAGCATGGCAATATCACCCACGCAGCTAAGGCACTTCATATCGCGCAACCAGCGTTAAGCATTTCGATAAAAAAATTCGAACAGTCACTCGGCGTGACGTTGTTTCGTCGTGAAGATAAGAAAATCAGCCTAACGAAAGAGGGGGAAACCTTACTCATTCACGCGCAGCGAGTGATTCAACAACTGCACGATGCGCAATTAGCGATTGATGAACTAAAAGGTTTAGCGAAAGGAGAAGTTCGCCTCGGCACGCCTTCTATGATGGGGAGTTACTTCTTCCCGCGTATCGTGATGGCGTTTAAGAGTCAGTTTCCCGATCTAAAACTGACGCTTGTTGAGGCTGGCACTCAGTCTATTCGTCGAATGTTGCTCAATGGACAACTCGATATCGGAGTGATCAGCTGTGACGATGTACCTGAAGATCTAGAAACGGACCATTTGTTCAGCAGCCAAATGGTGGCCGTTGTTGCTCCCGAGCATGAGCTAGCGCAGCGTGAAGCCATAACGTTTGAGGAATTTTTCGAGCATGAATTGT
>NZ_JAWOWP010000348.1:0-717 GCF_033340555.1 Vibrio sp. 1069
GCCGTCTTGGGCAATATTAAATTCAACATGACCATGAACGTGCGCACTGTGTTGGCGGTATTCTTCTGCTGTTGCGACTGTCGATAGAGACAAACCGATAACGATCGCTAAAACCTGTTTAGATGGCATTTTACTTTCCTAATTTTGCTGATAAATCCGAGATCTGGTTGATTTCAGATTAGTACTCATTTGACGTTCTGTTATTGAAACGCGTCTATACACGTTGGAAATAACGTAATTGGGTTGTGTTTGAGTGTTTACGCAAAATAAGGCGGTGCACGCGCAGCGCTGAATACTTCTTCTACATGATGCGAGCGCTCTGAGACATCATCATAATGGGCCCGTGTGTATGACGGCACAGGGATTGCCGGTTGTGCTTTAGCGAGACCATGTTGCGCGCCAGCAAAGAGTTGGCAGTGATGATGAGTATGATGCTCTGGTGTGAGGTCGACTTGATGAAAGATCGAAGCAAAATTCCAGATGATCAGCAAAGCAACACTGAAAAGTACAACAGTGCGATGCCAAGATCTGAAAATGGTTTGCCAAGAAAAGTACATCTGAACGCCTGAAATCCTAACGGGTGTTATAATATAACACTCATTATTGGCAAAAGTTCACTCTTTTGTCTGGTGAGGAAAATTTAACACAGCATATTAGTGGGATACCGTGTGATTGAGGCTCCTGATTGGTGCCGAGTCAGGAGCCGTCATCTCGAAC
>NZ_JAWOWP010000349.1:0-715 GCF_033340555.1 Vibrio sp. 1069
CCTACTTCGCCAGTATTTAGAACATCAGTATCCACTTGCTTAGGTGTAAAGATACCCAAACGGTCTACACCCCAAGCTTGGCCGGTGCTCATTACTTTGATCTTGTCGTTCTTCTTCAGTGAACCGTTTTTGATTCGTACCAAAGATACTACGCCAAGATAGTTATCAAACCATGAGTCAATGATCAGCGCTTGTAGCGGCGCATCAGGATCACCTTCTGGTGCTGGAATTGCTGATACGATGTTTTCTAGAACGTCCTCAACACCCAGACCTGTCTTCGCAGAACAGCGTGTTGCGTCCATCGCATCAATACCAACGATTTCTTCAATTTCTTCAGCTACACGTTCAGGATCAGCGGCTGGCAAGTCGATCTTGTTTAGGATTGGCACTACTTCCAGATCCATTTCGATCGCGGTGTAACAGTTAGCAAGTGTTTGCGCTTCTACACCCTGACCAGCATCAACAACCAATAGCGCGCCTTCACAAGCCGCTAGAGAACGTGATACTTCGTATGCAAAGTCTACGTGTCCCGGAGTATCGATGAAGTTCAGCTGATAAGTTTCACCGTCTTTAGCGGTGTAGTTTAGCGTCACACTCTGAGATTTAATGGTGATACCACGCTCACGTTCAAGATCCATAGAATCCAGAACCTGTGCGGCCATTTCACGATCGCTTAATCCTCCACAAACTTGGATTAGACGGTCTGATAGGGTCG
>NZ_JAWOWP010000350.1:0-715 GCF_033340555.1 Vibrio sp. 1069
CACACCAACGGATCAGCGAAATCGTGTGAAACGTGTTTGTAGAATTCTTGGTATTCTTCATCTGAGATATCTGCTTTATTACGCGTCCACAACGCTTGAGCTTTGTTGATTTGCTCCCACTTCTTCTCATCTGTCTCTTTACCGTCTTCATCACGCACTACAGTTTGGATAGAAACAGGAATACCGATGTGATCCGAGTACTTGCTGATGACATCGCGCAAGCGCCATTCATTTAAGAACTCTTTACCTTCGTCACGCATGTGAAGAATAATGTCGGTACCACGAGATTCTTTAGTGATGTTTTCAATGGTGTACTCACCTTCACCAGCAGAATGCCATTGCACTGCTTCGTCTGCTGGCAAACCTGCTGCACGAGTGCGCACGGTCACCGCATCAGCAACGATAAATGCAGAGTAGAAGCCAACACCAAATTGACCGATCAATTGCGAGTCTTTGCTTTGCTCTTCTGAAAGCTTTGAGAAGAATTCCGCGGTGCCTGATTTTGCGATGGTGCCTAAATGTTCGATAACGTCATTGCGGCTCATACCGATACCGTTATCAGAAATCGTTAGGGTATTTGCACTTTCATCAAACGACAGCTTAACGCCAAGATCTGCGTTACCTTCATATAAAAATGGATTCGAAAGTGCCTGAAAACGCAATTTGTCTGATGCATCTGATGCGTTAGAAATCAGCTCGCGCAAAAAGATCTCTT
>NZ_JAWOWP010000351.1:0-715 GCF_033340555.1 Vibrio sp. 1069
GCACCAGTACCACCACCTCGTAGACCAACCTGACCACGCAGCAGAGACAGCATCATGATCGCTTTACACGCTTGCTCACCGTTTGCTGAGCGTTGTAAACCCCAACCTTGCGTGATGTAAATGCGTTTTGCATCGCCGATTTCTCGCGCAAGTTTCAAGATCACATCAGCAGGAATACCTGTGATTGGTTGTGCCCACTCTGGCGTTTTCTCGATACCATCCGGACCTGTACCCATGATGTAATCTTTGTAGCTGCCATTTTCTGGCGCTGATGCTGGCAGAGTTTTACGGTCGTAACCCACACAGTAGCGGTCAAGGAAGTCTTGGTCGACTTTCTCTTCGCTGATCAGTACATGAGCGATAGCAGCGACAAGGGCCGCATCGGTACCGTGTTTGATAGGAATCCATTGGTCTTCACGGCCAGCGGCAGTATCGGTGTAACGAGGGTCGATACAGAGCGTACGTGTGTGGTTAATATTTTTTGCGTCCACGTAGTTGTGGATTTGACCACCGCCCGACATACGCGTCTCGGCTGGGTTGTTACCGAACATCAGACAAAGATCTGCGTTTTGTACGTCGTCAATCGAGTTGTTGTCTACCCAAGTGCCGTAGAAGTACTCAGACATACATTCGATGTTCGATGCTGAGTAGTCGCCGTAGTGATTCAGGTAACCACCACAAAGGTTCATCATACGTGCAACCAATGTCGCGCTCG
>NZ_JAWOWP010000352.1:0-714 GCF_033340555.1 Vibrio sp. 1069
GCAGACTTTAGAGCTAGCCATTTTCCTGCAGTTTTTCTTGGGGTTGGTTGCCGCCGTTAACCCTGTAGGCATCATGCCTGTTTTCGTGTCTTTAAGCGGACATATGACACCAGAAGAAAAGATCAAAACCGCGACAACAGCCAATGTGGCAGTGGCCGTGATCCTGATCATTTCCCTGCTTGCAGGTCAGTTACTGTTGGATATGTTCAGTATTTCACTGGATTCATTCCGAGTGGCGGGTGGCTTGCTGCTGTTAAGCATCGCCTTTTCGATGATGAGCGGTAAGCTCGGTGAGGATAAGCAGAACAAACAAGAAAAATCTGAATACGTTAGCCGCGAACAGATCGGCGTTGTACCACTAGCGATGCCACTAATGGCTGGTCCTGGTGCAATCAGCTCAACAATCGTTTATGGCGCGCGTTACCCAAGTATGTTCGATACCGTGGGCATCGTTATCACGATTGGTCTGTTTTGCCTTTGTTCTTGGTTGCTATTTCGTTCGGCACCTTTGATCGTTCGTTTCTTGGGTCAAACAGGCATCAACGTGATCACACGTATCATGGGTTTGATTCTTGGTGCGCTAGGCATCGAGTTTATTGCAAACGGCTTACGTAACTTGTTCCCTGGATTAGCCTGATTTTATTAATGACGTTATGATAGAGCGATTCAACAATGGATCGCTTTGTCATGACGACTCACTCTCTAAAAAATACA
>NZ_JAWOWP010000353.1:0-714 GCF_033340555.1 Vibrio sp. 1069
ACTGGCTCGGTAGGATTTTTATTGCTAATGAGCGGCCATGAGAGAACGATGAAATACATCACGATTTGTTCAGGCACTATTTCCATCGCTCTTTTGGTTTTTCTTAGCCAAAGCTACGGCGTTCTGGGGGCTGCGTGGGCAATGGCGATCGGCATGGCAATCCAAAACCTTGCCGCGCTCTATTTTGTAAAACGCTATTTAGGCTTCTTTCCGGTGGGGTAACGATGACTTCGACGATCGCACGTTTAGGTTTTATTTCTATATCTCTACTGACCATCGGCCTTTCTTTGTGGAAGAGTTCAGAGCTAAATCATGCCGTTTATCTGAATATGGAAAACTATGTTGGAGGCTCAAGCACGCTGCATTTTACGTTTAGCATGTTGATTGGTTTTCTCGCTGTGTTTACCTTCCCTCGCTTTACCCACGCAACCAAAATGGATGCGTTCGGGATTCGACTGCTGTTTTGCTTACTACTGATCATCTCGGCGGAAGAATTTAGCCAGTTGTTTATTGAAAGCCGTTCATTCAGCTTTGACGATTTGAGTACCAACTGGATTGGCATGATCCTTGGGTATTTTAGTGCCAAAGCGATTACCCTCTTTCGAGCATCTCGCTCTCGTGCATAAACTCTCCGGCAGGTGACGCACCTGTTGTTAGGCAAACACCTTTGGGTTATTTGGGTATATAATCTTGCCAAATAACCCGGAGAAAAGA
>NZ_JAWOWP010000354.1:0-713 GCF_033340555.1 Vibrio sp. 1069
TCAATTCAAAATAAAATGTCCAAATTTTCAGTTGCATTATATGCAATATCGATCCCAAATTTAGGCAATATTTCAGACTCACTTACTGTTACACGGTTATTTATGCCTACCTCTTGAGCTGTATGTGCTAGACCTAGCTTGCTCATAACACTCCAAGATTCGAAGAGTTGGTATCTGGCAACACCCATTAACGCAATGTTATATCCGTCATAATTAAATGAAATCCCTTCTATTTCATTTTTATTGGTTGCATAAGATGTGTAACTAATTTCTGCACCATACTGAAATTTGTCACTAATATTTGAATCTAGTAGAAAACCCGAATTGACTCCCCAAGAAAATTTTCCAGATTCTTGACTGTAATTCAAATTATCGTATTCGATATCCATTTCCTCGATACCGCCGATCCCCAAATTAACCCCTGCATAAGGATGGATATCAGCAAAAGCAAAAGATGGAGCTAGGGGAATCAATAAAGCAAGCAAAGCTATACGCATAAAAACTTAATCTCTTGAAATTATGTTAATAAAAATGGTGTTGATAATTGCTATCATTTGTCTGATGGTGTAACAAATTGTTTCGATCTTCAAGTGAAATACGTTGTTGCCTAAATCCATTGAGCTTTTTTCAAGATCATGTGTTCTGAACCGTAGTGATGACTCGAACGGCGGTTCAGAACACATGGGTAAGGCAAAAAAGAAGATAACTAGGCG
>NZ_JAWOWP010000355.1:0-713 GCF_033340555.1 Vibrio sp. 1069
CTCGCATGAAAGCCGTCATGATCAAAGAGATTCGCCAACTTTCCCGTGACCGAATCACGTTTGGCATGGTGGTGATGATCCCGCTTATCCAGCTTTTGCTGTTCGGCTTCGCAATCAATACGGACATTCGCAACATTCCGGTAGGTGTTGTCGACCAAAGTGGCAGTACCGCCGGGCGGATCATTACCCAGTCCGTCAAAGTCACTCAAGTGGTGGATATCAAAGAAACCTATGCCACCGCGCAAGAGGCTGAACAAGCGATTCAAGATGGTATTGTGCGCGCCGTGCTGATTTTGCCAAGCGATCTCACACAACGCATGATGCAAGGTCGAGAGCTTGGGCAATGGATTGTGGATGGGTCAGATACCATGATCAGCTCGGCAATATTGTCGTTGCAAACCATGCCATTGACCGATTTTGACTTCGAGATTCGCCCAGCGCCAAGCAAAACATTCGAAGTCGCACTCTACTACAACCCAAGTCGACGTTCTGCGGTCAACATCGTACCCGGCTTACTCGGTGTGATTCTCACCATGACGATGATTTTGTTCACCAGTGCCGCGATTGTACGAGAACGTGAACGGGGAAATTTGGAGCTATTAATCACCACGCCCATCCACTCGATAGAGCTAATGGTGGCGAAAATCGTACCGTATATCTTTGTCGGCTTAATTCAGGTTTTCATCATTCTAGGGTTGGGACATTGGATTTTC
>NZ_JAWOWP010000356.1:0-713 GCF_033340555.1 Vibrio sp. 1069
ACTATCCAATCTAACGCTGAGGGCTTACTTGGCATTTGGTTTGAGACTTGTACAACCAAGCCAAGTGAATTGGGGCGAAGAGATGATCAGCATCCGATTTTGCGCCAAGCCGTCACCCAGTTGGACGAATACTTTTCGGGTCTGCGCAACGAATTTGATTTGCCTTTGGCAGCGACAGGTACCGATTTTCAAAATCAAGTGTGGCATGCGTTAACGACCATTCCATACGGCGAGACGTGGAGCTATCAAGATCTCGCCAACGCGATTGGCAACCCGAAAGCCGTACGTGCGGTTGGGTTAGCAAATGGCAAGAACCCTATTTCCATTGTGGTGCCTTGTCATCGCGTTATTGGTAAAAGTGGCAAACTGACTGGGTATGCTGGTGGGGTAGAACGCAAACAACGTTTGCTCGCATTAGAGCAAGGTACACCACTTTAAGTGAGGCGATTCTCATATTGTTGTTTGGCGTGCAACGCACGGTTGAGAATTGTGTAGAGTGGTTTGTTTACGAACAAGATAACAAAGGATAACAAGGGCATGTTTTTCAAAATGGATTTTGATGCATTCATGAGTGAGTGTTGGCAGCTGCACGAGGAAAAGCCAGAACAGGTCTATGCTCAGCTAGAAACGGCGCTGAATGAGGTGGAAGCGCTCAGCCAAGTTGAGCGAATATTTGCACTAATGCTGCACACCGCAATTGGTCACCTTGAGCA
>NZ_JAWOWP010000357.1:0-713 GCF_033340555.1 Vibrio sp. 1069
TTCACTTCGAAAATGGAGCCGAAGGAGTGTACGATCGTCGTCACTGGGCCAAAGCCAACTAGGCTTTCAAGGATTGTTTGCGCTTGTTCGCCCGGAGCAATCGCAACCATCTCTTGCGGCAGTGCAGCGACAACATCAAATTCTGTCACACCTAAACGCTCTGCCATTGCGGCAGGCAGAAGTTGAGGTTCTTGTTCCAATAGAACTTCTACCTGTTGCTTGATTGATTCCATTTTGTTTTCCATCTTTTCTTCAATTTGTCTTCATTAATTATTGGATACTTTTGGCACGCTTTCGTTCATCTCTGATGTCAGTACCTGAATACAGGCTTGCGCTAACGAAACGGCCCAAAAACTGCCCGCTAAAGTAAGCACTAAGCTTCGCTCTTGAAGCTCAACTAAGCCTTTGTCTTGCCATACTTTAAACAGCGGCATGAGAAAATCGAACGTATCGCTACCCATAAACACCGGCAATTTACTTGCCTGAACAATGCCGCGGTCAAACCCGGATTTTAGCGCTGCAAATAATGGCTCTAATGGGCTGTGCTTCATCATCATCGCAATCGTACTTTGCCCTTCATTCACCGCTTTGATGTAGGTGTCTAAAGTGCGGTGCAGCATCATCCCGTAGCCGCCAATGTTGCCACCAGCACCGCATCCAATCGGTAACACTTCTGCGTACGTCTTGGCTAAGCTGTTGTATAAGCTACGCTC
>NZ_JAWOWP010000358.1:0-713 GCF_033340555.1 Vibrio sp. 1069
TTCGTCTGTAGATAACTGGTCTCCCATTCTTCCTCGTTTTACATATTGATGCTCGAAGCTTGTTGCGCCTTTGGCTCGAACTAATACAGCAAATTCGTCAATAAAGTGTTGTTCAAATTTACTATTGAACGAGTTAAACAATATGACCCGTTTGTTGGTTAAATCGTTGTCTTTCACAAATTGCCAAATAGGTGGGGCTGGACTGTATAACCAAATAGGAGAGCCGAGATAAACCGTATTGTAAGAGGAGAGGTCGATATGCTGTGGGACGATCTCTGCAACATTACTTCTGGCATCTTTCAACGCACTTATCCATCCTGGAATGCCGAGCGCGTAGCTTTTGGCAAAAATTTCATAAACATGCCCATTTGTTTTGTTGGCAATATGTTCGGACAGAGTGGCGGTATTTCCTGAGCGAGAGAAAACGACGATTGCGGTTTTAGACTCATCGGTTAACGAGCGCTGCAGATGTTGCTGCTTTTGTTTGTACTTGCGGTATTGCGAGTTTTCGATTTGAGTAACGACGAGAGCAACCACCATCAAAAATACGAACAATATAAATAGAACGATGAGCGTCCATCGAAACATAGTCACTGACCTATGGCTATTAACTGGGAAATAGGAATAACAGAGAAGTAAGAGTGCGACCGGTTTGGTGGCACTCTTGATTTTAGATTACTTCAAATGCTTATCCAAGAAGGGCGCGACTTTCT
>NZ_JAWOWP010000359.1:0-712 GCF_033340555.1 Vibrio sp. 1069
GAGCTTGGCGTTGATGTAAATAATGGTCTTGGTGATGTTTACTCGAAAATCGAGTCACTACCAGCAGCACAAAAAGAAGAGATTGAAGCGGCAATTCAGGCGGTTTACCAAACTCAGCCTGAACTTGCGATGGTTGATTCGGATCGTGGCATCACGAACCTGCATGTCCCAAGCGACATCATTGTCGATGCATCTATGCCAGCAATGTTGCGTTCTTCTGGCCAAATGTGGGGTCCTGACGGCAAGCAAAAAGATACTAAAGCGATGATCCCAGATCGCTGCTATGCAGGTATCTACCAAGCAGTTATCGATTTCTGTAAAGAGCACGGCGCATTTGACCCGACAACAATGGGCAGCGTACCAAACGTGGGTTTGATGGCTCAAAAAGCAGAAGAGTACGGTTCTCACGATAAGACGTTTATCCTAGATGCAGCAGGTACAGTACGTATTGTTGATGCTTCTGGCGCAGTGCTGCTTGAACAGGCGGTAGAAGAGGGTGACATCTTCCGTATGTGTCAGGTAAAAGACGCGCCAATTCAAGATTGGGTGAAACTTGCAGTAACTCGCGCACGTGCGACAGGCGTTCCAGCTGTATTTTGGCTAGATGAAAACCGCGCACACGATGTAGAGCTTATTAAAAAGGTTAATGCATACCTGCCAGATCACGATACGACAGGTCTAGAAATTAAGATTCTTGCTCCAGTAGAAGCAT
>NZ_JAWOWP010000360.1:0-711 GCF_033340555.1 Vibrio sp. 1069
CGCTACGTTTATCCTCTATTGATCCACTCACCTAAGGTTGTGATCGCTATTCTCGGATAGTTGCTCGCTATAATCGCTTTCCGGCTCGGACCATACCCGCATCACTACTTGTTGATAGACAACACTGTTGGACTGATTTTCAAAAAGGTATTCCAACTCTTGATATATTGAAGCGCGATAATTTCGCCAAAGTGGACTATTCAAAATCGTTTGCTGGGAAATTTGTTTTGCGTACCGTTTTTGATCGCTATTCAATTCCCCAATCCATTCTTCCATCCACTCCTCAGTATTCTCTAAAATAATCTCTCTAATCTCTGCTTCGGTTTTATCCGCATATTTTGCGTTTCTTTCTTGATAGTCCTTTCGCACGTTTTGCAAAAACTCTTGTTGTTGCTTTGGCGTCAGTTGTAAGCTCAAAGAGAACAAATCTGGCGCCGATCTCGACACTATACGGTCATAGTGCGCTTTCATTTTTTCTCGGTTTTGCTGCAAAAACGCAAGAGTAATATTGTTTGCATTAATATTCTCAAGCTCTTTTAAGTGATCGATATATAACGGTAATTCTTCTTTCTTATGCCAATCTGCTAATAGCAATAGTCGCTCTTCTAACAACGTTTCTTGTTCATCGTTAAGCGATACGTAGTCATCTAAATATTCAATAACAAACCAATCGATGTTGCTATATAGAAACTTTTTCGTACATCCGGCCAG
>NZ_JAWOWP010000361.1:0-711 GCF_033340555.1 Vibrio sp. 1069
GAATTGCTTTTGCAGAATTGGCACGAATACTTCATTCAGTGCCACGCCTAATACCGCTGGCTCATCTGGCGGACGACCAGTATAGGTACTGTGATAAATTGGGTCTTTACGCATGGTGATGTGCGTAATGGTAAAGACATGATGCTTTTCTTTTTCGTTATAGTAGCCAGTGTGATCGCCGTAAGGGCCTTCATCGGCAAACTCGTTCGGGTCGATGTACCCTTCCATGACGATTTCAGCACTTGCTGGGACTTCCAAATCGTTACTGATGGATTTGACCACTTCGGTTTTACTGCCACGCAGCAAACCAGCAAAGGCATATTCTGATAACGTATCCGGCACTGGCGTCACCGCACCAAGGATAGTAGCAGGGTCGGCACCAAACGCCACGGAAACTGGGAACGGCTTACCCGGGTTGGTTTCCATCCAATCACGCAAATCTAACGCGCCACCACGGTGAGCTAACCAACGCATGATGATTTTGTTTTTGGCGATTTTTTGTTGGCGGTAGATACCGAGGTTCTGACGTTTTTTGTTCGGCCCTTTGGTAACCGTCAAACCCCACGTTAATAGTGGTGCTACGTCTTCCGCCCAGCAACTCATCACCGGAATTCTATCCAAATCGACTTCGTCACCTTGCCACACTATGTCTTGGCATGGCGCTGTACGCAGTCGCTTGGCTGGCATATTCAACACTTGTTTGAATACTGG
>NZ_JAWOWP010000362.1:0-711 GCF_033340555.1 Vibrio sp. 1069
ATCATGCGTTTAATGAGTAACGAAATTAAAGGCGACCAGGAAATGATTCTTCTGCTTTCTAAGAAGAATGCTGAGGAGCGTCTAGCTGCTTTCTTGTACAACCTGTCAACTCGCTTCTCTCAACGTGGCTTCAGCCCAAGAGAATTTCGTTTGACCATGACTCGTGGCGATATTGGTAACTACTTAGGCCTAACGGTTGAAACCATCAGCCGCCTATTAGGTCGTTTCCAAAAATCTGAAATTCTGAGTGTTAAAGGTAAGTACATCACCATCTTAGATCATGATGCGCTAATGGAACTTGCCGGTGTAACAAAAGAGTAATCTCGCTTACTTATTGATGTAGCTCGAAAATGAGCTACATCATGTTTCTCATAAAATCCCTTCGAAAGTCCTCAAAAAGTTCTCCAAACTAAGCTACAGTAAAAATATACGAAGAGTCTCCAATTTACTGATTTAACTTGTTTTCAGTATTTGGTTTCGCAACATAAGTGGGCTTAGTTATGAGTATATACAGTAAGATTCTTGTTGTTGCTGACATCAATAATGATGAACAGCCTGCACTCGCTAGAGCGGTTCAATTAGCTCAAAAGAGTGTATCCAGAAGCCGAATCACCTTCTTCTTATCCATCTACGATTTTTCCTATGACATGACCTCAATGCTGTCAGTCGATGAAAGAGATGCGATGCGTCGCGGCGTTATCCATCAACGTG
>NZ_JAWOWP010000363.1:0-710 GCF_033340555.1 Vibrio sp. 1069
CTTTTCGCTCGATAACCCGCGATGCAAAAGTTCGGATTGCTGACTTTAGCAGCAAGCTCAAGCATCTTAGGCATATCCGACGGATCGTTCTGTCCATCAGCATCGGAGGTAACGATCCACTCGCCTTTTGCATGTTTGACGGCAGTTAACACTGCTGTGCTTTGACCGCAACTCTGTTCGTGACTAACCACTTGCAGGTCACACCCACATCCTTTAGCAGCTTCAAGTGCCTCTTGCACCGTATCATCGGTACTACCGTCGTCCGTAATGACAATTTCGACGTTAGGGTATGCTTCTAAACTGGCATGAATTTCTTTCACTAACTTCCCAATATTTCCTTGTTCATTTTTTGCAGGAATAACGACTGATATACTCGGTAACATAGCTCTAACCTTATGTGAACTCTCGACCTTGAAAGTTCTGAATGACAAATCTTTTACTTGTTATAAAAATTCCGGTACCAAGCGACAAACTCGGCAATACCTTCTTCTACGGAAACTGACGGCCGATAACCAGTGGCTTGATAGAAAGCTGTTGTATCAGCATAGGTTTGGTATACATCTCCTGGCTGCATCTCTCGATAATTTTTCTTTGCTTCTATTCTGAGTTCATTTTCTATTGCTTTGATAAAATCCATCAAACAAATCGGTGAACCATAACCAATATTGTAAATAGAATAAGGAGCAGAACTATCCACTGGAGTACTATTT
>NZ_JAWOWP010000364.1:0-709 GCF_033340555.1 Vibrio sp. 1069
AGGGCTACTCATAAAGAGGAAATACTTGTCTTGATGTCAATAAGTCAAGTTTCCTCATTTTTATGAAAAAGTGCAAATATGAAGGGGTAAATTATTGAATATCGATACCAATTTCTTGTGCGAGTTGGATAAGTTGTTCCTCATTATCCAATTTTATTGACCATTTGCATTCGGCCCCATGGGCTAACACAACATTTGCGCCACGACCAAGAAGTTGAAGTGCATCGGTTTGTGCTTGCAATGTGACCATTCGCTCACCGGTTAGTTTGATGACGATTTCACGCTGCGTCGCGATAATTTTACCTACTGAAAACTCGATAACCATGTTCTGCCTTTGGGTGTATCTCTGCTGATTGATGAAGTCGAATTAAGCCAATTTTGCTTTTTGTTGTTTCACAGCAATCGTTAGACGACTAGTACACACCAAACGATCACGTTCGTCTGTAATTTCAATCTGCCAAACTTGAGTCGAAACACCAAGGTGAATAGGTTTTGCGGTACCGATAACATAACCACTGCGCATTGCTCGTACATGGTTTGCGTTGATATCTAAACCTACGCAGTAGTTACCTTCACTCACGCAAAAGTTTGCGGCAATGGAACCTAATGTTTCTGCTAGTACGACGGATGCACCACCATGCAACATACCCAGCGGTTGGTGAGTAAAACTGCACACTGGCATCGTTGCACTTAATGAATCATCCGTGAA
>NZ_JAWOWP010000365.1:0-708 GCF_033340555.1 Vibrio sp. 1069
AGTCTCTAGCTTTAACCCATGCAGTGGGTTGTTTTGTTGCAGTTCGATTCTTTCTTCGTCAGTCATCATTTTAGGGGCCTTACTCATCAAAGGGCGGAGTTTAGCAAAGTATACATTACAGAGATATCTATAGTTAGGCGGCGATGGTTTCAATAGAAACGCCAGAAGGCCTAGGCAACGTATTTAAACCACTAAAGCAAAGGTAAATTGAGAGAAAACTACAAAGCCACCTTGTTTTAGGTGGCTTTGCTTTTGTCTGCGCGTTGCGATTAAACGTAACTCAGCTCAGTGGTTGCCAGTTAGATAAGCGACTCAATACCGTATTTTGCACCGTAGTTTTCAACCACAAAATCGATGTCTTTGTCGCCTCGACCTGAAAGGTTGACAAGAATCGAACCTGTTTCACCTTGTTGTGCCAGTTTGATTGCGTATGCGACTGCGTGGGAAGATTCGATAGCAGGAATAATTCCTTCTTCGCGAGACAACTCAAAGAAGGCGTCTATCGCTTCGTCATCGTTGATTGAACCATAGTTCACGCGTCCGATGTCTTTTAAATAACTGTGCTGTGGGCCTACCGATGGGTAATCCAATCCACTGGCGACGGAGTGTACCTCTTGTGGTTCGCCTTGCTCATCTTTAAGCATGTAAGACTTAAACCCGTGCATGATGCCTGGCTCGCCAAGCGTTAGGGTGGCTGCGTGTTCACCC
>NZ_JAWOWP010000366.1:0-708 GCF_033340555.1 Vibrio sp. 1069
GTAAATGGCGTTTAAATCCAGAATCAATGAAGAACTACTACGTTCGTTCTGTGGATGGAAAAGCAGTACCACTTGGTAGCCTGATCACTATTGATGTTGTCGCCGAGCCTCGCTCACTGCCTCACTTCAACCAGCTGAACTCAGCAACCGTTGGTGCTGTACCATCGCCTGGCGTCGCAATGGGTGATGCAATTAACTGGTTCGAGGACGTAGCGCAGAACAAACTGCCTGCCGGTTACAACCACGACTACATGGGTGAAGCACGTCAGTTCGTGACGGAAGGTAGCGCGCTATACGCAACATTTGGTCTTGCGTTAGCCATCATCTTCTTGGTTCTTGCGATTCAATTCGAATCACTTCGTGACCCTATCGTTATCATGGTATCGGTACCGCTAGCGGTGTGTGGTGCGTTGATCGCCTTGGCTTGGGGCACAGCCTCGATGAACATCTACTCGCAGGTCGGTCTGATCACGTTGGTCGGTCTTATCACCAAACACGGTATCTTGATCTGTGAAGTAGCAAAGGAAGAGCAGCTGCACAACAAACTGTCTCGAATCGATGCGGTAATGGAAGCAGCGAAAGTTCGTCTGCGTCCAATTCTTATGACTACTGCGGCAATGATTGCGGGTCTTATCCCACCCATGTACGCAACGGGTTCAGGCGCAGCACAGCGCGTTAGTATCGGTATAGTAATCGTGGCTGGTTTGG
>NZ_JAWOWP010000367.1:0-708 GCF_033340555.1 Vibrio sp. 1069
TGCCACTTAGCGCCTCAACACCAAATTTCACAAACAGATCTGTCGGAAGAACAAGGCTCGCTCTCACGCCATCATCATAGTAATGCGAACCAAGAAACGTTCGGTACGCTAATGGACGCTCAACAAAACTATCGGTATGCATGTGTTGGTTGTTCAAGTAACCAAAGTCGGAAAGAAAACGCCCCGCTCGGACATTAAAGCCGTAAGGCAAAGCCAAGGTTTCGATAAACGCTTCTTCCAATATCAGTTCGGTATCGTCAGCATGGCTTTCCAGCACTGTCGTCAAAGCGCCATGGAATTTGTCGTCAATGTTTGCAGACAAACTAAGCTCGGTATGACCCAAGCCAAACCCTTCCTCTCGCTCTGAGTTATGACGCTGTCCATCTTGGTAATATCCGTCCAAAACGACACCAATTTGTGGATTCGACAACGTATCGGCAAAAACATGGGATGCAAAAATGCTACCGATGACTAGAGAAACCAATTTTTTATTCACTACTTTTCCCTTATTGTTATGTTATAACATATGATTATTGAGTTGTTATAATATAACAATTATCATTACACAAGGAATAATTGAAAATAGAACCCATTTGTATTCAGAAAACCGTTGAACATTGCTTAACCAACCATTGCATCAAATTACGTTTTTAAACGTATAATTGGAGCAAGAACCGACAAAATAAGTAACGGTATTTCAGTATGTTG
>NZ_JAWOWP010000368.1:0-707 GCF_033340555.1 Vibrio sp. 1069
CTCTTTAGCCTTAATTTGGTTATGAATGGTTTTGACGCCATCAATGGCTCTAGCTCGTTGCTCAATTTGATTAATTAAATCTTGAGTTGGAGCTTGGCCCATTAAAACAACCGTACCATTGTACGAGCTCGCAACAACTCGAACATGCCCTTTAAACGGTTCTTTATTACCGATCGCTGCGACTTCAAATTCAATATTGTTGTCTTGCCAGATCTGCTTCGTGGTGCGAGTATCTGTCACAATATTTGCCGTGGTGGCAGCTCCAGCAATGAACAGTCCCGCACATCCGCTCAAGCTTAAGATGGTACATAAAATGATAAGGCTACGTATCATAATGCTGATTCTCAAATCTGTTATTCTTCGTGAGCAGGGAAAAGTACTTGGTCAATCAAATCGCATAAGCAGTGAAGAGTGACCATATGCACTTCGTGAATGCGAGCCGTGCGATGGGATGGAATACGAATTTCTACATCGTTTTCGCCCAGTAATCCTGCCATCTCACCACCATCTTTACCTGTTAGGGCGATAATGGTCATGTCGCGAGTTACAGCCGCCTCCATCGCTTTGATGATGTTTTTGCTGTTGCCACTGGTAGAAAGCGCCAGAAGAATATCGCCTGGTTGGCCAAATGCACGAACTTGCTTAGAGAAAATCTCTTGATAGTGGTAGTCGTTTGCAACTGCCGTTAGTGTGGTGTTGTCCGCAGT
>NZ_JAWOWP010000369.1:0-707 GCF_033340555.1 Vibrio sp. 1069
TTGAGTAGATTGTTAACACCAGAAGTGAGAGTTTTCGATTGGCTAGGCAGCAGTAACCAAATCAGCAGAGAAAATCCGACGGCGCCCATAAATGCAGTGACAAACCAAAGAATTGGTGACGCGGGTTGGTGCCATAATGAACGTGATTTTACGATCGCAATTTCAGCTCCAGTATAAAGGGCGATGGTTAAGCCTGATAACACGGTGATTGCAGATATTGTGAGCATCACTTTGCGAGAAATAGCCCATTCACCAAGCGACAACTTAGATAACAGAGGTAGTACTTTTCCCGGTTGATTTCGCAGTGCGATAAGATCCTGACGCAGATACAGCCATGCTGTCGCAATCGCCAGCGCAGAAAAAACAGGCAGGAACAGCGAGCCTAGAGACATCCATGACCACGGCGTGATGTGCACGTAAAAATGCCAAGCTCGTCCCGGCTGGTGAAGGTCGCCAGTTAACGCCAACGGGCCTACGATAGCGCCGATGGCCATCGTTAGCACCAGCGCGGCGCGTAACCGATGACTGGTGTGTTGCTCAAATAATAGGGCGATTAGGAACAAAATAGCGGCAGCGTAAGCAGAACCGATGTAAAAGAAGTACTGCACCGCCCACGGGAGCCAAGCCATCGCTTGAGGTTGGACTAACACTTCGGTGATGTTCATGCGCGCTCTCCTTGTGGGTCGTAAATAGCTGGCTGCCCGTCG
>NZ_JAWOWP010000370.1:0-705 GCF_033340555.1 Vibrio sp. 1069
AGAATCAACGCAGACGTTTGCTGCTTGGTTCGGTCGACCTCCTGCCAAATGATCTGTTTGGAGAAGTAATAACTCTGAACGAAAATGCCTAAAATGATCGGAGCAAGAACGAGAATAATAATTTTAGTTATAAGCGTCGACAGCGAGCGACGCTTTTTTAGCTTTGATGTAATTGTCATCAATTATCTGAGTATCTAAATGCACGTTTTCTGAGAGCTTCAATTCGCTCAGGGGAATCTGATTTGGTCACAACTTCGAAGTCCCCAGAGTACACCGTTGGTACAGGTTTACCTTCCAAATCCCATTTGATCGCCTCTGCCATCGCAATGCCAGTATCATCATTCATACGCATGACGGTGATATCTAACTCCCCTTTTAAGATAGCGTCTAGCTCAGCAGAACCACCGCCCCAGCCATTAATCATAACGTCTTCACGGCCAAGTTCAGACAGTGCTTCGACGGCACCTAACGCAACGTCGGTAGAACAAGCATAAATGAACTCGACATCTGGGTACTTTTTCAAGCTGGCTTTTGCAGCTTCATACCCGGACTGTTTTGTCGCTTTTGTATAGTAAGCAGATTGTAGTTCAAACTGACTGTCTTGGTTCACTTGGTGAATGAATGTGTTACCACGGATATCGCTAATGTAGCCTTCAGAGAAGTACAAAACGCTGTAATGGGTATTTTTCGGGAACTGCTTGCCAA
>NZ_JAWOWP010000371.1:0-704 GCF_033340555.1 Vibrio sp. 1069
AACATTGCATCACGTAAAGCATCGCAAAATGCACTAGAAGCGTTTGGTCAAATGCTTCCTGAGTTTATGGGTGGTTCTGCTGACCTAGCGCCTTCTAACCTGACCATGTGGTCTGGTTCTAAGTCTCTAGAAACGGAGGACTTCTCTGGCAACTACATCCACTACGGTGTACGCGAATTCGGTATGACTGCTATCATCAACGGTATCGCATTGCACGGTGGTTTCGTTCCTTACGGCGCAACATTCCTAATGTTCATGGAATACGCTCGTAACGCAATGCGTATGGCTGCGCTGATGAAAATTCAGAACATCCAAGTTTACACGCATGATTCGATCGGTCTTGGCGAAGATGGCCCAACTCACCAACCTGTTGAGCAAATGGCGTCTCTACGTGTAACTCCAAACATGAGCACATGGCGCCCATGTGACCAAGTTGAGTCTGCAGTTGCATGGAAACTAGCGATTGAACGTAAAGATGCACCGACAGCACTTATCTTCTCTCGTCAAAACCTTGCGCAACAAGAGCGTACAGCAGAACAAGTAGCAGACATCGCGAAAGGTGCTTACATTCTGAAAGATTGCGAAGGCAAGCCTGAGCTAATCCTTATCGCAACAGGTTCTGAAGTTGAACTAGCAGTAGAAGCAGCAGCACAGCTAACTGCTGAAGGTAAGAAAGTACGCGTTGTTTCAATGCCATCAACAGA
>NZ_JAWOWP010000372.1:0-704 GCF_033340555.1 Vibrio sp. 1069
CTTCCAGTGCCTGTGGCCCAGCAAGTTCGTTATAGCTTGGCGCAGCTTTACTTAGCCGAAGGGCAATTTAAAAAGTCAGTAGCAACCATGAATGAGTGGTTCAAAATTGCAGAAACCACCGAAGAAAAGCCACAAGCGCATGCATACATCACTCTAGCAAGTGCTTATGTTCAGCTAGAAGATTACAAAAACGCGATTCCACCAGCTAAGCAAGCAATCGCTATGAGTAAAGAACCTAGTGAATCTTGGTATCAGCTACTGATGTCTGCGCACTATGAACTTAAGCAGTTCAAGAGCGTTGCGGGTGTATTGAAAATATTAACCACTAAATATCCAAAAAATAAGCGTTACTGGACTCAATTGTCTGGTATTTACATGGAGTTAAATCAAGAGCGCAATGCCCTTTCAACACTAGAAATGGCTCATAAATTGTTCCTATTAGAAGGTGAGAAATAATACCTGCGTTTAGTAAACTTCCAAGCTTATCAAGGGGTGCCTTTCCGCGCAGCGAAAACACTTCAAGCAGCCTTTGATAATGGTCATGTAGAACGCAACGCAAAAAATTTGGAAACACTTGGTTCGTTTTGGCAGCAAGCACAAGAACTTGAACAGGCTATCGACGTCTATCAGCAAGCTTACAATCTTGCTCCACAAGCAAAAACTCAAATAAAAATTGCTCGTCTAATGATTTTAGACAAGCAATA
>NZ_JAWOWP010000373.1:0-704 GCF_033340555.1 Vibrio sp. 1069
GTCGATCGTAAACACAGCTGCAAATCGCCTTTGCAAGCGTTTCAGCTTCTTTTTCAGATAGAGAGGCAGTCACCAACGCAAATTCCTCACCACCGATTCGCGCTAAGGTTATTCGTTCGTCAGTCAGCGATTTTGCCGTGTCGGCAACAGCGACAATCGCTTGGTCACCGATTAAATGGCCGTATTTGTCGTTTATAGATTTAAAGTCATCAATATCAAACACCATCACGGTTACGTTTTTTTGCAATGAACTCAGCGTTGCCAAACGCTCGATCAAATGCCTGCGATTATAAAGTTTGGTGAGCGGATCCGTCAGCGTCAGTTCAAGCAGTTGCTGATTTGCTAAGGTGAGCTGCTTTGTTCGTAGAGTCACCATTCGCTTAAGGGCGAAGATATGGTAAAGCGTGGCAATAACCATGATGAAAATGGCAATTGGCAACAGGTAAATGGGATATACCGTTTTGACCAAACTCCAACGATTGAGGATCCGTTCTTTGTCTGAGTCGATGATTTTTTCAAAGTCGTGGGAGATTTTCGTTACTGGAATCGAACTGTGCTGGCCTGTCGCAATGCGCAGATCTTTGCTGTACAGATTGAGGGTAGGCACAAACATGCCTGCATCTGGTGTTGTCGCCATGTGGAAGTTAGCCACTTGCAAATCGGCGACAAAGTACAAGATATTTTTCTCGACGGCAGCTCGGATC
>NZ_JAWOWP010000374.1:0-703 GCF_033340555.1 Vibrio sp. 1069
CAATACAAGCCGCGGTGAGTTACTCGACTCTGTCGCCGCTATCGAAGCACTTAAACAGGGTAAGATTGGCGCTCTTGGTTTAGATGTGTACGACAACGAAAAGGACTTGTTCTTCCAAGATAAATCCAACGACGTTATCGTGGATGATGTTTTCCGCCGCTTATCGGCATGCCACAACGTTCTGTTCACTGGCCATCAAGCTTTCTTAACTCACGAAGCGCTGAATAACATAGCATCTGTGACATTGAACAACGTAGAAGCCTTCTTCTCCGGCCAAGTTTCAGGGAATGAACTAATCAACTAAACATAGAATCGAGGAGGATAGTAGAGCGTAGATTTTCAGCTATGCTATACTCCTCGACCATTAAAAAATTGAGTCTATTTACCATGAGCATTAAAACTGATATTCAAAAGCTGCATAACCGCGTAGATACCTGCCAACGTAAACTGGATGCAGCACGTTCTCGTGGTGATCACGAAATGATTTCTAAATTCACGGATGAAGTTGAAGATCTAACAAAGAAGCTTAACCAACTTAAGCACAAACAAACATACGAACTAAATAAAGAACGTAAAAGCCTGTTAGATATGCCATTCTCTCGTGAAATCACTAAAGCAGAACAGGCAGACATCGGTAAACTGAAGAAACGCGTACGCGGCCTGGTTATCGTTCACCCTATGACTAAAATGGGTAAAGAACTAG
>NZ_JAWOWP010000375.1:0-703 GCF_033340555.1 Vibrio sp. 1069
CTTGTTAAAAATGTTCTTGCTGCTGAGCTTATTTGCTACGGCGAGCTTTTACTGCTTCAGAAAGCTGACGAAGTACCGTTTCCGTATCGTCCCAGCCGATACATGCATCAGTAATCGACTGACCGTAAGTTGCCGCTTTACCATCCACTAAATCTTGGCGGCCTTCAACCAAATGAGACTCGATCATCACGCCAAAGATTGCATCTTCACCACCAGCGATTTGCTCTGATACATCATCAGACACTAGCATTTGACGTTTGAACTGCTTAGAGCTGTTCGCGTGGCTAAAATCGATCATCACTTTCTTCGGTAGACCTGCCGCGTCCAACTCGTCTTTGATTTGAGCAACGTGTGCTGCACTGTAGTTTGGTTCTTTACCACCACGTAAAATGATGTGGCAGTCTGGGTTACCTGCGGTTTCAACAATCGCTGAATGACCGTACTTCGTTACCGATAGGAAATGGTGAGAAGCGCTTGCAGAACGAATAGCATCGCTCGCGATTTTAATGTTACCGTCAGTACCGTTTTTGAAACCAACCGGGCAAGAAAGACCAGAAGCGAGTTCGCGGTGAACTTGCGATTCCGTCGTGCGTGCACCAATCGCGCCCCAGCTGATCAAATCCGCAACGTATTGAGGCGTGATCATGTCTAGGAATTCACTCGCTGTTGGTAGGCCCATGTCAGTGAGATCCAGAAGCAGCTT
>NZ_JAWOWP010000376.1:0-702 GCF_033340555.1 Vibrio sp. 1069
TCGATAACGACGTCACACTGTTTGATCTTTGGTGAATGACCACTCGAAGCAGTTTTTGTGTCTAAGATATTTGCAGGAAAAGGAACCCTAAATGGAACAATCCATCCGTGACGAAATGCGTGTATTGCCGTCAATTGACCCGCATTTCGAAATTGAACGCCGTATTGCTTTTATTAAGCGCAAGCTACAAGAAGCAGGTTGTAAGTCACTTGTGCTTGGCATCAGTGGCGGTGTTGACTCAACCACGTTAGGTCGCCTTGCCCAACTTGCTGTAGACCAACTTAACGAAGAAACTGGCAGCAACGATTACCAGTTTATCGCAGTACGTCTGCCTTACGGTGAGCAAAAAGACGAAGATGAAGCGCAATTGGCGTTGTCATTCATTAAACCTACGCATTCTATCTCTGTGAACATCAAACAAGGTGTTGATGGTATGCATGCCGCTTCTAATATTGCACTAGAAGGCACAGGGCTAATGCCAGAAGACGCGGCAAAAGTAGACTTTGTAAAAGGTAACGTAAAAGCACGTGCTCGTATGATCGCTCAATACGAGATCGCCGGTTACGTCGGTGGCTTGGTGTTAGGTACTGACCACTCTGCAGAAAACATCACTGGTTTCTACACCAAGTTTGGTGATGGCGCGTGTGACCTTGCCCCTCTATTTGGTTTGAACAAACGTCAAGTGCGCGAAGTAGCCGCAAC
>NZ_JAWOWP010000377.1:0-702 GCF_033340555.1 Vibrio sp. 1069
CTCTTACTTATTCATCAACTTTGTTTACGCATTTATCGATGAACAGCGTTTCACTTATTGCAAGTCAAAACGATCCGCGTTCATGACTTTCGTCCATGCAGCGACGAAATCATGGATGAATTTTTCCTGATTATCATCTTGCGCATACACTTCCGCGTACGAACGTAGAATCGAGTTTGAACCAAAGACAAGATCTACTCGAGTCGCCGTCCATTTCACTTGGTCTGTTTTACGATCACGAATTTCGTATTGGTTCTCACCTGTTGGCTTCCATGTGTAAGCCATATCGGTGAGGTTTACGAAGAAATCGTTCGATAACGTACCCACGCGGTCAGTAAAGACGCCATCTTTGCTGCCACCGTAGTTGCTGCCTAGAACGCGTAAACCACCAATCAGTACCGTCATTTCTGGTGCTGTCAAACCCATAAGCTGCGCTCGGTCGAGCAACAACTCTTCCGGCTTCACCACATAGTCTTTCTTCAACCAATTTCGGAAACCGTCAGCCACAGGTTCAAGCACTTCGAACGATTCCACATCCGTCATATCTTGAGAAGCATCGCCTCTACCTGGTGCGAAAGGCACAGATACATCGTGGCCCGCCGCTCGCGCAGCCAGTTCAATACCTACGTTCCCAGCAAGCACGATAGCATCAGCAACGCTACAGCCCTCTTCTGCTGCGATGCTTTCTAGCACAGCAAGAAT
>NZ_JAWOWP010000378.1:0-702 GCF_033340555.1 Vibrio sp. 1069
CTGTTATTGCAGTGAGTAAAGAGCAACTGGGTGACACTTGGAACGATTATTTTTTAACTGCACCAGTTTGGCACTTTGCACTGGATGTGAGTTACATGGACGATGCTACGTATATCGGCAGCATGATTCCAAGTGTAGATGCATGCGGTCGCTACTTCTTTTTTACTGTTGTTCGAGCGGTAAAAGGCAAAGCAGCACAGTATTGGGCACAAAGCGGCTGGACTGAAGATAGCCAGGCTCTAGCACTGTCAGTGTTAGATGATGAATTTGTATTTGATGCATGGCACCGAAGCATGCAGGAAAAGTGTGAGCTTGTTTCTGAAGTATCGATATGCAATGAAGAAATGGCGCTTTTGTACCAAAGCCCGATCTCAACAGTGTTTAGCTTTTCAACTGAAGTAAAGCAAAACACGTTGTTAAATCATCTAATTGAGGGTCAACAGAGAAAACCATGCTTCTGGTGGACAGAAGGCTCTACTCATATTGAATCATGTATGTTTGTTAGCACTGGGCTGCCATCTATTGGCCAATTCTCTGCAATGTTAGATGGTCGTTGGCAAATGTGGAGTTGGTAGGAAGCAAAGAATGAATTGGAACTATTTTACTTTTGCCAAAACTCATGCAGGTAAAGTTCGTCCTTATAATGAGGATGCGTTACTGGATATGACTGAACAGCATATTTGGGTTGTTGCGGACGGCATG
>NZ_JAWOWP010000379.1:0-701 GCF_033340555.1 Vibrio sp. 1069
TGCAGGTGACATCGTGACTGTTAGCTTAACCGTCGCGACTCAAGCTACCGCGGTAAGTAGTGATGCAAAAGCTTACTCAGCGAGCAAGACTTTAGATCAAACGGACATTAAAGCACGCAGCGTGAATGTTGAGTTTGAACAGGCGCCAGAGCAAGGTAACTACCAACTGGAAGAGAAAGTGACAGACTCGACTGGCAACGTCGTTAAGTTTAGCTCTGCTCGTGCAGTCTCCATGACTCAACCTGAAACGGGCACCACAGATTCGAAAGACTCTGATGGTGGTTCGTTTGGGTTTGGTGCACTGCTAGCAATGCTTGGACTTGGTTTGTTCCGCCGCCGCCGTTAAGCCACTCCTTTCCTAAAAACATAGCTGTAAAACTCAAAGGCCAGCCGATGCTGGCCTTTTTATTGCGCAAAGACTTGCCTTTCTAATTGGGTGTTGCAAAATACCGCCCTCAATTGTGGTAAACCAGACAATTGATCCTTAAGCCTTGCCAAAACGGATTGGAGCAGCCGACACGTTATGTTGTTGATCATCGATAACTACGATTCTTTCACTTACAACCTTTACCAATACTTTTGCGAGCTTGGTGCTCAGGTAAAGGTCGTGCGCAATGACGAAATCGACATTCAAGGTATCGAAGCCCTCAATCCAACCCATTTGGTGATTTCCCCTGGGCCTTGTACGCCAAACGAAGCGG
>NZ_JAWOWP010000380.1:0-701 GCF_033340555.1 Vibrio sp. 1069
ACCCAATTGTGAAGATGGCGCTTCATGAGTCGTCAGAAAATGATCTGGGGTGAGATAGTTTTCAATCATCGCACTTTGCCAACCGTGTAACTGGCGTTGCAACGTTGAGTGATTCCCGCGCGCCCCAATAAAACCAACGTTCTTAAAACCTTGTTCAATCAGGTGTCTGGTACAGGCCTTACCCACTTCGAAGTGATCCACGCCAATGTTGAGATAACTGGCCTTTGAGCTCAGTTCGGCAATCTCTAACACTGGCGTATTTGACGCCTCTAACAGTTGATGCGTTCGCTGACTATGCTCACTTCCAAACAGTACAACGCCCGCAGGACGGCTCTCTAAAAAAGTCGAAAGCAACTTTTCTTCTTGCTCAATCGAGTAGTCGCTGTAACCCAGCAATAGTTGATAACCCGCTTTGTTTAACGCCTGTTGGAAGCTTGGTAAGAAATGCGCGCATGCTTTTTCAAAAAGTGACGGAATGATAAGAGCGATGGAATAACTTTCTGCAGATGCGAGTGCCCCTGCGGCTTTGTTCGGGATATAGCCGAGCTCATCAACCACTTGTTGAATTTTTTCTCTCAGCTTATCGGATACCAGCTCTGGCGTTCGTAATGCTCGCGACACCGTCATCGTGCCTACGCCTGCTTGTTTGGCGACGTCAGCCAAAGTGACATTGCCGGTACTTCTTCGTTTGCGAGGTTCGC
>NZ_JAWOWP010000381.1:0-700 GCF_033340555.1 Vibrio sp. 1069
ATTTAAGCCTACGCCAGCTAATGTACTGGCTTATGGGGAGCATTGGTGGCGCGAGTTGGTGTCAGCACACGGTAACATTAGTCATGTTCCCTGTTCTAGTTTGGCTATGTTGCCAAGGTAAACCGCTCGATAAGTTAATGCTTGGAGAGATTCATGCCACTCAACTCGGTGTCGATGTTCATCAGATGCGCTGGAAGTTGATTTTAGCCATCTCAGTGTTGGTTGGTAGCTCCGTCGCATTAGGTGGCATCATTAGCTTTGTTGGTTTGGTGGTTCCGCATTTGCTGCGATTAGCGTTTGGCACAGAAAACCGTTACTTGTTGCCAATGTCGGCAATATCTGGCGCAGCTTTGCTTGTTTTTGCAGATATTGGTGCGCGCTTATTGTTGGATTCCGCAGAACTGCCTTTAGGTGTGATGACGACTTCTATCGGTGCGCCTATTTTCATTTGGATGTTGGTGAAGAGTCATGATGCGCGTTAAGCATATAGCGGTTGGAAGTCGTTTACTGCCACTTTCATTTGAATGCAAAGCTGGCGAAGTCGTCCACGTTGTCGGACCAAACGGCTCTGGTAAGAGTACGTTACTCGCAGCGATTTCTGGCACATTAACTGGCAGGGACGGAGCGAGCGGTGAAGTTCATGTGGATGACAAAAACTTGCTCACGTTATCTTTGTCGGAACAAGCTTATGTTCGCGGTT
>NZ_JAWOWP010000382.1:0-699 GCF_033340555.1 Vibrio sp. 1069
TAAATACAATACACATACCAATCAGTAGACCGGTTGAGTAATCCACCTCAAGGAAGCGACCAAACGCAACGCCCACGCCTTTCATCTGACCGATAACATAAGTGACCGACGCGATGATCAGACACACTACGGCTACGATACGCGCAGTCTTGGAGTAGAAACGCTCGCCGACAAACTCAGGCACGGTAAATTTACCGAACTTACGTAGGTAAGGGGCAAGCAACAGTGCAAGCAGCACGTAACCACCAGTCCAGCCCATTAAGAATACGCTGCCGCCGTAACCCATGAAGGCAATCAGACCCGCCATCGAGATAAAAGATGCCGCAGACATCCAGTCTGCTGCGGTTGCCATGCCGTTAGCGATAGGGTTTACACCACCGCCCGCGACGTAGAACTCTTTGGTTGATCCTGCGCGTGCCCAAATCGCAATACCGATGTAGAGGACAAACGTCGCACCAACAACCAGATAAGTGATAGTTTTCAAATCCATCTGAGTGACTCCTTACTCATCCACGCCGAATTCACGGTCGATTTGGCGCATTCTCCACGCGTAGTAGAAAATAATACCTAGGAAGGCATAGATGGAGCCCTGCTGAGCAAACCAGAAACCAAGTTTGTATCCACCTAATTGAAATTGATTTAGTACGTCGACAAATAAAATGCCGCAGCCGAAAGACACGACGAACCAGATGACCATTA
>NZ_JAWOWP010000383.1:0-698 GCF_033340555.1 Vibrio sp. 1069
CAGGCACGCCGCAATTAGGGCAGCCAAATGACTTACAGCCATTGTATTCTTGACGAAAAGTCATGGTGCTTATCCTTTGAGGTTATTTGTCAGAGACTCACTCTTTGACGCTGACATCCACTTGGCGACCCAACGCAGGAACGGTAACGTCTTTCTTGGCTTTAAATTGGTCAATCAATACTTGGGTGACTGAATCACCTTGCGACTCTAACGTGCCTTTTTCAAATACATGATAACCGTCACCCCCGCTCGCTGCGTAAGAGTAAGTGGCCACTTTGTATGATTGCGAGTCGTTCAATGGTTTGCCATTTACGTTCAGGCTGAGCAGGCGTTTACCTTGTGGTTTTGCGTTGTCGTAGCGCGCTTCAATACCGGAGAATTGTGCCAGACCGTAAGGCAAGGTGTAGCTGTACTCCAGCAGTTCTTTCAACTGTGCGCCGTTGAGTTTTACGACGGAAAGTTTATCTGTGAATGGGAAAAGATCCATTACGTTTTCCATCGTTACTGGGCCTTTGTTAAGGTCAACGCGAATACTGCCCGAGCTGATCATACCCACATCCGCTTTAGCGGCTTCGCGCATCATATCTGCTACTAAATTGCCTACGTTGGATTCGCGGTAATAACGTCGGTACGCTGTGTCATTAATGGTTGCCAACTGCTGACCAAGCTCTGGGTATTGTTTGCGAGCATTGGCGATA
>NZ_JAWOWP010000384.1:0-698 GCF_033340555.1 Vibrio sp. 1069
AGGAAGCCTCTAAACCGGTTGAGCCTGCAAAACCAGCAGAGCCAACAAAGGTTGAATTTGAAGAGAAGCAAGGCAAACGTGGCGTCAAGCTCGGCACCGTAGCGATCATTCTTTCAATCATCTTCGGTGGCGGTCTCGCTTATAAACTTCATGAGCAACAAGCCGATTACCAAGCCCAAATAGCTCAGCTACAAAACCAACTAGAAAAAGCGCAAGCTTCGATGACGCAAGAGCTAAACCAAGTTAAAGAAGAAACCATCGAGAAAGCGGCCACAGTAACGCACAAAGCAGAAGTGGTGCTTGGTCAACAACAAAAGAGCATTGAAAGTTTACAACTCGCCGTCGCAGATGTGAAAGGCCGACGTCCAAACGACTGGCTATTGGCAGAGGCCGATTACCTTGTGAAGTTGGCTGGTCGTAAATTGTTCTTAGAGCATGACGTAGAAAGCGCAACTCAACTAATGGAAAGCGCAGACCAACGTATTGCCGCGCTAAACGATCCAAGCTTAGTTAAACTGCGTAAAGCGATGGCAAACGACATCACCAAACTGCGCACTGTCCCATTGATTGACCGTGACGGTCTTGTTCTGCGTTTAACCGCTCTACAGCAGCAAGTAGATAAGTTGCCTCTAGCAAATGCACTACTGCCGGAAGCCCAAGTCGTTGCTCAGCATGAAGTAGGAGAAGACATTTCAAAC
>NZ_JAWOWP010000385.1:0-697 GCF_033340555.1 Vibrio sp. 1069
ACACCCATGGTATTTGTGCTTTGACTCACCAGTGCGCGAGCTGCGGCATTGGGTCTGTAGCCCAATTTGCTCATTGCTTTGGTGACCGACTCTACCGATGATTGACTGGCTTTTGGGGACTTGTTGATCACGCGAGAAACCGTTGCGACCGAAACACCGGCTTCTTTCGCGACATCCTTGATCGTTGCCATATAGAACCTTTAGTGGCTAAAAAATTTGACTGGAAGTATTAAACACCCATTGTGTAATAAGTGCAATTTGATAGAGGATTTGCTTTCGGAAATGAGATCTTTACCACTTGTATTTATTAAGCTTACTGATAGTGTAAACGTTATCTTTTTAGTAAAACTTTACTGAGGTTTTAATTATGGAAACTATCGCTTACTCTGATTTTGCCAAACTGGAAATTCGTACCGGAAAAATCATTGAAGTAGCTCGTCATCAAAATGCAGACAAGCTGTATATTGTGCAGATTGATATTGGTGAAAAAACACTGCAAACCGTAACCAGTTTAGTGCCTTATTACACCGAGGAAGAGTTGATGGGAAAACAAGTGGTCGTGTTGTGTAATCTTGCCAAAGCCAAAATGCGCGGTGAAACCTCTGAATGTATGTTGTTATGCGCAGAAACGGATGATGAATCCGAAAGTGTGTTACTAACGCCAGAAAGAGCGATGCCGACCGGGGTGAGAATTGTT
>NZ_JAWOWP010000386.1:0-697 GCF_033340555.1 Vibrio sp. 1069
CCCGATGGAAAGGTAAACGCGATAGATACTGACTATCAAATTGGTCAGGATAACGTTGCGTTAAAAGTCGGCCCATTCGGCTTAGACATTCACAACCGAGTTTTCGCAATTTCTGGGATGGCTATCGTCCTCTTTGTTGTGGCAACGCTAACTTTTCGCCAACAAGTTGAACCCTTTTTCGCTGGCTTACGTGCTTGGCTAGTATCCAATCTTGACTGGTTCTTTCTTGCTTCTGGCAACGTATTTGTCATTGTCTGCTTGGTCTTGATTGTGACACCGCTTGGCCGAGTTCGAATTGGTGGTACTGAAGCGACACCAGATTACTCTTATGCAGGCTGGCTAGCGATGTTGTTCGCAGCCGGTATGGGCATCGGATTAGTGTTTTTTGGTGTGTCTGAGCCAATGTCGCACTTCAGCTCTGCACTTGGCGGCGTGAACATTGAAAATGGTGTGCGCACCGACTGGGCACCACTTGGTGGTGCGGTTGGTGATACAGATGCTGCATCTGCGCTTGGTATGGCTGCGACCATTTACCACTGGGCACTTCACCCTTGGTCGATTTATGCGTTGTTGGCCCTTGGCTTAGCGATTTTTTCGTTCAACAAAGGGTTGCCACTGACCATGCGTTCCATCTTCTACCCGCTATTTTGTGAACGAGTTTGGGGCTGGGTAGGGCATGTTATCGACATTCTTGCGG
>NZ_JAWOWP010000387.1:0-697 GCF_033340555.1 Vibrio sp. 1069
TTCGACACCATTCTACTGCTGCTCTTTTATTACTACGGTTTACACTAAGTGCCTTGAATGTATTTTCATCACTTAGTGGTTAATGCAAATGCGAATATGTGTCGGGATAAACTCATCTCAACGAGAACTTAAAGACAAACATGTTCGAATTCCCGCAATTTTCTAAGCACTCTATTAAAAATGACGTGCTATCAGGTTTGACGGTTGCCCTGGCACTTGTCCCTGAAGCCGTAGCATTTGCATTCGTTGCTGGTGTAGACCCAATGGTTGGTCTGTACGCAGCATTCATCGTTGGCCTTATCACCTCAATCTTTGGTGGTCGCCCAGGCATGATCTCTGGTGCTACAGGCGCAATGGCTGTAGTAATGGTCTCTCTTGTTGCAAGCCACGGTGTTCAGTACTTATTTGCTGCCATTATGTTGGCCGGTATTTTGCAAATTGCTGCCGGTTTATTTAAATTGGGCAAATTCATTCGAATCGTTCCACACCCTGTAATGATTGGTTTTGTTAACGGCCTAGCGATTGTTATCTTCCTCGCGCAATTAGGACAATTCAAGGCTCCAGACATGAATGGCGTGCTGACTTGGCTTCCACAAGATCAAATGATGTTAATGCTAGGTTTGGTTGCGCTGACCATGGCGATCATCTACTTCTTGCCGAAAATTACAACAGCAGTGCCATCTTCACTTGTTGCTAT
>NZ_JAWOWP010000388.1:0-697 GCF_033340555.1 Vibrio sp. 1069
TTGAGATCTCTCCTTGCGAACCGGGGAAAGTGGAATCAGGACATAGGCACAAGCTCAATTGCAATGGTTTGAAGGCCTTGATAGTAGAGGACAATCGAACCAACGCCATCATTATGGAAACCTTCTTAAGAGCAAAGGGCTTTGAATGCTCAAGTGTTGAAAATGGACAGCTAGCGGTAAATAAAATAGCTGTAGAGCCGTTCGATTTAATATTGATGGACAACCATATGCCTGTCCTTGACGGAGTTGGGGCAATCTCAGCAATTCGCTCCATGAGCAGCGCTGCGAAGTCGGTACTGATATTTGGTTGTACTGCAGATGTGTTCAAAGAGACCCAAGAGCGCATGTTAGGCGTAGGCGCAGACCATATCATTGCTAAACCAATAGTGGAGTCCGAACTGGATGATGCTTTGTACCGACATGCCGATTTGCTGTATCAATATCAAACCAAGCAAAATCAACAAGCATTAGAAGTGTTGGGAACCGATTCTTTGCTGATTAGCTTTTATGTCGCTCTAGATAATGGCAATCTCGGAGACGCGCTTGATGCGCTGCTTGCTATAATAGATAGCCTTCAACCTAATACAGATGAGGTATTGTCGGAGGTAATCACTAGGATTAAACGCGATCTACTGCGTCAATCTCCACCCGAACAGGAAGATATAGACACATTAACTATGTTACTTGCTACGCCGTA
>NZ_JAWOWP010000389.1:0-696 GCF_033340555.1 Vibrio sp. 1069
GCTGCCAGAAGCGTTCCATCAAGTAACCATCGTCATGAGTGACCGCGGTATTCCTGCGTCTTACCGTCACATGCACGGCTTCGGTAGCCATACATTCAGCTTTATCAACGCTGAAAATGAACGCTACTGGGTGAAGTTCCACTTCAAAACTCAGCAAGGTATTAAGAACATCAGCGATGAGGAAGCACAACTGCTTGCGGGCAAAGATCGTGAAAGCCATCACCGCGATTTGTATAAGTCGATTGAGCGTCAGGATTTCCCGAAATGGAAAATGTATGTACAGATCATGCCAGAATTAGAAGCCGACGAAGTTAACTTCAACCCATTCGACCTAACAAGAGTATGGTCTCAAAAAGATTATCCACTTATCCCTGTAGGTGAGTTTGAGCTGAACCGTAACCCAGAAAACTTCTATGCAGAAGTTGAGCAATCCGCGTTTAACC
This sequence comes from Vibrio sp. 1069, assembly GCF_033340555.1. Lineage (NCBI taxonomy): Bacteria > Pseudomonadati > Pseudomonadota > Gammaproteobacteria > Vibrionales > Vibrionaceae > Vibrio > Vibrio sp. 1069. The sequence goes on from NZ_JAWOWP010000389.1 coordinate 444, forward strand.
CGGCAGCTATCGTTCCTGGAATTGGTTTCTCGCCAGACAAAATGCTGCAAGGCCGTTTGTTTGCATACGGAGATGCACAGCGTTACCGCCTAGGTGTAAACCATCACCAAATTCCAGTCAACGCCCCTCGTTGTCCGGTACACAGCTACCACCGCGACGGCGCAATGCGAGTTGACGGTAACTTCGGTTCAACACTGGGTTACGAGCCAAACTACAAACAAGAGAGGGCAGAGCAGCCTGAGTATTCAGAGCC
>NZ_JAWOWP010000390.1:0-696 GCF_033340555.1 Vibrio sp. 1069
GAGAACTTCGATGCTCACACGACGATTGGTTAGGCGGACGGCTGGCGTTTGTCCTTCATACAAAGGCAATGTGTCGCCAACAGATTTGGTTTGTACACGGTCTGACGTTACACCGAACACACTCAAGTATCGTTTAACTTGCTCGGCTCGTTCCTGTGCTAGTTTTTTATTGTGCTCAGGCGTACCCGTGACGTCCGCATGGCCAGTGACAACCAGAGACAGAGCAGGGTGGTCGCGCAGAATATAAGCGGCTTCTGCCAAGTGTCCCATGTACTTCGGATTGATCTCCGCAGAATCAATGGCAAACTGATTATCGACGTTGAGTAGCGCATAAATATCGGCGACGATGTTTAGGTCATTCCTTAGCGCATCGATGTCGTCCGGCGGCGTGCAAGCGGTTTGCGTAAGTACGTAGTCGAGTTGCTGCTCAAGCTGGTTTAATCGACGACGCTGGATGACCAGGTCATTGGCGGCATCAAGCAGTAAACCGCCTTCTAGTTCACGAGCAATGCGATTTTGCTTCTCGAGTGCTTGCACCACTGCAGCAGGGAAGCACCAACGAGCGCCTTCTTGAATCAAAGCGTCGAGATGAAGCTTGGTCAACTGCCAATCGAATCGCAATCCATGCTCTGGGCCCAATGGTTCATCTGGCATCACAGGCGAGAACTGATAGTTCTCAATCGAAATATCTTGATA
>NZ_JAWOWP010000391.1:0-696 GCF_033340555.1 Vibrio sp. 1069
AGGCTATAAAGCTGGGTTGAATGGAAGGTCTCAAGAGGCTTGCCCGTATCAACAAGTAGACGCTCGGTCGTATTGGTTAGGTGGTTGGCGTGATGCCAGAGATGAAAGACAATCTGGTCTCTATAAATAACTCTCCACATACAACAGAAGGATTCGAAAGGGCTCTTAGAGAGCCTTTTCTCGTAATTACCAAGCATAAAAAGCCCCAGATAGGGGCTTTAAAAATTTATAGAGAAGGGTAATTAGAAGCTCGAAGTATCTTGGAATAAGCCAACTTTAAGATCCTTCGCAACATAAATTTCTTTGCCGTCAACGCATACGCGGCCGTCTGCTAAACCCATCACTAGTTTACGGTTCACAACGCGCTTCATATGAATTTCGTACGTTACTTTCTTAGCAGTTGGCAGAATTTGGCCAGTAAACTTCCCTTCACCAACGCCAAGAGCTCGACCTTTGCCTTTGCCGCCGACCCAACCTAAGAAGAAGCCCACTAGCTGCCACATGGCATCTAGACCGAGACAGCCTGGCATTACAGGGTCACCAGGGAAGTGACAATCGAAGAACCAAAGATCTGGAGTAATATCCAACTCTGCAAGAATTAAACCTTTACCAAAATCACCTTCTGTTTCAGACATTTTAGTAACTCGGTCCATCATTGGCATGTTTGGTGCGGGAAGTTGTGGGTAACACGGACCA
>NZ_JAWOWP010000392.1:0-695 GCF_033340555.1 Vibrio sp. 1069
TGTGACGTACCAGTATTCCACGATGATCAACATGGTACGGCTATCGTGACAGCTGCAGGTATGCTCAATGCTATCGAGCTGCAGGGTAAGAAGCTTGAAGATTCAACGATTGTTTGTCTTGGTGCTGGTGCTGCAGCCGTTGCGTGTATGGAGCTGCTTATCAAGTGTGGCGCAATGCGCGAGAAGATCTACATGCTGGATCGCAAAGGGGTGATCCATACTCGTCGTGATGATCTGAATGAGTACAAGCAACTGTTCGCAAACAATACAGATAAGCGCACACTAGAAGATGTGATTGAAGGTGCAGACCTATTCCTAGGTGTATCTGGTCCAAATCTATTGCCACCAGAAGCGTTGAAACTCATGGCTGACAAGCCAGTTGTATTTGCTTGTTCGAACCCAGATCCTGAAATCAAACCTGAGCTAGCACACGCAGTGCGTGATGACTTAATTATGGGTACTGGTCGCAGTGATTATCCAAACCAAGTGAACAACGTGTTGTGTTTCCCTTTCATTTTCCGTGGTGCGTTAGATGTACGTGCGAGTGAAATCAATGACGACATGAAGCTGGCAGCAGTTGACGCAATTCGTGCATTGGCAAAAGAGCCTGTGCCTGAATCGGTACTAAAAGCTGCAGGTGTTGAGAAGCTAGAATTTGGTAGCGACTACATCATCCCTAAGCCAATGGATCCACG
>NZ_JAWOWP010000393.1:0-695 GCF_033340555.1 Vibrio sp. 1069
ATCTGCAAATTTGAACTCGTGGCTGCCTGCTTCAAGTACGCCTGTTACTGAGTACATGCCGTTGCCAATGAAAGTCATTGCCCAGTCGCTGTTGTCTGACCAATTGTTCATTGTGCCTTTCACGTAAACCACGGTTTCACCGAAAGGAGGAATGCTCGATACGTCTTTGTTGTCCGTATTGACTGGCAGACCCGCACCTTGCGCGCCGTCTTGTGGCTGTACGAATACCGCAGTAGTCAGTGCTGGCACAGTGAAGGTTTCATTTGCGAAGCTTGCGCCTTTCACGATGTCATCTGCAGAGTTTTGTTGAACTTCATGCAGCTCGAAACCTGTCGCGCCTTTCACGACAAATGATTTCTCTGTTGATGTTGAGTTCACCACAGCAACGATCGCATCGTATTTCGAATCCAAATCGGCACCTGCTGATTTACCATCGTCGATAGACATAACGATCAAGCCTTCCACTTGGTCTTTACCAACGTTGCGGAAGTCAACACGGTTCATGACTTCTTGAGCGGTATCTAAGCGGAACAGTTCACTTGAACTACGGATTTTTAGTAGTTCTAGGAATTGTTGTTTGGTTAGCTCAATATCGGTTGCATCTGGCTTCGCTGTCGTATCAGAAACGACCTTCTTGATCAGCTCCCAGTTTGCGCCGTCTTTGTCTTCACGAGGCAGACCTACGTTCCAGTTGT
>NZ_JAWOWP010000394.1:0-694 GCF_033340555.1 Vibrio sp. 1069
CACGTATTTCACGCCGCCACCCAAACGCCAGTTGTCATCCAATTGGTAAGTGCTCCAAAGGGAGAACAAGTGGTCTGACACATCATTCGGCTTTTTACCTGTGGCTTTGTCTTCTGCGTCCAAGTAGCTGTAACCAACAGAGATGTCCCACTGTTTGGTGATTTGGCCGCGAGCTTCTAGCTCAATGCCTTGGTGACGTACTTCAATTTTGTCGATGACATCGCCGTCTACGTTAGTTTGTGGCTGCTCTTGGTCGATCTGGAACAGTGCCGCATTCAACATTAATGCGTTATCCAGCAGGTACGCTTTCGCCCCCACTTCTTTTAAGTCGGTATGGAAGAATTCCGCCAACTTTGGATTGATGTAGATGCCTGCGTACGGCAACTGCCAAGAGCGCGCTAAACTGGCGTAAACGGAGGTGTCGTAATTGATGCGGTATACCAAACCAGCGCGGTAGCTGACTTTGTCATCGTCCAATTTTTCCTTACCTGAACCCGCTTTTTGTTGTTCGAGTTCCATCGAGTCGTAACGCACATTACCGATCACAGAAAGGTCGCCCCACGTGTACACATCTTGTACGTACACACCCGTGGTTGTGGTGGTATTGTCACGGAATGGTTTGAAGCCCGGATCGGGTGTTGGGCCCACAACTGGGTTGTAGATATTTTGCGGAGGAAGCGTTTTGTCACTTGCC
>NZ_JAWOWP010000395.1:0-694 GCF_033340555.1 Vibrio sp. 1069
CTCATCAAGCAAGATAAACGACGGTTCCAAAATCAAGGCTCGTGCAATCGCAATACGTTGACGTTGCCCACCGGAAAATTCGTGCGGATAGCGGTTTATAGATGCGGGATCCAAACGTACTTCGCGCAGAACATCACGCGCTTTTTGCATGCGTTCTTTCTTGTTTAAATATGGTCGGTGGACGGTTAACCCTTCAGTGATGATTTCCCCGATGGTCATACGTGGTGAAAGCGAACCGTATGGATCTTGGAACACCATTTGTACGTCTTTTTTCAGATCGAACCGCTCTTTATCACTGAGTGAGGCCATGTTTTGACCTTTAAACTCAATTTTTCCGGTAGACGGTAGCAAACCGATCAACGCGCGCCCTAACGTGGATTTACCCGAACCGGATTCACCAACAATGCCTAGTGTTTCGCCCTGTTTCAGTTGTAACGAAATGCCTTTTACCGCTTCGAAGTACTCGCTTTTGCTTGGGATAAAGTGAGGCGTCACCAAAAACTTCACACGAATGTCTTCAGCGTTGAGCAATTCCGACGCTTTCTCATCAACGGGGGTTTTGCTTCCTTTCGGAATCGAGTTAATCAGCATTTTGGTGTATTCATGCTGAGGTTCAGAAAACAAGTGCTCAGTGAAGCCTTCTTCAACGACCTCACCTTTGCACATCACCAACACACGATCGGCAAAGTGTTTC
>NZ_JAWOWP010000396.1:0-693 GCF_033340555.1 Vibrio sp. 1069
GGTCGTCCAATGACACTTGAGCTGCTGCTTGCTGGTTGTACAACAACGACATGCCACCGTTTTACCAAAGATCTAGAAAGTCATGTACGTCAAGCTGACGTTGTTGTGGTCGCGGTAGGTAAGCCAAACTTCATCCCTGGCGAGTGGATTAAAAAAGGCGCAGTGGTTGTCGATGTAGGCATTAACCGTCTTGATTCAGGCAAGCTAGTGGGCGATGTGGAATACGACAAAGCACGCGAAAGCGCGAGCTTCATTACTCCGGTTCCTGGTGGTGTTGGCCCAATGACCGTAGCAAGCTTGATTGAGAACACGATGTTGGCTTGCGAGCAGTTCCATACTGAACAATAACATCAATATTGAGATACGAAAAAGGCTCCGCAAGGAGCCTTTTTGCTAATTTTAGATATCTATTTCAATTACAGACTTAAAATTACACCCGCAATAGAAGCACTCATCAAGTTCGCCATAACGCCGGCAATAATCGCGCGGAAACCATGCTTAGAAACAAATGCACGCTTCTCTGGTACCAAAGAACCCAATCCGCCGATCAACATTGCCATACTAGAGATGTTTGCAAAACCACACAGTGCGAAAGTCACGATAGCTTGAGAGTGAGCACTTAGCTGAGATTTCACTTCTGCTAGTTGGATGAAAGCAACAAACTCGTTCACCACGATCTTGTTACCGATAAGC
>NZ_JAWOWP010000397.1:0-691 GCF_033340555.1 Vibrio sp. 1069
AGAAATGAGAATGGCGTTTTTAGACTCATTCAGCTCGTTCACTTTTTCCGATGCAATCGTAAGCGAACGAACCGCCGTTTGGCCGAACCAATCGATAAGCTTTGTTATCGAATTCATTCTGCCCCTAGCAAGCTCTTCCACCAAAAACTCGGTCATCGCTTGTTGCAAAGTAATGGTGATACTCAAACGGCTTGGGTTGCTTCGCCCAATCGCCGGTTGCCAATCCACCCAACCGTAAGCCGCCAGCTTTTTCATCACAATGGAAACGTTACGTCTGGACGTGCAAATCACAGATTCGAGTTCGCTAAGCGTCACTAAATGATGCTTATGCGGTTCAAAATGTTTGAGCAGAAAATCTAAATATCTAAGATTTACATCGTTCACAGTGCTTCCTGAGCGTTTTTCTAAAAACCAAAAATAACACAGGAAGCTTAGTGACCAAACTTCCTGTGTCATATCTATATGAATTCAAACTGAGGGCTTAACTGAACAAACAACAGCACACCGCTTGGGTTAAGCCCAAAGAACTTGAATAAAAATGCTTAGAAACGGTAGCTCATACCGACAGAGAACGCGCTGATTTCTGCTTCAACGGTGACTTTTTCACTGCCTAGTTTCGCTACGTCTAACTCAGGTTTCATGTATTCCCATTCAACCTGTAGTGCTAGATTTTTTGTGATCGCGAACTCAG
>NZ_JAWOWP010000398.1:0-691 GCF_033340555.1 Vibrio sp. 1069
CCGACAAGTTGGATGAAATGTTCGAACCTTTTGTTCAAGAAGAAGCGACCACAACTCGCGAATACGGTGGCAGTGGCCTTGGTTTGACCATCGTGAAAAACTTGGTCGATATGCTCGACGGGGATGTACAAGTTCGCAGTCAAAAAGGGCAAGGAACCACATTTGTTGTTACGCTGCCAGTAAAAGATCGTGAGCGAGTTCTGGCTCCGTTGGATTCGAGCCAACGCGTAAAACCTGCAGAGTTGTTTGATGAAAGTCTGAAAGTGTTGCTGGTGGAAGATAACCATACTAACGCCTTTATTCTTAAAGCGTTTTGTACCAAATACAAGATGCAGGTTGATTGGGCGAAGGATGGGCTAGAAGCCATGGAGTACTTAAAAGATCACTCTTATGATTTGATTTTGATGGATAACCAACTTCCGCATCTTGGTGGCATCGAAACCACGAAAGAGATTCGTCAAAACTTGAAATTGGGGACGCCAATTTACGCCTGCACCGCCGACACTGCGCAAGAAACCAGTGATGCATTTATGGAAGCAGGCGCGAACTATGTTTTGCTGAAACCCATTAAAGAAAATGCACTCCACGAGGCTTTTGTTGACTTCAAGCAGCGCTTCTTGATTGAACGGACATAGTCTGCTGCCACATTTCCGGTAGTTTCTTTGTTTACCTAGCCCACCTTAGCTTTGCC
>NZ_JAWOWP010000399.1:0-691 GCF_033340555.1 Vibrio sp. 1069
ATTTTGTTCCATGGTTTGCATTCCATGCGCGGCACCCGTTTGAATGATTGAGTACATCTGCGCGACTTTGTCTTCGCGGATCAAGTTACGAATCGCAGGCGTTGCCATCATGATTTCGTGACAAGCGATACGACCACCGCCATTACGTTTCAACAGTTTTTGCGCGATAACCGAACGAAGGGATTCAGACAACATGGAACGCACCATGTCTTTGTCACTACCTGGGAACACATCGATGATACGGTCGATGGTTTTTGCTGCTGAACTGGTGTGCAACGTACCGAAAACTAGGTGACCCGTTTCCGCCGCCGTTAACGCTAGGCTGATGGTTTCTTTGTCACGCATCTCACCGACAAGGATCACATCTGGGTCTTCACGCAATGCGCTGCGTAGCGCGTTTTGGAAGCTATGGGTATCACGGTGAACTTCACGTTGGTTGATCAAACACTTATTGTTGTTGTGAACAAATTCAATCGGATCTTCAATTGTGAGGATATGCTTGTTGTGATTACGGTTAATGTAGTCAACAATGGCTGCTAAGGTTGTCGATTTACCAGAACCCGTTGGGCCAGTAACCAAAACCAAACCTTTTTCAGCATTCGCGATTTTTTTGAAGATCTCTGGCGCTTCTAGCTCTTCCAGAGTTGGGATGCTACTTGGGATGGTACGGAACACTGCCGCACAACCGCGA
>NZ_JAWOWP010000400.1:0-690 GCF_033340555.1 Vibrio sp. 1069
TCCTGAGCTTGTCACTGCTCACTCTACCCGTGGCCGTTTCTGCGAAGGAAATGCAGGAGTCTGTGGTAGAACAGTGGCTTCAGGATACTCAAATTCAAACCAAAGTTTCTGAACTCCTTGAGTACGTGGTCAGAGATGAGGTTGATTCGCTTAAATTTTCCCTCGATCGGCTCGCTTTTCCTCAGCAAGAAGTGGTGCGTTTTCGCCTGTTGGAAAAATTAGAACAGCAAAACATCATACTTACCCCGCGCATGGCACTGTTCGTGGAATCGCAAGTTCGTTTGACACCCACGTATCAAATGTTGGAGCGAGGCGATGGCTATGAATTCAGTGTACCCGCATTCAATTACCCAGCGATTGCGAGTCGTTTAATTAAGCGTTGGAAACAAGACCAAAGCACGTTAGATTTTGTGCTGCAAGCTGAACGAAAAGAGTTAAACCTGCAGCAGTGGTTAACGGGGACGTCTCAACAAATTCAGACGAGAGAATCCTTGCTCATTCGTGAGCTAGATAGCTTATCGCCAAGTGCGTTAAAAGCCTTAACGACGCAGTTAACTCAAGCGAATGTCACCAGTTGGCTACCGTCCACAGCAGTGGTCGTTCGTATGGCGCAAGTCAGCCAAGACAAAGCTATGTACGATTTACTATGGCGAATGCGCGCCGATTACAATAGCCAACAGGAACTCAAGC
>NZ_JAWOWP010000401.1:0-690 GCF_033340555.1 Vibrio sp. 1069
TAACCCACATGCTGACAGGTTGATAGCGTTTCTTATCTCCAGTGGCATCAAAGATCAACGCGTTTTGGATGCAATGCATTGTTTACCGAGAGAGAGCTTTGTTTCTCAAGCGATGATGCACCAAGCCTACGATAACAATGCGCTACCGATTGGTCAGGGACAAACTATTTCTCAACCTTACATCGTCGCTCGCATGACCGAGCTGCTTGAGCTTCAACGTGCTAGTAACGTTTTGGAAATCGGAACCGGTTCTGGGTACCAAACCGCAGTTTTAGCACAAATCGTTGACCATGTTTATTCCGTTGAACGCATCAAATCTTTGCAATGGGAAGCGAAACGTCGTCTTAAGCAACTTGATATCTACAATGTCTCGACGAAGCATGGTGATGGCTGGTTAGGATGGGAAACGAAAGGTCCGTTTGACGCCATCATTGTTACCGCTGCTGCAGAAGTGATTCCCCAAGCGCTTCTCTCACAGTTAAAAGATGGCGGTAAAATGGTGATTCCTGTCGGAGATGCTGAGCAGCAACTACTTAGAATTGAACGCAAGGGTGACGAGTACCTTTCTACCGTTGTGGAAATGGTTCGCTTTGTTCCTCTTGTCGCGGGTGATTTGGCTTAAGGATCTGAGGTTAGGTGAGTAAGTTACTGCGTCATATTGGTATTAGCTTTGTATTAGCTGCGGGACTC
>NZ_JAWOWP010000402.1:0-689 GCF_033340555.1 Vibrio sp. 1069
CCGCCTGAATGGCGGTTTTTTTGTGTCTGCAATTTGGTGAAAGCCAGTGACGTTTTTATTTCTTCTAGCCAACAAATGTGATGTTTATCTACGTTTGAGTGCGAGCCATCAAGAAATAGCTCGAAATGAACTTTGAAATTAATCACGAATTATATCGAGTCAATAGGTCTAATGTGATCTGATTTAAATAATGTAACTTTAAGAATATTGTCGAGAAAGTGATTGTATTCAAAATTCGTCTATTGACTTGTTGCTCAAATAAAATTTGTAGATTTTTTACGTGTGAGATTTTTGAGATCTGTCCATTTAAACAAATTGACAGGCTTTAAAGTGTGATTCGAAGCGCAAAAGTAGCTCGGTTGCGCGGTTGGGACTCTGTTATTGATAATTAACCCATCAGATGACGAACTGTTGATAGGGTTAAATATGCTGTACGAGTTAATCGACCACGAACTAGTAGATGTAATTAATGATCGCGCTTACCAATGGCAAGATGCGGTTAAAAAGACCACTCAATACCTAGAAAATAAAGGTTACGTCTCCCAGCACTATGCTGATGCGATCATCCGTTCAACGGAAGAAAACGGTCCTTACTATGTGTTATGCCCTGGATTGGCTATGCCGCATGCCCGACCTGAAACTGGCGTTTTAAAAACAGGCTTAGGCATCCATATTTTCCCATCACCTGT
>NZ_JAWOWP010000403.1:0-689 GCF_033340555.1 Vibrio sp. 1069
TTTTACCGGATAAACGTGGGCTTCGCTCATGGCTTCTCTCCTTGTGCCTTATTTCTCGGCCTTACACCAATCTACTTAAGATTCTGAATATGTATTTTTGTAGGGCTGTCTTTTGGTTCTTAAATACTCAGTCGTCCTAGAACGACGTTGTGCCTATAACTGTCAGTCACAGCGCGTATTTCCACAATTAGACTTTAGGATGAGACAGAGGGGTGTGCCGGAAAATGCTTGAAATAAAAGTAATTATGGGAGCTAGGTCAACAGGATTTATGTGTATGGCGCGGTGAGATTTGGCAGATCGCCCTTGGTGAGGCGCACAAAAACCAAGGCGGCAGAAATCGCATCTTGCAGTGCGTCGTGTTTATCTTGAATGGGCAGTTCAAGGTGCTTGCAAATCGCATCCAGACTTAAGTCGAAGTAGGCATTGGGTAAATGCCGTTCTAGTTTGTCGTGATAAATCTGGCTGACTTCAATTAATGGGTTTGGCAATGGGAAGCCGAGTTGCCTTTGGCAGGCAAGGTCGAGAATTTTTTTGTCATAACGAATGTGATATCCGACTAAAGGACGGTTGCCGATGAACGTGAGCAGTTTCAGCAACGCTTCTTTTTCGCTGATACCATCAGCCAGATCTTGATGGCGAATTTTATGAATCTTCACTGACCTAGAATCTAACGATTGGGGCGCACGTA
>NZ_JAWOWP010000404.1:0-689 GCF_033340555.1 Vibrio sp. 1069
ACCAAGGTGGCCTTGACGAGCTCGACATAGAAAAGCGCATGATAACGATGCATGTTCACCCGATACTTGCGCGCAATAAACCAAAGATGACAGCATGATTGATTCACTACGAACGGATGTTTCGCGAGAAAAGTATGCGTGAGCCTGTGATAAAACACCGCGGCATATCACTGAGGTTAAGCATGCATACCGAAATTGTCTAGGCACGAAAACATTTTGGTAGGAATCGTCATTCTGAGCCAATTCCTACCAAAAGACTAGTTCCTGTCAGGAACTAAAGAATTTCCGAGAGCGACGATTAATTCCACACAGAATCCACTTCTTCTTGAGTCAGATAACGGTAATCACCCGGTTCTAGAGTGTCATCCAACACGATATCGCCGATTCGCTCACGATGAAGTAGTTCTACTTTGTTACCAAGTGCAGCAAACATGCGTTTCACTTGGTGGTACTTACCTTCAACGATAGTAAGCAGTACTTCGTTTTCTGCTTCATTCACGATCTCAAGGTGCGCTGGTAACGTCGCTTCGCGTTCGTTTCTCAACTCAATACCTTGCGCAAACTTTTCAACGTAATCAGGTTGAATCGCATCCGCTAGCCACACGCGGTATGTTTTTTCGCATTTGTGTTTCGGTGATGTAATACGGTGAGACCATTGGCCATCATCTGTAATCAACACCAAACCCGTC
>NZ_JAWOWP010000405.1:0-688 GCF_033340555.1 Vibrio sp. 1069
ACAGGTGTACGAGTGTTATGAGTATTGAGTCAGACATGATTCACGTTGAGGTCGTGTATGCATTGCCTCATGAGCAACGCGTGTTTAACTTAGTTGTGAATAACCACGCGACGGTTGAAGAGATCATTCGTCAGTCGGGTGTCTTGGAATTGTATCCAGAAATTGATTTAGCAAAAAACAAAGTAGGTGTGTTTAGTCGTAATGTAAAACTAGACGCGACCGTACGTGATAAAGACCGCATTGAAATCTATCGCCCTTTATTGGCAGATCCAAAAGAGATTCGTCGTAAGCGAGCAGAGCAAGCAAAAGCGGCTGGGAATGCCGATCCAGTGACTGGTGGCAAGCCAAATGCTCTGCGCAAGTAAGCAGAATAAGCGATATTTTAGATGATAAAAAACCTCCCAAGTGGGAGGTTTTTTTGCATAAAGGTTTTATGATGCCAATCGATGTAATGAAAGGATTGGTTTATTGGATCTGTTCGTAAAACGCGTCACTTTTCGGGAAGTCACCGCTGATATCGGCCAGCGTTCCTTGGTCATTAAAGTTTACGACAAGATCTTTCTGTACTGGGTCACCGTGGCCTGGCGTGTGATGGTAGATATAATACCAAGTGTTAGGATAGCCATTTTCGATAAGCATTGGCGATCCAAGTACGAAGCGAACCTGTGCTTTAGTCATCCCAAACTTT
>NZ_JAWOWP010000406.1:0-686 GCF_033340555.1 Vibrio sp. 1069
GCTCAACGTAACACCAAGGATAAGCGACGAAAACAGCGCAGAGAAAATCGGCGTGAAGTAAGACAAAGTCGCCAAAAAGACCATGTTCCCGCCAACAATGGCGATGTTCCATAAGCCATAACCACCCGCCATCAACGCTGCCGATGCAAACAGATACCCAAGAGCTGACCATGAGAACGTCATTGTAGGCTCATCCGCAAATGCGTACTTAACCCAAAGCGAAACCGCAGTTGCGATAAAAAACAACGTGATCGCATTGTGCTTCGATTGTTGTCGCTGTGTGAGATTACAATAAACCGCCCAAATCACCGCGCCAGTGAACGCCATGAAGTATACCAGCGGATTGCTGCTTACGTTCGAGATGATTTGTGTCGGGGATAAACCGTTATCGCCGCTCACTGTCCAAGCCACACCAATAAACGCGAGGGTTACTGCTGGATACAAAAGCCAATTTGGCTTTTTGTTGCTACCCAACACTGCAAACAACACCGTCAGTGCGGGCCATAAATAGTTGACGATAGATACCTCAATCGCTTGAGCTCGCGAATTCGAATACCCAAGAGCAAGCGCAAGAAAGATCTCATAGCAAACAAACATTGCGCCGCCAACTATCAGATACTTCGGAGAAAAGTAAGATAACTTTGGGATGCCCACCACAATCAATAAAACGATTGAACTTAGCGAAT
>NZ_JAWOWP010000407.1:0-686 GCF_033340555.1 Vibrio sp. 1069
CTAAAGAAGTGACGACGCTTGGCTTTAAACCGACCTCCAACGGTGGTTTAGAGATGAATTGCCGCAGCGATTACAAACTTCCAGTATGGGATAAAACGGGTCAAATCAAACAACAGTGTGAGAAAAAATCTAACTGGTTGAATAGTTTGTTTGATTGGTAGGATCTCCAAATCAACAACATGGACTTGTTTCACTGGTCAATTCTTAGTACATATTAGTGATCAAGTATTCAGTAAAGGAAGAAGTGGATGTTCAAAACGCTGTCATCAAGCCCGATGTCGCGCTATTTCGCGTGGTGGGTAAGTTTGTTTTTGATAGCCACTCCTTCTGTTGCTCAAGTCAAAAATGAGGATACTCCGACTCGTCCTAAAGTCGCGGTTGTTCTCGCTGGTGGCGGCGCAAAAGGTGCTGCCCACATTGGTGTCCTCAAGGCTCTAGAAGAAATGCCCATTCCTGTCGATATCATCACAGGGACAAGCATGGGAGCTTATGTTGGCGGTTTGTACGCGACAGGCATGAGCGCCGATGAAATCGAAAGTTTTATCTATTCCGTTGATTGGAACAGTGGTTATCGTGATCGCGTCGATCGCAGTCAGCGTCGCGTTCGTGACAAAGAATATGAAGACCGCTATCAAATCACGACCGACCTTGGTTTGCGGTTCGGCGAGGTTCGTGCTCCAACTGGT
>NZ_JAWOWP010000408.1:0-685 GCF_033340555.1 Vibrio sp. 1069
CAACGCGTCGCGTTGGCCAGAGCATTTATGACTCAGCCAGAATTGCTGTTTGCTGATGAACCGACAGGGAATCTTGATCACCAAACCGCGGATAAAGTCATCGAGCTGTTGTTCGATCTCAATAGCCAGCACGGTACGACATTAATATTGGTCACTCATGATGTGAACTTAGCAAGCCGATGCGACAGAATTTATCGTATGGAGGCGGGTGAGCTTAAGGAGGAGATGTAATGTCAGCAGTATCTTCAAGTGAAGTAACATCTTCAGATCAACGTGGATTGAAGCAACACTCTCCGAATAAAAGTTTGGTGCGTTGGAGTTTGGGCGAAATTAGGCAAGGAAACCTTTGGCCGATCAGCGTCGCTCTTGTGTTGGTCATCGCGAGTATTTTTGCATTGTCTGCACTTGCATCTCGTATGGAGCAAGTGATTGTCAAGCAGGGGAAGGATGCATTAACAGCGGATGCGGTGTTCGTTTCCACAAACCCATTATCTGACTCACTATTAAAATCGACAGAGCAACTTGAGCGCTCCGTTATGACCCGATTTTCGACCATGGCTTTTAGCGATAACGGAATGCAGTTTATTTCTGTACGAGGTGTCGATGAAAGTTATCCTTTCATGGGAGAGTTGGTTTTAGATGGGAATGAGTCAGGTCGCGTGAAGCCTAACCAGCTTTGGTTAGA
>NZ_JAWOWP010000409.1:0-684 GCF_033340555.1 Vibrio sp. 1069
TTCAATACTCGGTTTAGCGGCGATATCAGAACCCGCGAAACAATGGTGGGCTGAGTTGCCAAGCATCGTCCAAAACGTTTCGCAGGAAGTGAATGAAGTGACCAAAGCGTCGTCAGAGCACATGAATGCGCCGCTTGAGATCGCCAGTGACATGAACATTGACGAGATGGGCAACAACACGGTGTTTTCTCTGCTGAAAGCGCTCGCGACCACCACACCAACGCTGTTAACTCAGGCGATGATTGTGCTGTTTATGGTGTATTTCATGCTTAATCATGGTCGAAGTCTGTTTCGTAAATCGGTATCGCGTTTGCGTGGTTTTTCGAAACAACGTCAGGCGGTGGAGTTGGTGCAGGCTCTGCAGAAAGATTTATCGCGCTACATCGGCACCATTACTTTGGTCAATGCGGGTTTAGGCTTGTGTGTTGGATTGGTGTTTTTTGTCCTCGGCCTTGAAGACCCATTTCTATGGGGGGCGTTTGCTGGGGTAATGAATTTCGCACCGTATTTGGGGCCAGTGATTTCGATGGTGAGCTTTGGTTTTGTCGCGTATCTGCAGTTAGATTCGGTCAGTTTTATGCTGACAGTGGTGTCGATATATCTGTTGCTGAATTTAATCGAGAGTCAGTTTGTCACCCCAACTTTGCTAGGGAGGCGGTTTAACCTCAACCCGTTAGTCATCTT
>NZ_JAWOWP010000410.1:0-684 GCF_033340555.1 Vibrio sp. 1069
CGGTAGAGCTACCAAACTCAAGTAAAGTGCAAGCTTATGTTTTATCAAGAAAGATGCTTGATAAAATTGTGCTACTGGCTAGTCGTGCTCAATTGCCGTTAGAAGCGATCATTCCGGAAGATGATGTTTGGGGTGATACCGCTGGTGAGCTTGGTAACTTTTTGTTGCTGCAACGCAGCGCGCGTGGGCATTTCCGCATCAGTGCTTTTGTTGAGCACACCATTGCATTTCATCGTTCGATTCGTAGCGTGACACCTCCTCTTACTGGCGTACCGTCAAGCGAGCTACAGATGGACAGTTTGTCTCTGGAGCTGCAACGTTCGATAGATTACCTCTCTGCTCAGCTTCGTCAGGTTCAGTTGCACCAATTGAAAGTGTGCTGTGATGAAGAAGATGAGAACGAATTGGTTCAGTCGCTTAACTACCGCTTAAGCACCAAAGTGTCGTCACTACTGCCTGAAGAACATGAACTCTCTGGTCATGTGCTTGCGGATGCGGCGGCAGCGTCTACAAATCGACGCGTCAATCTATATCCTGATCATTTAAAGCCGAAAAAAGATCTCCTTACGCTAAAAAATGTGGCGATTTCTTGGGGTGCGGCTGCGGCAGTGATTCTGTTGTCTTACGGCTACGTGTCTTGGCAAAGTGAAGGTTTGGAAGATGAAATCGCGATTGTGAAAGGCA
>NZ_JAWOWP010000411.1:0-683 GCF_033340555.1 Vibrio sp. 1069
CGGAGACGACCATTCTGCTTACGCACAAATCAACGATAAGCATATGATTGTATTTAACATCAAAGGGAAATTTTAAATGTGTTCAGCTAAGTCAATGGTAGCAAGTGGATGGCAGCGCAGTGTGGTAGTCACCACGTTGTTTTGTTTGTTTATCTCGGGAATGACGCTCTCAGTTTGGGGCGGTCCGTACTACGTGCATGTGCTGGTGAGCTTTGGTTTTGGCTACTCTGCGCTGTTCTTCTCGTGGTTGATCGACAAGTTGTTTCCGACCATCCCACGCATGCTAGAAATTGCGCTATCACTGACCGCGTGTTTGTTGTTTGGTGTAATTAATGCGCAGTTTTGGCTCGGTGAATACTTCGGTATTTCGGGCATGTTGCCTGTCTTACTGATGGGCCTGCTGTTTAGCGGTATGTGTTATTTTTATTTTCATTCACGCGAAAAAGAAGCCATTGCACAGCGTGAGCTAGAGAGCATCAAACGTGAAAATGCCGAACAAGAACGAGCCCTTTTACTCAGCCAGCTCAAGCAGATGCAAAGCCAAATTGAGCCGCATTTTCTGTTTAATACGCTTGCCAATATCAGCGCGTTGATGTCGCAAGACGTCGATAAAGCCAAACAAATGTTGGATCAACTCACGGCGTTATTGCGTGCAACGCTAAAAAACTCGCGTGAGGAGCACA
>NZ_JAWOWP010000412.1:0-683 GCF_033340555.1 Vibrio sp. 1069
CGTGAAACACAGCTCGAAAACCTTGCTTGGTGATCTAAGTTTGGGTGAGCAACAAATGGTAGAAATTGCCAAAGCGCTCTCGTTTGAATCGAAAGTCATCATCATGGATGAACCAACCGATGCGCTTACTGATACAGAAACCGAATCTCTGTTCAAAGTGATTAATGAGCTTCGTGAGCAAGGCTGCGGCATTGTATATATCTCACACCGCCTGAAAGAAATCTTTGAAATCTGTGACGACATTACCGTGCTTCGTGACGGTAAATTTATCGGTGAATGCCGAGTAGCAGACACGGATGAAGACGGCTTAATCGAAATGATGGTTGGCCGTAAATTAGAAGAGCAATACCCACGTATTGATGTAAAGCACGGCGAGACATGCCTTGAAGTGATTGGCTTGACAGGTTCTGGCGTTCACGATGTGAGCTTCACACTTAAACGCGGTGAGATTTTGGGTATCTCTGGTTTGATGGGCGCAGGCCGCACCGAGTTAATGAAAGTGATTTACGGCGCGCTGCCAAGCGAGCATGGCGTTATCAATCTCGATAACAAAACCATTAATCCGGTTAGCCCGCAAGATGGCTTGGCAAATGGTATCGCTTACATCTCGGAAGACCGCAAAGGGGATGGTCTGGTGCTGGGCTTATCCGTGAAAGAGAACATGTCTCTGTGTGCATTGGATA
>NZ_JAWOWP010000413.1:0-683 GCF_033340555.1 Vibrio sp. 1069
TTCTACTACGCCTGACTGGATAGCAATTCGGCTTGGCGCACTCAGAATGTTGAAGCGAACTTTTTGATCTGGACCGGCCGTGTAATTTGCACTCTCTTTCCTGCGAACCGTTAACGTCGTTTGACCCGCTTTGTAGACACGAATAAGACCGTCACCAATAACATCTGCAACGCCTGGAGAAGTATTGTCAACGACTTCCAAATGATCATTGCTGGCCGTTAAACCAAAATCACGCTGCAAGTTAAAATCGTAGTCTTTGCTGTATACCATTTCATAATCTTGCGTCGTCATCGCTTGGCCTTGCGCTTTCGCAACTTTGATCACAACATTGAATTGAATTGATTGGTAAAAGTCACCGCCATCATCTTCAAACTTAAGACGATATTCGCCCGCGGTATCCACTTCTAAGTTGCCATCCTTCATTCGAAGACCTTCAGGCAACCCACCAATCAGACTGACTTTGCCTTTCTGACCAGCAAACGTCATTGGAATAGCCAGTTTAGGCTGATAAGTGAGAGACATTTCCACGTCTTTCATTACCTGATGAGGTGCGCGTTCGATTTCAATGTTGAAGCGGGTTTTACTTGCTGGATAATTACGCAAGTCGTATTCGTAGGCTTCAACTTCTGCGCTACCAACGCCTTTGATCAGCAACGCTTCACCATCCGTAGTTTTAGCGACAA
>NZ_JAWOWP010000414.1:0-682 GCF_033340555.1 Vibrio sp. 1069
TGAATACCGCCTATTGCTTCGAGAAGACAACGCCGACCTTCGTTTGACAGAAAAAGCTCGTGAACTTGGCTTGATTGATGATGTTCGTTGGGCGCGTTTCAACGAAAAAATCGAGAACATGGAAACCGAGCGTCAGCGTCTGAAGTCTACTTGGGTAAACCCGAACTCGGCGGGCATTGATGAACTGAACAAACTGCTGAAAACGCCAATGGCGCGTGAAGCAAGTGGTGAGGATCTTTTGCGTCGTCCAGAGATCTCATACTCACAATTGACTCAACTTGATGCCTTTGCTCCTGCTCTTGAAGATCAACAAGCGGCAGAACAAGTAGAAATTCAGGTGAAATACGACGGTTACATCAAGCGTCAGCAAGAAGAGATCGAAAAATCACTTCGCCACGAACACACAAAACTGCCTGCGGATTTGGATTACAAAGACGTAAAAGGTTTGTCGAACGAAGTGGTTGCGAAACTGAGCGAAGCCAAACCGGAAAGTATTGGCATTGCTTCGCGTATTTCCGGCATTACGCCTGCAGCGATTTCAATTCTTCTTGTGCATCTGAAGAAGCACGGCTTGCTGAAAAAAGGCGAGGAAGAGTAATGAGTGCACTACGAACCAAGCTTGATTCACTGATTGCACAGACCGATTTAGACGTTTCAGAAAAACAACGAGAGCAGTTAGTCG
>NZ_JAWOWP010000415.1:0-682 GCF_033340555.1 Vibrio sp. 1069
ACCTATTCAGTTTATTTAACTGAGGGTTTGCGGTAGGTGTGTTTTTATGGTGGCGGTGCTGATGTGCGCCTGCCTGCCTTATATTTGCCACATTTTTAATTTTGGCAAATCTTAATATCGTGGTTCCCATATAATTTATTTAAATTATAGGTAATCACGACCTTACAAACAAATGTATATATACAAAGCTCCGCAAAGTATATATACAAAGGTTTGTATACTCACTATACAAAGTACCTTTGTGTTCGGGGCTGCGCCCAAAAGAAAAGCCACCTCGTGGTGGCTTAAGATAACCTTGGCTTCACAGCTAGGTTATTATTTTTCCCTTCACAGTCTCCGCAATAAAATCCTTTATTCGGACTGTAAGGTAAAAGGAAATTAAATTTCCTCTTACATGTATCGCAACGTCTTGGATCTGGTTTAAGCATAGGCATTTTATTTAATATTATTTCCTGTACCAAGTCATAGCCTTGCACCGAGGACAGCACTCTAATGTTTCTGAAATTTTATACTGCGTTCCATCCTCACGCTCGTATGTTTTAATCTCCGTTTCCGCATCAAACTCCAATTCTTTTCTGCTTCCACAACCAGTACATTTTCTAATGTGAATCCACTCTTTTTTACATGTGTTAATTAATTTTCCATTCATAAATTTATTTGTTTAAATTTTCAAAATTACTTT
>NZ_JAWOWP010000416.1:0-682 GCF_033340555.1 Vibrio sp. 1069
GTGCCATTGATTTCGAATTCACATCGTTTCTCGGTATCGCCCTCGACCCCAAAAGAAAGAGACACCCAAATGACACAAATTAATCAAGAACGTCTAGTTGAACATTTCTGCCAACTGGTTCGTATCGACAGCGAATCTATGAATGAAAAACAAATTGCAGAAACGCTGGCTGAGCAACTGGGCGAACTAGGCTTTACGGTTCACAAGCTTCCTGTACCAGAACACATTTCTAATGGCTTCAACGTGTACGCACGTTTAGAAGGAAAAAAAGAAGGCTCAATCCTAATGAGCTGTCACATGGATACGGTAACGCCGGGCATTGGTATCGAGCCGATCATCGAAGACGGTATCATCCGCTCGAAAGGCAACACCATTCTTGGCGGTGACGACAAATCGGGCATCGCTGCCATCATGGAAGCAGTGCGCTGCATCCAAGCTGAAAACCTAGAACACAAAACGCTCGAATTGGCGTTCACTGTACATGAAGAAGGTGGCCTGTTCGGTTCTGAATACTTCGATATGTCTCACGTAACCTCAACAGAAGCGATCGTACTGGACACAGGTGGCCCAATTGGAACTATCGTAACAGCTGCTCCGGGCCAACAAAAGATCGTCGCAACCATCAAAGGCCGCCCTGCACATGCAGGTCTTGCGCCGGAAGAAGGCATCAGCGCGATCATGG
>NZ_JAWOWP010000417.1:0-682 GCF_033340555.1 Vibrio sp. 1069
TCTCTGGCACTGGTTATCATATTTCTCATTCTTATTGTCGTACCTGATTTGAGAAGAGGTGACTGCTATGAAATTTAGCACTAAACGACTGGGTGTCTTTGCGTGGTAATGATTTTATTCAGTGATATAGTTTGATTCAATAAATCCGTAACAAAATTAGAGAAGAAGATATGCATAAAGTGATTCACGACACTGAAAGTGGCCTCTTTTGGGTTGATTTAGAGCAAGACTTCAAAGCAAAAGTGGTCTACGAGTTGAAAAATGATGTGATGCACATAACATCGACGGTCGTACCAGAAGAGCTGCGAGGCAAAGGTTATGGCAAAGTAATGATGGAAGCGGTACTCCCAGAAATTGAAGCTCTGGGTTATAAAATCGAACCGGTTTGCCCGTATGTGGCGCATTACATCAACCGTAACCAAGCTTGGTCGCATCTTCTTGCTTGAGTATGAATGACCACCACCTTTTGTATCAAAATATCAGCCAGGATCTTGATCTCGGTGAATTGCTGTCGAGTGAAGTAATCCAGTCACTTTGGGGCGGTTACGGAGAATTGGTTCGGCTGATATTCGCTAAACGCTCTGTCATTGTAAAACACGTCAAATTGCCTAAACCTTCTGAACACCCTAGAGGCTGGAATACAGACCGTTCTCACCAAAGAAAGCTGCACTCTTATCAGGTT
>NZ_JAWOWP010000418.1:0-682 GCF_033340555.1 Vibrio sp. 1069
GATTTAACCACATGCTGAAATGACTCGGATATAAAACAATTTACGAAACCAATTCATTTATTTTTGGTCTTAGTGCTAGCCTATTCATCCTAGGGGATGACCATAAAGTATAGTGGTGATGTTGTGAGGTACTCGACCTCCAACCACGTACTTAGGTATTTTGGAGAATCTTTAAACCGTATGTTAAAACGCACTCGCTCGCTCGTTTGTTTGTGCCTTGCCGCTGCAATCAGTTCGCCAACGACTTACGCCAATAGCATCGACTTGCCTGATATTGGTACGGCAGCTGGCGGCACGCTTTCTATAGACCAAGAGTTGATTTATGGCGACGCGTACATGCGCATGCTCAGAGCCAGTAAGCCTATCGTCAACGATCCGGTCATCAACGAATATATCGATTCCCTCGGACACCGCCTCGTTGCTAATGCGAACGATGTAAAAACGCCGTTCCACTTCTTCATGATTCGTGATCGTAATATCAACGCCTTTGCCTTTTTTGGCGGTTACGTTGCATTGCACTCAGGGCTATTTCTTCATGCTCGTAGCGAAAGTGAACTCGCATCCGTTGTCGCGCACGAAATTGCGCACGTAACACAGCGCCACCTAGCGCGCAGTATGGAAGACCAAGCAAGGCGCTCTCCAGCGACTTTCGCCGCGCTTGCTGGTGCATTGTTACTTTCGA
>NZ_JAWOWP010000419.1:0-682 GCF_033340555.1 Vibrio sp. 1069
CCGTGGCTATGGTTAGAGCATGAGGTAGCGTCGCCCGATACTGGAGAGCCAGACAAATCGTGATGGTGATGCTCGTGGTCGTGATGATAAAACGCGAGTGATTCTCTCGCTGCGTTACCAAACAATGCTATGTAAGAAGGATGCTGAGTGATCGTTGCTGGTGACCCCGAACAACAAACGTGGTGGTGCAAACAAATCACATCGTCTGTTTTTGCCATGACCAAATGCAAATCATGAGATACCATAAACACAGCGCAATCGAAGCGGTGACGGATGCTTTCAATCAAATCGTATAGATCGATTTGTCCCTGAACATCAACACCTTGAGCTGGTTCATCAAGAACCAACAAGTCAGGGCGTTGTAGCAGCGCGCGGGCAAGTAGGACGCGTTGGTTTTCACCACCGGAAAGGCGGTGCATGTTGCTCTTAATTAAGTGCTCTGCACCAACTAGTCTTAATGCATCAAGGCATTCTTGTTTGCTGTACTTTCCTGCTAAATTTAAGAAACGGATAACGTTTAGCGGCAAAGAGTCGTTGAGTTTCAGTTTCTGAGGCACATAACCAATTTTTAGCTTTTTCGCTTTAACCAATTTTCCGCTAGTCGGCTTTTGAAGCCCTAAAATGACTTTAACTAACGTGGATTTTCCCGCTCCGTTGGGACCGATTAGGGTTGTGATTTTGC
>NZ_JAWOWP010000420.1:0-682 GCF_033340555.1 Vibrio sp. 1069
CGTGGTGTTACAACCGATTGTTGATGTAAACAATGATCGCTGGGATTACTTTGAAATACTCGCTCGTTGGAACAGCAGTGTGTATGGCAACATCTCCCCTGCGGAGTTTATTGAAGCGGCTGAGCAATCGGGATTAATCATCGAATTAGGTGAGCGAATCATAGAGTTAGCATGTATTGCGAAGCAAGAGTTAGAGGCTCACCTCGGTTATACCGTGAAGCTATCCATCAACTGCTCTGCACACGAACTGGTCGATTCAAACCGCTACATCAACCACCTAACAACCTTGCTCGAGCGATACGGTCACGATGCTTCGGACTTTGTTATAGAGCTCACTGAAACTGTTTTGCTTTCACAAAGTGGACGCGAGCAGATGGTTTTGAACTCGCTTCGCTATCTTGGTTTTAAAGTCGCACTGGATGACTTCGGCACTGGCTATTCGAGCTTAAATTACATTCATAATTACCCTATCGACAGCATCAAAATTGACGCCACATTTGTGCGCAATATGCTCTCGAACAAAACGTCAGAGCAAGTGGTGTATCTGATAGCCCAGTTAGCTCAACTGTTGGATGTCGACTTAATTGCAGAAGGCGTAGAAGACGACAGGGCGCTAAATAAGCTTATCGACATGGGTTGTCATTATATTCAAGGCTACTTCTATTCTCGCCCACACAACGTC
>NZ_JAWOWP010000421.1:0-681 GCF_033340555.1 Vibrio sp. 1069
GCGTCGAAGTGTTTTTCACCTTTATGGCATTCAAGATGGATATTTAACTTGTCTGTAAGCGGCTTTATTTTCCAGCGGTACAATTGGTCTATCGGGTTGAACGGTGACACGTGGAATGCTTTGTCTTGCTCCCAACCAAAATCTTCATCCTTTGGGTCAGCCGCTATCGCGTAATAATGGCGCTCATTCCAAGGTGTATTGCTGACTTCGGCGAGAAGATATTGCCATTCACCTTTTTGGTCATACAGGTAGTAAAAATTCACCGGACTAAAATAGAGCCCGAGATAACGCAAGTGACAGACAGCCAGTACTTTGCCGCTGCAACGTATGCCCGTAAGTTCTGCGACTTTATCTTGCACCGCTTTTTTCAAACTCCCTTCACCGAGGTAATCATCGCGTTTGAATCGAGCCCAATGCCACCAGCGAGTCCCAAAGCCCCAAACTTTTTTCTCAAGTACGCCAATTTCATCCAAATCAATCGCTGGCATAAACATTGAGTAATTCAGCTCGTGCTTAACGGGCGTAAAACGACGATGCCTTACATTGCCTATAAATAACTGGCTGTGAGAAGGGATACTCATATTACGCAGCGCCTTGTTCATAAAGTGTGTCGTTTGTCTCGTGATGTTTAGCGGCAAGTCCGTTCACAACATCCAAAGCACGGCGCACGCCATCTTCATG
>NZ_JAWOWP010000422.1:0-681 GCF_033340555.1 Vibrio sp. 1069
CAGGTTACCAATCCAGCCATGAATCGCTTTGTCGCCAAAGATTGGGTAAAGCAACGTGCGTGGTTTAAGTGGCAAGCCTTTGTCGTAGTGCAGGTGCATCAATACGATGGAAGAAAGGCAACCGAGAATCGCCCAAGCCAAAAATCCCCAGTTCATAAACGACTGAGATAATGCATTGATTGCAGAAGTTTTTGGTGAAGCTTCACCATACAAAGGTGGCGCTGTAACAAAGTGAGCAATTGGCTCGGCAGCAGCCCAAAAAACACCACCACCAGCGAGTAGGGTGCACAGTACAATCGACAGCCATTTAAATGTGTCGATGTCTGGTTTCGCTAAGCCGCCCAAACGTACATACCCTGGACGACCAAACGCGAGAGCCAAACCGATAAGGAAATTGAGAAGAAGCAATACTTGCCAGTAAGCTCCGAAATATTTTGTCGCAAACCCAAAGCCTGCGTTAACCATTGCGGTTAGAGATTCGGTGTTCGTCAATGCAAGCAGAACGAACAAACTGAGGAAGCTACCACTCAACCAGAATACTGGATTGGTGAGTTCGAGGCGTTTCAGTAGGGAAGGGGGATGAATGGCAGAATAGTCTGCTTCCTGAATAGGAGTATGGGGGGCGGCATTCGTCATATTTGACATAATTACTTCGCTTTTTAGGGCTCGGAAGCCGTGCAT
>NZ_JAWOWP010000423.1:0-680 GCF_033340555.1 Vibrio sp. 1069
TGCCTTGCCTGTACGCAGCCTCTTCAATGCCTTGGCTTGCTTATCAAGAACATCGGCAAGCCGATCTCCTATCGAGTGGCTGAACGTAAAGGTGATCATGTTGACCGTCTTATTCGGTAACGAATACCAATAGTCAACGCCCTTGGCAATCTCACCACGGCGGCGCTCTTCGACCTTCGCCCCGCATACGGGACAAGTCCAAACGCTACCACAAGCGGTTACACCAGAAAGGAATGCTTTATCGTGATTGCAGGAAACATGCACACGCACATCATCATGCGCTATGTAAGCGCACTTAGCTGTCCGGTGGTAATTTAAAACATGCTTATATCCCTCTTTCTCGCCCTGCTTTGCGTAAATAGCCCTAGCAGCTCTCGAAAGTTGGTATCGTTCTTTTCGGATGTTACGGAATTTTCCAAAATCTCCTTCACATGCTTCGCAGGGTGAAGAGGATTTCGTCTTTATCCCGAGGGGCTTGCAGCCCGCGCCTTGTGGCGCTCCTCGCTCGTTAGATCCGCACATACTCGTCATCGCTATTCGATGACAAGAGGCGTTGTGAAAGGTTGATTTTTAGGTCAGTTCGATTCATAATTCTCTTGTCTTTGGAACCCCGCTGAGAGATTGCCGTCTCGATGAAGCGGGGTTTTTGCATTTTGGGGCTTCTTGCCCTCATTTCGTAT
>NZ_JAWOWP010000424.1:0-680 GCF_033340555.1 Vibrio sp. 1069
CGTTCACCTACATCACAGTAATACGTACTTTTAACTCTGAGGGCGAGAATTTGCAATCGAAATTCTCGCCTCGTGGTTTTAGCCACTCAGTTTGATATAACGGAGGACTCAATTCTTACCGTATGGGTAGTTTTCGAACATTTTCGCCACTTCTTCTGTGATCAAATTTTCCCTTTTCTCAGTACTCATTGATTCGGTTAACTTGCGGCTTGAAACGCCTTTCCACACAACTTGGTTCGCCTTACTATCCACCAGCTCTACCACTAACTTCCCGTATTTGCGTTCTTTATATCGTTCAGGGCTTGATGTAATCACACCAAAGCTGTTCCATCCATAACCGACGCTAAAAGAAGAACCAGACTATACCAACTCGTACTCCTCAACTATATCGTTATTAACGTATAAATCACCACCACTTGCAACTCGAGAAAGCCCCTTCGATTCCAGTTGAGCAGCCAAACCTTGTTCTATACGGCGTCCATCGATACTTGCTGGAGCATCATTTTGAGTACCAAAATCAAACGTTTTATAAGAAGCGAAGTCCGCTTGTTTATCCACGTCTGTTGTTACTGTCGTACAAGCGGCCATCAAAAGCGCCATTGCCCCAATTGTTACTGTTTTCCACATACGCGCTCTCCTCGTTTTTTACTTATACGGCTGACAATAAAGTTGTGTCATTT
>NZ_JAWOWP010000425.1:0-679 GCF_033340555.1 Vibrio sp. 1069
GATTTCGCCGAGCAGCGTTTGCATGAGAATGTTCAGAGTATTACCGATATCGCGTTGCAACTGGGCTATGCAGAAACTGCGGTCTTCAGCCGCCACTTTCGTCGCTGGACGGGAAAATCGCCAAGGCAATGGCGGTTAGATAAAATGGCGGCTAGATAAGCAGAGTTAAACGGGTGAGCAGACCATGTTTTGTTGGCGATTCTTGAGGCTTTTCTCGCTTAAAAAGCCACTCCCCTTTCTTTGCAGAGAATGACTGGTTAAAATGCAGAAAATTGCGCACTAACTGGATTAAACATGGCGAAACTTACCCTTCAAGAACAAATGCTAAAAGCGGGCTTAGTTAACGAGAAAAAACTAAAGAAAGCGAAAAAAGGCTCAAAGAAATCACGCGTTCAAGCACGCGAAGTTAAAGCGGCGGTTGAAGAGAGTAAACGCCAGCAGGTAGAGCGAGACAAACAGCTAAGCCAACAACAAAACGCAGAGCGTCTAAGCAAAGAGATCAAAGCGCAAATCAATCAACTGATTGAGATGAACAAGATCGAGCTAAAAGATGGCGACATCAAATACAACTTCACGCACGGTACACTAGTGAAATCACTTTATGTAGATTCACTTATCCGCGAGCAGCTGATCAAAGGCATTTTGGCTATTGCTATTGTCGGTGAAAGCTACGTTGTCA
>NZ_JAWOWP010000426.1:0-678 GCF_033340555.1 Vibrio sp. 1069
TCGATTTGATACCCGCCAGAAACGATCATTCCGTTTGATCAACAAAATGGGGATCAAACATGTGCCCTAATTTGTTTGCTTTGGTTTTTAGATAGTGTTGGTTGCTTGGATTGCGACCTTCTTGCAGTGGCACACGCTCAACGACATTGATGTGCGCGTTTTTCAAAGCCGCAAGCTTACGGGGGTTGTTGGTCATCAGACGCACTTCGTCAATCCCTAAATGCTCTAACATCCCTTTGCAAAACGCATAGTCTCGCATATCAGCAGCAAACCCTAAACGCTCATTCGCCTCAACGGTATCCGCACCATCATCCTGCAAGTGATAGGCGCGAATTTTGTTGATTAAACCGATGCCACGTCCCTCCTGACGCAAATAGAGCAGCACGCCGCAGCCCTCTTCGACGATGTTTTGCAACGCACGATTTAACTGAAAACCGCAATCGCAGCGGGTGCTAAATAGTGCGTCCCCAGTGAGACATTCAGAATGGAGCCGAATCAATGGCGCAGGCTGAGACGTCGGGTCGCCATACACCAGCGCGAGATGCTCCTTCCCTGTAGCCGTCTCGATGAAGCCGTGCATCATGAATGTGCCCCACTGAGTTGGCAGCTTGGCTTTGTCGATGAACTTAACCAAATTGTAAGGCTCGACATGCCGCAGCTCTGCGCGTACGTTCATCA
>NZ_JAWOWP010000427.1:0-678 GCF_033340555.1 Vibrio sp. 1069
ACTGTAATATTGAATCGCTTTATTCCAGTTTGCTCTTAGTGCCAGAATTTCCGCGCGAGCTGCAAGCTCTTCATCACTACGTCCAAGGGCATGATAGCCTTTCGATAATAGCTGCCAGCCATTACTATCTTCTGGGTTATCGTGTGTATAACGCTGAAGCGTACGCACCGCTTGATCATTTTGGTTTGCTTCAAGCAACGCGTTGGCGTAGTTAATGGTTAATACTTTGTTTTGAGGATTACGCTTTAGCGCACTATTTAGCAACTCAACGGCTTTTTGTGGCTGTTTTTTCTCGATGTATAGATCGGTCATTGCATCTAAATAGAATGGGTTGCCCGGATCTTGCGCTAACAGCTTTTTCAAAATCGGTTCTGCTTGTGATAAGCGTTTGTTGTCCAGATGAACCAGCGCTCGGCCGTAATCAAATGACGGCATGATGTCCGCTGAAGTTTTCTTTTGAGTACGCTCAAACCAACCTAGTGCGGCTTGTCCGTCGATACCGGCATATCGCGCGACAATGCGTGCGCGCGCCAAATGGTAATCGATAGAGGGTGCAATGCGCATTGGAGGATAGGCTTGTGCACGTTGACGGCTATCTGCTACACGGTCTTCTGGAAAAGGGTGCGTCAGTAGCATTGGTGGCGGTTTACTCGCGTAGCGGTACTCATCAGCTAAACG
>NZ_JAWOWP010000428.1:0-678 GCF_033340555.1 Vibrio sp. 1069
GGACGATCATCGGTAAAAGGAAGTTGATCAGACCCATTGTCGGATTGGTGTGCGCGGAAACTTCAGAACCAAAGTCCACATCGGTTGCGCCGTCTGGACGAACTTGACCATTCTTCGCACGCTCTTCTGCTTTTTTCATTGCGCCGAGGTCAGGGATTTTTTCCATCGCAACCAGCAGAACAATCACCAAAGTTACCCAGCCGTAAGCCATGTAAGGAATTGCTTGCATGTACGTCTGAATACCTTGGCCTGCTTCAGCGACGCCGTTTGCTTCTAGCAGCGAGCTAAAGAAGATGGCCCAAGTGGAAATCGGCACCAGAATACAGATAGGCGCTGCGGTTGAATCCACTAGATAAGAGAGCTTTTCACGAGAGATCTTGTAGCCGTCAGTGACTTTTTTCATTGATGATGAAATCGCAATTGCGTTTAAGTAGTCATCAATAAAGATCAGGATACCCAGAGCAAATGTCATCAACATAGATTGCTTGCGGCTTTTAACCTTGGTGACAAGCATATCGGAGAAGCTCAAAATACTGCCGCCTTTCTCCAATACGGCAATCAAACCGCCCATCAAACCACATACGAGAATGATCCATGCGATGGTTTCATCCATCATTACACTCATCGAAATATCGACAATTTGCTCGACCGCTTCGGTTGGATTAAGCAAAAGTACCC
>NZ_JAWOWP010000429.1:0-678 GCF_033340555.1 Vibrio sp. 1069
TGTATTCTTCTGTCGATTCATCTTCTGCAAAGTCTTCGATATGCCACTTGCCATCTTTTTGTATGGATGACGAACCTTCAAGACGTTGTTGGTCTTGTCGATAGAGTTCAGCACGCGCTTTGATCATCACTTCATCATTGAAGAAATGATTGATGGCGTATGACGCGCTGTAACCATCCAAATCGCGGTTGTACAAATCTTGGCTGAAGTTACGCGTCTCTTCACCTTGCCAATACGCCGCGTTGACTAAGCTTTCCGTGTCGCCAGAACGAAATGCCAGATTGCTCGCGCCTTTGTATTTATTGCTGATCCCCGTATAAGTGCCCGTGGCGTCAACATAAAAGTCACGATCTTCTAAAAACTCGCCCGGCTGTTTGGATTTTAGAATCACAGCGCCACCAATGGCACCAGAGCCCAAAACTGAGGAGCTTGCCCCTTTCACTACTTCTAATGATTCAAGATTAGATAGATCGAACGTGTCGCGGCCCACTTTGTCATTGTTGTCATTCGCACCAAAACCGTCTGCAGAGCGAATGCCGTCACGAATGATCATAATGCGATTACCCGTCATGCCCCGAATCGTGATGTTTTGTGGACGACCAGCGCCACCCGACACACTTACCCCAGGCTCGTGACGCAGCGCATCATAAAGCTCTGTTTCACCCTTTTGTTCAATCT
>NZ_JAWOWP010000430.1:0-677 GCF_033340555.1 Vibrio sp. 1069
ATGTAATCAGCGTTTGATTCTGTTGGTGCTGGGTATTGGCTTGGAACAGAAGATGATTGAACACGCGCATCGTGAAGAGAAAAATGCTTTTGGGCAACTGGCGTATTTAACGGGCTTTTTTAACGCTGTGATTTCCGAAGAGGTGCAAACTCTGCAAGTAACCCTCGAAGGGCAGGCGGCGAGTGAACAAGGATGGGAGAGTCAGGAGATGGACGTGCACAGCTTCGTCGTGGCCAACATCGCGCCATTCAGTACTGTGTTAGCGCAAGGTGGCGGCGCGCCGCAGCCAGATGATGGGAAACTGCACATTACCTACCTTGATAACACTCAGTCGCTGGGTGGACGCCTAGTGGCGTTGTCGGATCTAACATTAACCAGCGTCGGTGCGCAGGATGAGTCGAATCTGTTTCAGTACGCGAGCGCGACAGGGGTAACGATTACTGCGGATAAGCCGATTGACTACGTCATCGACGGTGAGCTCTATTCTGGCCGTCGTTTAGAGATCAAGATTCGTCCTCAGGCGCTTAATGTGTTTGTTCCCAGTTAACGCCGATGAAGACGACTGCGAATAGAGTCGAATACAAACAACGACGCAAAAAACGTATCACTTGTGATGCGTTTTTTTATATCAAACGTCGACTAATGGTTGATGTAGATAGATGCAGAAAGTAAGCAAA
>NZ_JAWOWP010000431.1:0-676 GCF_033340555.1 Vibrio sp. 1069
AAACCGACGGTTGCGATAGAACCGAACAGAAGAATCATGATGCCGCCCATTACTGGCACAGGAATGGTTTGCAGAATCGCACCTAGCTTACCTACCAGCGCAAGAACAATAGCGGTAATGGCAGCCCAAGTCATGATTACAGGGTTGAAAGCTTTGGTCAGCATTACCGCGCCTGTTACTTCACTGTAAGTAGTGTTTGGCGGCGCACCAACCATTGATGCTGCAATTGTCGCGATTCCGTCACCCGCGATAGTGCGGTGTAGGCCTGGTTTCTTCAGGTAGTTTTTACCCGTTACATTTGAGATAGCCAACATGTCACCCACGTGCTCTACCGCAGGAGCGATTGCAACTGGGATCATGAATAGAATCGCGTTGATGTTGAACTCAGGCATGGTGAAGTTGGGCATTGCAAGCCAAGCTGCTTGAGCCACAGGTGTAAAGTCAACCACACCGTAGAATAGGGATACTGAATAGCCCGCCAAAATACCACCCACGATAGGAACCAGTTTTAGGAACCCTTTTGCGAACACGCTAAGTGCAATCGTCGTTAGCAGCGAAACCGCAGAGATAATGACCGCAGCATCGCCATTTACTAACTGAACCGCACCGTCGCCCGTTTTACCTACCGCCATGTTGACTGCCGTTGGCGCAAGGCCAAGGCCGATAACCATGATCA
>NZ_JAWOWP010000432.1:0-676 GCF_033340555.1 Vibrio sp. 1069
CAACGCCGCCAGCGCGTTGAGTGAACTCGCGTCTTTGATTTTCTCAATTAAGAACAAAGACTGCGTGCGGTGGTTATGCACTAAATGTGTCGTCGTTAGAAGGCCTTTCACTTGCTTGCCATGTACCACGGGCAAACAGCGAATGTTGTATTGCAGCATCAAGGAAATGGCTTGAATCACTTTAGCATCGTCTTCGATCAACACGGGGTTTGGTGTCATCACATCGGCAATGGGCTGATTGGTATCCATGTCTTGTGCGACGACCGATTTCGTCATATCTCGGTCGGTGACTAAGCCAATAATCTCGCCTTCTTTCATCACAACGGCACAGGAGCTGCGTTGTTTGCCGCACATGGTTTGCGCCACACTGCGGATAGAGTCGTTCACATCGACAATCGCAATGTTTTCGCTGGCGATCTCGCCAACAGTACGAAAGAACAGCCCTTTTTCTTCTTTTCGACAAACGTACTTCACCGCAGAACTCAAGCGCACATTGGCTTGGGCGGCAAAATAGTCGGCAAATTCTGGGTGTTCTTCGCTGACCAGTTTTAGCTCAGAATGGGGGATCAAATAGAGCAATGAATCTTCAATCGCTTCCGCTTGGTAACCATCTTCGGCATTTTCGAGTGGGTCGAGGAAAGTAAAACCAAATTGATCATCTTGTCCAAGGCGTGCA
>NZ_JAWOWP010000433.1:0-675 GCF_033340555.1 Vibrio sp. 1069
AAACAGCCATTTCCTTTTACCTGCCGAATAGCAAGGTGTGTGTGGATGTCTTTGACGTTTTCTAACCTTTGCAGCTTTCTAGTGAAGCTTTCGTATCCGGGAAGATCTTTACTTACCACTTCCAATAAATAATCGTAAGCGCCAGATACAACGTGACAAGAAATCACCTCATCCATATCGACGATTGCGGTTTCAAACTCATCGATTGACGACGCTTGGTGATTATTCAAACTCACTTCAACGAACACCGTCATCGCAATGCCTACTGCGCCACGTGAGATCATTGCTCGATATCCGCTGATAACCCCTTCTTGTTCAAGACGTTTTAAGCGCCTCGCACATGGTGAAGCAGAGAGCCCTACTTGGTCAGCGAGCTCCGCTGTCGTTAATGTGGCGTCTTTCTGTATGAGATGAAGTAACTGCCTATCAATTTTGTCCATGCCAACTCCCTTTGCCAAAAATCACTAGATTTAATTAATTAAACGCAGTTTAACACCAATACTGAAACAAAGTACGTCACATTTTGCCAACATGATGCGTCAGTTTCGTTCAATAATTACAGCGAACTTTACACATGGACGCGACAACGATGATTTTGGGATACGCTGCAATTTTAGTGACCGTACTGCTTTGGTCTGGTTTTTTCATTTCGCTGAAAGGGGGGGCAATTTCGGC
>NZ_JAWOWP010000434.1:0-674 GCF_033340555.1 Vibrio sp. 1069
GATGCACCAAGTGTTGTCTGACAACTCTATCAACTTGGTCATTATGGACATTAATCTTCCAGGCAAGAATGGTCTACTGTTAGCACGTGAACTACGTGAGCAAGCGAACATCGCTCTGATGTTCCTAACAGGCCGCGACAATGAAGTAGACAAGATCCTAGGTCTTGAAATTGGTGCTGATGACTACATCACAAAACCATTCAACCCACGTGAATTGACTATTCGTGCGCGCAACCTGCTAAGCCGCTCAATGAGCACTAACGCAGTTCAAGAAGAAAAGCGCTCAGTAGAAAAATACGAATTCAACGGTTGGGTGCTAGATATTAACAGCCGCTCACTAGTGAGCCCTGCTGGCGATAGCTACAAGCTGCCTCGTTCTGAATTCCGTGCACTTCTGCACTTCTGTGAGAACCCAGGTAAGATCCAAACACGTGCTGATCTTCTTAAGAAGATGACTGGCCGTGAGCTTAAACCACATGACCGTACTGTCGACGTAACGATTCGCCGTATTCGTAAACACTTCGAATCAGTATCTGGTACGCCAGAAATCATCGCGACTATCCACGGTGAAGGCTACCGCTTCTGTGGTGACTTAGAAGACTAATGCAGTCTGCTAGAAATACGAAGGGCTTGCTCATTGGAGCAAGCCCTTTTTCTATGCGGCAAAGAAACTA
>NZ_JAWOWP010000435.1:0-674 GCF_033340555.1 Vibrio sp. 1069
TTAACATCTTATGATGCTCGATGTACTCAGCACCCTCGAAGATCAATCCGTGTAAGCAGAAAGGGGCTAAGAAGTACTCTAGTGCTTGTATAGACTCTTGGTCGGCGTGTTTTAGAAAGCTTTTGTCAATCTTGATACGATCCCAAAGTATGTTGCCAAGTGACATGTTAGCCAGCTTGTTGTTACGGTGATAGTCATCCAGCCAAATCGCGATATTGTTCGCTTGTAACACTGATAAGTTTTCGCGTATTTCTTTTGATTCGGTATAACAATCAAGCTCGCTTATCTCAAGAGCAAACTTAGCACCATTGAAGCTTAAAAGCTCACGGACAAAATCTTCGTCAGCTAAACAAGAGAGTTTAATATTAAAAGAGTGTAGTTGGTGAGGGTATTTTTCAAGAGAAAATCGAATTTGTTGTAAAGCGAGAGTTTGAATAAACGTGTTGTCTATAATGGAAAAGAATACATCGTTGTTTATGTTACTCTTATCAAAAGTGCTTATCTTAGACAAAGTTTCGTAATATTGAATTTCTTGGCTTCTAGGACAGAGGATAGGTTGTACTAACGTTTTTATATCAAAGTCAGTCAATTTGAAACTAGGTAGGTAAGGCATATTCCTTTTCATATTATCCACTTTATCCGTTTACTATTACTATGTTTGACTCACACTTAAA
>NZ_JAWOWP010000436.1:0-673 GCF_033340555.1 Vibrio sp. 1069
CTAATAACTGGCGACGCAATGGTGCATCCGATTTGAGCGGGCCATCTTCATCGAGAACCAGATTCAGTTCGTGAGCGAGAATTTTGTTGAACTGTTGCAGGCTTGGCATCAACGCGTAGTTAAAAACGGCGTAATAAGAAAAGACTTGGCTAGCGAGAAGCAAGGAGATGAACAGTAGAATAGATTGTGTCAGTGAACTTCGGATTCGCATGGAAATTTCCTGATGACCCTAATTGCGAAAACCTCGACCACCAAATAAGAAGGAAATTTGATGGCCGAAGTTTTAAAAACCGATTGCCGGTTAAGCGAGTAAGAGTTACGACTCTTTACCGTCTGGGACAAATACGTAACCTAAACCCCATACGGTCTGGATGTAGCGAGGTTTGCTCGGATCGTCTTCCAGCATGCGGCGTAGACGAGAAATTTGTACGTCGATAGAACGCTCCATCGCCGAGTATTCACGACCACGTGCCATGTTCATCAGCTTATCGCGCGACATTGGCTCACGCGCGTTGGTTACCAGTGATTTCAACACCGCAAATTCACCCGATGTTAATGGCATCGCCTCATCACCACGGAACATTTCACGCGTGCCGAGATTTAAACGAAACTCGCCAAACTCGACCACTTTTTCTTCTGTACTTGGCGCACCCGGTAGCTCAACCGTTTGGCG
>NZ_JAWOWP010000437.1:0-670 GCF_033340555.1 Vibrio sp. 1069
CAAGTTCAGCTTCAATTTGAAGCGCTGAAACAGCACATTGATAGCAATGCATCCGATGACAAGATCAGAAGCGATATCGAAAAAGGCCAAGCAGCAATTCAGCGTGGACGCCAACTCATCGACATCATCTTGCGCGAAGTCAGCGATACTTCTGCTGTGCATGAACCCCTTTCGCTTACCTCGATTCATAAAGCGGTGGATCTTGCGGTGAGTCGATACGGTTTTGAAAACGAACACATCATCGAAAGGGTGAAACTTCCGACTCAAAACGACTTTGTCGCCAAAATCAACGAGACGCTGTTCAACTTTGTCATTTTCAATTTGATTCGCAATGCGATTTACTATTTTGATTCCTATCCCGATAGTCAAATTGAAATCAGAACCCTCGTCGGCCCTTATGAAAACACGCTTGTTTTCCGCGATACAGGGCCTGGGATTGATGACAGCATCGTACACAAAATCTTTGATGACTTTTTCTCATTCCAGAAAAGCGGCGGTAGCGGACTTGGCTTGGGTTACTGTCAGCGTGTGATGCGTTCTTTTGGTGGTCGAATTGAGTGTAAATCGGTAACTAATGAATTTACCGAGTTTTATCTGCATTTTCCGGTTGTGCCAAATGCACCGAAAGTAGAAACACTTCGAACGCCAAACTTTTACAACTGGAATCAGA
>NZ_JAWOWP010000438.1:0-670 GCF_033340555.1 Vibrio sp. 1069
CATGGGCTCACTCTTCTGGGTGTTGTGTTTTTCATTGTTCTTGAGCTGGGTTACGGCAATTACACTCACGCCTTTCTTAGCAGACCTGCTTCTAAAAGAAGAAGAGAAAGACACGAACGGTGAAGACGAAGACCCTTACAAAGGCTGGTTGTTCGTTGTATTTGGCGCGTTGCTTAAGTTCTCGTTACGTTTTCGTTGGATGACGGTCGCTGCGATGGTGGCGTTGTTAGTGGGTGCCGTTATTGCGTTTGGCAATGTGAAGCAGCAATTCTTCCCACCTTCGAATACGCCGATGTTCTACGTTGATATGTGGATGCCAGAAGGTACGGATATCCGTCAGACCATTAAGCAAGCGGAAAAAGTAGAAAGCTATATTCGTCAGCAAGATGACATCGATTTTGTCTCGGTTTCGATTGGCCAAGGTCTACAACGTTTTGCATTGACGTACCAACCGGAGAAAAGCTACGAGGCTTACGCTCAGTTCCAAGTGCGAACAACTGACCGTGACAATATGTTCAAGCTGCTTCACAAGCTGGATGACAATTTAGCGAAGACGTTCGATGAGCCTACATTCCAGTTCAAACTGATGGAATTTGGTCCGTCTCCAGCGTCTAAAATTGAAGCGCGTATTACTGGCCCAGATCCGAAAGTGTTGCGAGAACTAGCGGTT
>NZ_JAWOWP010000439.1:0-669 GCF_033340555.1 Vibrio sp. 1069
CGCAAAGTGGCTCATCAGTATCATTGGATTTTCTGCGTGCTTTGCCAGCGTTAACTTATATACCCAAAGCCTATCAAGAATGGTTTGGGCTCAAGCGCGCGAACATCGTCCAACCAGTCCACTGGCTAAAATTTCGCGTAGAGGCGTACCTTCATCAGCAACAGTTTTAGTCGGTGCGGTGCTACTTGCGTCTTGTGTGATTGGGTCGTTATCCAAACTCGATTTAGAGTTTTTCCTAAAACTGGCCAACAGTATTTTTGTTTTGGTTTATCTATTGGCAATGCTAGCTGCATACAAATTGCTGCACGGACTAGGAAAAGCCCTCGCGGCAATTTCTTTAGTGTTATGTACAGGCGTGTTCATCTGTTTAGGTTGGTCTATGCTTTACGCCCTTGGCATTTTTGCGCTGCTCTCTCTGCCGTGGAAACAATGGCGACAAAAACGACACTCGAGCATTGTCGAATAACTTCAGACGTCAAATAGCTCAAAGAGGCGTTTAATCAACGGGTCAATGTTATCAAGACGAACATTCCCATATCCGATCACGACGCCCTGCCAATCTCGAGCTTTAAAATCGGGATGCTCATAAAAACTGACTGGGCGCATCACGATGCCCGCCTTTTTGGCTCGTTGCGTCCACGTGTTTTCATCAATCCCTTGTTGCCAGCT
>NZ_JAWOWP010000440.1:0-669 GCF_033340555.1 Vibrio sp. 1069
GGTAGCGAAATACGGCGGCCTGATGTGGGGTGAGCACGGTAAAGGTTTCCGCTCGGAATATGGTCCGGAGTTCTTTGGCAAAGAGTTGTTTACTGAGCTTCGACGCGTAAAAGCTGCATTCGACCCACATAATAAAATGAGCCCAGGAAAAATCTGTACGCCACTTGATAGCGATGCAGAGTTGGTAAAAGTAACCGACACCAAACGTGGTTACTATGATCGCCAAATTGACGTACAAGTACGTGACAGCTTTAAACAAGCGATGGAATGTAACGGGAACGGTTTGTGCTTTAACTACGATACCAGTTCGCCGATGTGTCCATCGATGAAAGTGACGGCTGATCGTCGTCATTCGCCAAAAGGGCGCGCTGGATTGGTTCGTGAATGGTTGCGTCAGCTTACTGAGCAAGGTATTGATATTCTTGACCTAGAAAAGCAAACGTTAGAAAACAAAACATCGATCAAAACCATGATTGATCGTGTGCGTCATTCCATTAATCGTCGTCACGAATACGATTTCTCTCATGAAGTTTATGAAGCAATGAACGGCTGCTTAGCGTGTAAAGCGTGTGCGAGCCAATGTCCGATCAAAGTGGATGTTCCAAGTTTCCGTTCCCGCTTTTTAAACATTTATCACTCGCGCTATCAGCGTCCGGCAAAAGATTATTT
>NZ_JAWOWP010000441.1:0-668 GCF_033340555.1 Vibrio sp. 1069
GTCTGGGAAGATGTTTGTGCTGAGAAAGCAAACAGCAAGGCATACCAGCTTTATTACCCGCAGGTGCAACACCAGCTCCTGGTAACGGGGGCCAAGCAAGGCTGGTTAGTCTTCTACTTTGAAGGTCAGATTCAGGAGTTTCCAATACTCCGAGACGAAGCCATGATTCAAGAAATCTTGGCCGAGGCTAAAAAGTTCTGGCAACAGGTAGTAGACAAGAAGGAGCCCGACAAAGATCCAGAGAGAGACCTGTACATACCGCAAGGTGAAGAGGTCAACCGTTGGATTGCTGCTGCTGAGGAATACCGCCTCTATGATGCTGAGATTCAGGAGCTGAAACAGCGACTGTCTGAGCTTCAAGAAAGGCAAAAGCCTCATCTCGACACCATGAAGTCCCTCATGGGGGAATACTTCCATGCCGACTACTGCGGTGTGATGGTAACGAGATACAAAGCGGCTGGCCGGGTAGACTACAAAAAGCTGTTGGCTGATAAGGCGTCAGGCGTGAAGCCTGAGGATGTTGACCAGTACAGAGAGAAGTCATCAGAGCGGTGCCGTGTAACGGTTACTGGCTCTGTGAAGCCACGGTACATTGTTGATGAGGACGTGCTTGCTCCTCTTGATGATTTGCCGGAAGAAGTAGAGACGTTCTACTGGTGAGTGGGGGA
>NZ_JAWOWP010000442.1:0-668 GCF_033340555.1 Vibrio sp. 1069
ATTGAGAATGTGCCACCAGCGACAATCGAGAGGATGCGTCGCCAGTGGCAAGAGTAATAAAATAGACTCGAAGCATTACTGGCCGCGTCCATCAATCATTACGATAAGCGTTTTGCTCATGATAGAAAGATCCATCGTGATCCACGAGTAAAACGACCCAAGGCTTAGTGCATAGCTGTGGTCAAAACCAACTTTTCTTCTCACGTCTTCAATGCAAGCATCGTAACCTTGGTTTACTTGCGCCAAGCCTGTAATACCTGGCAGTACGCCGTATGTGCGCTCTACAAAGTAGGGAATTTCATCTTCCAACTTTTGATAAAAGGCAGGTCGCTCAGGGCGAGGGCCAATCATAGACATTTCACCTTTCAATACATTGAATAGCTGCGGTAACTCATCGAGACGAGTCTTACGTAAAAATCGGCCGACCGGGGTAATGCGTGGATCATTTTCGGTTGCCCAAACGGCACCTGAGCGTTGTTCTGCATCGATGTACATCGTGCGAAACTTCATGATTTGAAACAGATCCATCTTCTCTGGTGTGCAGCGACCAACACGCAGTTGACGATAAATCACTGGGCCTTTTGAGCTGACCTTGATGGCAAGAGCAATGAACGGAAACAGTGGCGCGGTTACTAGCAGAATCAACAGCGCAACCATTACATCAAACG
>NZ_JAWOWP010000443.1:0-668 GCF_033340555.1 Vibrio sp. 1069
ATGCGTATTGGCGTTGTTGGAACAAAAATCACAGCAGAAACGTTTTTTTAGCCGCTATAAATTTTACGAAACTTATACAAAAGGTGGTCTTAACCAATGCACCCCCACTTTCTTTACGAAAGACGCTTATTTCCCAATGATGCCTGATAACACCTCTTTTACCGTGGTATAGCGCAGCGGTAATGTGCGCCCCCGTTTTTTGACTAAATACAAATCTTCATAAACGGTTTGTTTTAGCTGCGCGACGTGCAGTTCTTCTCTATTTGGAAAGCTTTCTACTGCACTTTGAGGCAACACCGTAAATCCCAATCCTTTGCTAACTGGCAATAATATTTGGCTTAATTGATTGACGAAGCCCGAAAGCGGCATGTCACTCATTTTTATCTCTTTTAATTGTGGCTCTGCACATTGGTCAAAAAACAACGTCATATAGTGCTCGGCATCGGGATGGCCAATAACACCGCATTTTTGCAAGATCTCAGGCGTTAAGGGCTCGGCTTTATATGCGTGGGGAAGGATCAAGCACAGCGCTTCTCGACCGATTCGTTCGCTTTGGAAGAGGCTTTTGTTTGGAGCGTCAGTCACGATGCCGATATCAATGCGGCCTTCAGAGATACCATTAAGAATAGATTGGTTTGGCGCGGCTTCTAAGTGGATGGACAAACTAG
>NZ_JAWOWP010000444.1:0-667 GCF_033340555.1 Vibrio sp. 1069
GGATAATCTGTCGTCTCAGGCACGCGAATCACTTCACGTACTTTGGCAACGTTAATACCGTAATAACAGGTTTTGGTGCTGCCGTCTGGCAATTGTTTTTCTAGGTGAAACTCAATAATTTCGAGTTCATTGGTACCACTTTCAGTCAAAATGGTGCTGGTTACGTTACTCATAGACCCAATATCCAAAAAACGCGTCAAGAAAAGGCTTGATGCAATACCGTAAAGAACTTCTTCCTACGGCAAAAAATCCGAGCGTCCTTTTTAGTCTTTACGACTGTGTTTGTAAACCTTCAAAAGGACGATTACTGCACACTTCCATCTCAAACAGTGAAAATATGTCTCAATTTTGAACAAGACTTCGGTAGAGATTCTACTCTCCCGCCTTCGTTACGTTCTATAGCGGCCATAACACTGAAAAGTTTAGGAATAATTTGAGCGAATGCTTTATGCCACAAGCAAAGTTACAACTCAGAAGATAGCAATAAAATGCCACTCATTTCTAACATGAAGAAATTTGAAACGCAGCTATCGAGTGTAGTGCAGCAACCTCTCCCTTATTGGCTTCCTATTTTGATGTAAGAAAA
The DNA here is from genome assembly GCF_033340555.1 of Vibrio sp. 1069. Lineage (NCBI taxonomy): Bacteria > Pseudomonadati > Pseudomonadota > Gammaproteobacteria > Vibrionales > Vibrionaceae > Vibrio > Vibrio sp. 1069. The sequence goes on from NZ_JAWOWP010000444.1 coordinate 587, forward strand.
GCCTCACAACTACAACAAAACATTAGATATCAATAATTTAGAGTCAGTTTAAAAACAACCCTATACTTGACCCGTTTCTTA
>NZ_JAWOWP010000445.1:0-667 GCF_033340555.1 Vibrio sp. 1069
TAAATGTTCAAAAGCTGAATTGAATGCGTCTAGCATGTCATATCAAGTAATACCTTGCCTCTCGTTCGCCCCGATTCCACTTGTTGGTGTGCGGCGATAACTTCAGCCATTGGGTAAATGTGTTGCACTTCTGTTTTAAGTAATCCCACACCTACCATGTACAACAACGTGTCTAACTGTGAAGGATCTGGCTCAACCAACATACCGCTTGCCTCGAAGCCTAACAGCTTGGCCTTGTCACAAATTAATTCAGCGCTAATCGTTGGTACCGTGATCACGCGGGCATTGTCTTTTAGGCACTTGAGAGCATCTAGAGCCGCATCGCCACCAACCAAATCAATTAAAACATCAACGCCTTCAACACGTTCTGACACTGGTGCAAATTGATAGTTCACTGCATGAGCGCCAAGTGTGGCGAGGTAGTCTAAATTTCGTTCACTGCAGGTGGTAAACACTTCGGCTTTTGTCGCCACAGCAATCTGCACCGCTAAGTGCCCTACGCCACCCGCTCCTGCGAGAATTAATACTCTATCGCATTCGCTGACATTCGCTTTGCTTAATGCTTGAGCTGCGGTTTGCCCTGCCAATGGTAAACCCGCCGCCGCTTCTAGCGTGACCGAACTTGGCACGTGACTTAGCTCCGACTCCGGAACACACACATATTGGC
>NZ_JAWOWP010000446.1:0-667 GCF_033340555.1 Vibrio sp. 1069
CAAACTTAGATATTGGATACATAGCTCGGAAAATCCACCAGCTCCCACAACTGTTTGGAGAGTTCTTCTTGCGAATCCCACGCCCCTTGTAAAACCCAATTCACGATGGCTTGTGCAACGTCGGGGTATTTAACACTCTCAGCTTGCTGCTCTTTGAGCCACTGACGTACGGTAGAAATGTCTAAACTGTCCATTGCAGTGGCTAACCCAAGATCTTAAAGCGTGGCTACGTTGCTCTGCTGTTCAAATTGTCCTGCCAGTGGTTTCATTAGCAGTTTTTTGCCAAGAGAAAGTGCTTCTGAAGGCAGTTCAAAACCACCATAGGCGATAACCCCACAGCAACGATGTAGATGGTGCTGAAAGTTGGTGTGGCACAGCGGACGCAATTCTATGTTCTCCACTTTCTCTACTTCTATCACGTCGGGGTGATAACAAATAAACGTCTGCTGATTAAAGTGGAACAACAAGTCGCAGATGTCCTCAATCGACTCAAACGGTAAATACACCAACACGAAATCATCGTTATCCGCTTGGTTATCCAAAGTGTGAACGATGGGCGGTAGCAACGGCTGATCAAAGTGATACCAGTGCAATCCAAGCTGATGTTGAGATGGAGCAAAATACTCAAGTACTGATTTATCCAGCCAACTCGCCCCCTTCAGAGGCA
>NZ_JAWOWP010000447.1:0-666 GCF_033340555.1 Vibrio sp. 1069
AAAACAACATCTTTAGTCAACACTAAATTAGTAATTGTGAATTTAGATAAATTAACATTAGACATTTCTAATTGAGTTAATTATAGTGATGAACATCAAAGGATGGCGTTCTCAGTTTGAGAGTACGAAGGAGAAGAGCTATGACGTTAGAAAATGCAGTACGAGTTTTTGCAGGCACGATGGTATTGGTCTCGGTCATACTAACCGTGTTCGTTCACAGTAACTTCATTTGGTTCACCGTGTTTATCGGCGTTAATCTTATTCAAAGTGCTTACACGGGAATCTGCCCTGCTGCTTATTTTTTAAAGAAATTTGGTTTTAGATAATCTAGAGCGCAGTGACCTTTCACACAGGCTATTCGTGAAAGGTCAGCTCGCCCTAAAACTTGGAGTTAAAAATGACTAAGATCTTAATCGTCGGTGGTGTTGCAGGTGGTGCATCTGCGGCGGCGCGTGCTCGTCGTCTAAGCGAAGATGCCGAAATCATCATGTTTGAACGTGGCCCGTTTGTTTCATTTGCCAACTGTGGCTTGCCTTATCACATCGGCGGCGATATCCAAGAACGCAGTAAGTTACTACTACAAACGCCAGAAAGCTTTTTATCACGCTTTAACGTTGATGTTCGGGTGATGAATGAAGTGGTATCTATTAACCGACAGGACAAAAC
>NZ_JAWOWP010000448.1:0-665 GCF_033340555.1 Vibrio sp. 1069
ATCTCTCCACCCCTGCCATATTTAAAGCCTCAGTCGAAAGACTGGGGCTTTTTTGTATCTGCAGATCTGAGCTGAAGAGCTCTTTCCATACCGTTATTATTTCTCTTTCAATAAAATGTGAATCAGCATTTTCTTCAAGTAGTACTTAAACGAGATATGTTTATCTAAACGGCAAATTCCCGTAAGGGTTCTTCCTATGAAAAATTGCTTTGAACGTATGTAAAAGTGACTCCTGTAACTTTTAAATATTTCAGTGGTTTTAAAGCGATTATATTGTCGAATTCTAAGATTGTGTTACCGATAGCCGAGCGATTTTGATTACAATATCATCAGAACTTATTGGGGGAATTATGGGGCAGTTTTCTATTTTAGGCTTTATTGCACTCGGTGGAGCAATCGGTGCGTGTTCTCGATATTTAGTGTCTGAGTTTTGTGTCTTACTTTTCGGGCGGGGCTTTCCTTACGGTACGCTGACTGTTAACGTTGTTGGCTCTTTCATTATGGGGTTGCTCATTGCTGCGTTTGAAAGTGAAATATTAGCAACTGAACCATGGAGACAAGTGATTGGCTTAGGCTTCCTTGGTGCGCTTACCACCTTTTCAACATTTTCTATGGATAACGTACTGCTTATGCAGCAAGGTGCGTTCTTTAAAATGGGTTTAAAC
>NZ_JAWOWP010000449.1:0-664 GCF_033340555.1 Vibrio sp. 1069
GTGATCATTGGTGAAGGTTATCATCATCGCGCTGGAGAGCCTCATGCTGAAGTGCACGCGATGCGCATGGCTGGTGATAAAGCTGAAGGTGCAACGGCATACGTTACCCTTGAACCGTGCTCCCACTATGGACGCACGCCACCTTGCGCTGAAGGGTTGATAAAAGCCAAAGTGGCGCGAGTAGTGTGTGCGATGGAAGATCCGAATCCAAAAGTGGCTGGACGTGGCATCCAAATGCTACGTGAAGCCGGGGTCGAGGTTCAGGTTGGATTGTTAGAAAACGATGCGATTGAGCTCAATCGTGGCTTCATTAAATTCATGCAAACAGGCATGCCATTTATCCAATTAAAAATGGCAGCAAGCTTAGATGGACAGAGTGCGCTAAGTAATGGCAAGAGCCAATGGATCACCTCCCCACAGGCTCGCCAAGACGTGCAGTGTTATCGAGCGCAAAGCGGTGGCATTCTGTCTACAAGCAAAACAGTGATGGATGATAACGCTTCTCTCAACGTTCGTTGGGATGATTTGCCGCAGAGTGTTCAAGCGCACTATGAGCTGACGGAAGTTCGCCAACCTGCACGGGTAATACTCGACCGTCAACAGAAACTGAGTGATGACCTTAAACTGTTCAGTACCGAAGGTGAGCGAATTATTGTCAGCAGCG
>NZ_JAWOWP010000450.1:0-664 GCF_033340555.1 Vibrio sp. 1069
TCCAAGGATGACCGATGTGAATTTTTCCGGCTTCGTAATCGTGAGCAAGGCTCATAGGGCTAGCAATGAGAGCGATAAGTGACAAAGTGGCGATTTTCATTTGTTTAAGCATGTGTATTTTCCTTTTAAATAGAATGACTTCCCGAGCAAATGCTCAATGGGATAATTGTTATTATTGTGAGCCTGAGTTCTTAAAGAACCATTAGGCAGGAAAAACACAAGGAGGGGATTGCTTTGGTGCGATATACTGGTAAACCAATCTGCCGCATTCAGCAAAATGGTAGGGCGTGAGCGCGTGTTTAACGCGGCGTAACCACTGAATGGTGGCAAGATAAAGCCCAACCGCGACAAGCAAGAAAAATTGCACGGCTTGCAGCAGTGGACATTCAAACTGGAAACCATCGTGTAGCTTCAAGTTATCAATAAATTCGGAAGACGGTTGAGCGTTTGCAGCGATGAGTGTATTGATGTCGACCCACTGAAAACCTTCAGCGGTACAGAGCAACACTTTTTCATTCTGAACTTTGTTAAGCCAGCTTTTATTGTGCACTTGCGTGGGATTGAGCGCCGCAATGGAGGCCAAATACAGCTGAAACAGTACCGCGAAAATAACCGCAAGAGCGGCGACGCGTTGTTTCTTAGGTTGTATTTGAGTGGTTTCCAT
>NZ_JAWOWP010000451.1:0-664 GCF_033340555.1 Vibrio sp. 1069
TGATGGCAAACAATTCGAAAGCTATACCATGCAAAAGAACAAGCAATCGATGGAAAAACGGATCAACGCACCGACAGGACGATATTTATACCAGATAGCCTTTTTTGACTATTTGCTACCTCGCCCAAACGGCGATTATCTCGTGGCTGAAATTGGCAATTATATTTATCACCATGGAACTCGAGTCATTGGGCCTCATGGTGAAAGCATCGATTCCGATCTCAACTTACGCACTTACAATCCAAACTTGTATTGTGCTGATGTCGCCATCTGGTATGGCAGCCATGTCATTGCTGGTCAAGGAGACTATCAGGTCGACATCATCTCCGATCCTAACCCCTACGATCCGACTTACCTAATAGACTGCTACGAATACATTAGTAACCCCACGACCAGACAACAATCGTTAGCATTTGATCTGAGCTACTCGCCTTACGACGAACTACTTGATGGCGAGGTGTACAGCTACATTTTGCGTCCAAAGCCTGAACTGGCTGATCGCGTTGAAGAATTTAAAATCAATATGATTTATCACAGCCCAAAGCCGTTACGCTCAAGCAATAAAAAATAACCACTTAAAATACATAATGTTATTTTGACCATTAAATCACCAAAAACAAAAAGTGGAACCATGATCAAAGTCTCATTTCCTTCCTCATCGACA
>NZ_JAWOWP010000452.1:0-663 GCF_033340555.1 Vibrio sp. 1069
ATGGTGTCATTTCTTTTCGTGCCCGCCTGCCTGGACCAGACTATTACTGGGAGCCATATAAAATCAAACAGTTAAGTTACGAGATATCCTGTGTTTTCCTCACTAATTATGTGGATCGTGGGATGGTGGTGAAATCGTCGTTTTTAGGCGCTCGTGGCCGCGTTGAGTACTATGATATGGAGCGCTGTATGGACAACACGCCCTTTGAGTAATTTTCTCAGCACATAAAAAAAGCTCCACCGAAGTGGAGCTTTTTGGGTATTGGATTACTTGAGATTACGGACGAGCAACAAAACCAACAGCTTCGTATGCTTTTTTCAGTGTTTCCGCCGCGCGAGCCGATGCTTTCTCCGCGCCTTGCTTCATCACTTCATCCATAAACGCGCGATCTGCGCGAATACGACGGTATTCTTCTTGAATTGGCTCAAGCATCGCAACAACCGCTTCACCCACGTCTTTCTTGAATGGGCCATACATTTCAACGCCTTTGTATTTCGCTTCAATCTCTTCAAAGCTCATGCCTGTCGCTGCAGAGTAAAGACCCATTAGGTTTGCAATACCCGCTTTGTTTTCAACATCATGGCGAATGCTTGGTGGCGTTTCGGTATCGGTTTGCGCTTTGTTGATCTTCTTGATGATCGATTTCGGCTCTTCAAGCAGCGT
>NZ_JAWOWP010000453.1:0-663 GCF_033340555.1 Vibrio sp. 1069
TTTTCTTTGTTCGCTCGTTTCATTGTATCTCTTACGGGCGAGGCAAGAATGCCACCAGTAGGATGAGCACAACAAACATCAATCAGACGATCAATATCGTTTAATGTTACGCAAGGTCTCGCGGCATCATGGACCAGAACCCATTCACACGGAAGCTGCGCACTTACATAGTTTAGCCCTGAAAGCACTGAATCGGCTCTTTCTTTACCACCAGCGACACGTATTACGTCTGGGTGCAGGGCAATCGATAGTTCAGGGTAGTATGGGTCACCTTCTGTAACCGCAACCACAACTTTCGCGATTTGAGGGTGAGCAAGCAGTTTCTCTACGGTATGTTCCAATACCGTTTTTCCATCGATTAACAAATACTGTTTAGGTCGATCTGCTTTCATTCGGCTACCAACACCAGCCGCAGGTACAATAGCGATATGAGATGAAACGTTCTCTGACATCTTACGGGTTTTCCTCACCAACTATGCGGTAGAAGGTCTCTCCTTCTTTCACCAAGCCAAGTTCATGACGAGCTCTTTCTTCAATCGCATCAAGTCCTTGCTTTAAGTCATCTATCTCAGCAAACATTTCATTATTGCGAGCTTGTAGCTTGCTGTTCACCTGCTGTTGAACTTCAATTTCATCTTTTACTGTGTAGTAGTCAGACACCCC
>NZ_JAWOWP010000454.1:0-663 GCF_033340555.1 Vibrio sp. 1069
CTTAATATTACCGCCAAATGAACGCATGACTTTCTTACAAAACGGTAGTCCAAGGCCATAACTGCCCGATTTACCTGTGGTATAGAAGTCCTGAAAGATATGTCGAATCACATCTGGCGCAATACCTGATCCGTTGTCCGTCACTACAATTTGGTTGACCGTGTCATTACTCTGCATACTCACATGAATATGAAACTCGTCTGAACTGCGATGATGAAATGCGTTCTTAAACAAGTTATACATGACGTACTTTAACAATGTATCGCTACCCAAAAAGTCAAACTCACTTCTTGCATCGAATGAGATCGCGAACCTGTCTGTCGAACGTTTATAACTGAAACTCTCAATGGCTTTTTCAACCACCGATTGAGCAGAATATCTTTTGAAGGAAGAGCGAGATACGCGGTTTTCATCAATCGATGTGAGCAATAAATCGATTGTCTCGTGGCCTGAATGAATAATGTTCATCGCATCTTCGCTCACTTCACGGAGCAAGGTTACGTCTTCACCACTCATGACATACTGATCTTTTTCGCCCATCGCCTTTTTGTTAGGCAAGACAGACTGAATAACATCTATCGACGTACATAAGCCACTGAGTGGATTACGCATTTCATGAGCAATACCAGCGCCAAACGACTTAGCGAGCGATACTTTTGCTTC
>NZ_JAWOWP010000455.1:0-662 GCF_033340555.1 Vibrio sp. 1069
GCTCGCGAATTAGGAAGGCAGTTAGTGAAAAGCTGTCAGGTTATTCCAATGTTCCATTGCTGGCTAGGGGTAAACAAAGACCACAGCGGTGCGCTTCAAAACGCAAAATGTAATGCGCTGGGGTGGTTCGATTTCAGCAATGTGTGGGTCAAGCCAGAGATAGAAGAGAATGGCCAAGCCGAATAAAAAGCAACCGAGTAAAACTATCGAAATTTATTGTGCGAAATGCAAAGCGCAGCTATATAAATATCGCAAGGGCGGAAAGGGGGCCTTGGTGAAGTGCTTTAAAGAACGCATTGTAGAAGATTACACTCAAACCCCTTGTTTTTGCCCGAGCTGCGGGCAAGAGTTTGCACGAGATACGTTAGTCAGAGGTACGCCTGCGTTTAAGATGATTGGCGGAAAAGTGACAATGAAGTAGGAAAAATAATGAGCCAACAAAACGATTGCTGCATGGTGTTAAGTACCACCAATAATGAAAAAAATCGCGATGAAATCATCAAAGGTTTATTAGAAGCTCAATTAGCGGCGTGTATTCAGACGATGCCAATTGAGAGCCATTATGTTTGGAAAGGGGAAGTTTGTACTGATCACGAATGGTTATTGATCATCAAAACACGACGTGAGCTTTACGAGTTAGTGGAAGAAAAAATTGAAAACCT
>NZ_JAWOWP010000456.1:0-661 GCF_033340555.1 Vibrio sp. 1069
TTGATAGCCTTTAGGATCAACTTCCAGTTCGACATTCCGTATCAGCTTTTCTGCATACCAAACGGCAGCGTATCCGGTTGCGAGCAACAATAGTGCCGCGATGTAATGTGTATTCCCTTGTAACAAGGCACCCCACGCAAGCAAAACAAACAAATTACTGAGAACTAGGATATTACGGCTCAAGCGGTGGTAGTAATGGTCGATACCATTTCCCCAGAGCACTCCCGATAGAAAACTCAAGATAACGGCGCTGTAGGCAATAAAAAATTGTTGGCCGCTTAGGTTAAATAAGGTGGTGTCAGACACGATAAGCAGCAAGCTGAACAGAAAAGGCACTAAGCCCAAGTACCCAAGGCGTAACATGGTTAAACGTGTCGTGACCATAACTGCACTCCTACAGTTGTTGCTCAATCATATTAGTAAGCGTAGTACTCGTCGGAGAGGTTGAGCTTGGAAATGTGGCGATGACTTTGCCTTCTTTACTGATGAGAAACTTGTAAAAGTTCCACTTCGGAGTCACACCGGCTTGAGTGCTGATTTCAGAAAAGACAGGGTTGGCCTCGTTGCCCAACACAGAGCTTCTAGCCATCATAGGAAACGTCACGCCGTAGTCGAGATAGCAGATCTTTGCGGTATTTTCTTCGCTTCCTTTGTCTTGTCT
>NZ_JAWOWP010000457.1:0-661 GCF_033340555.1 Vibrio sp. 1069
AAATCGCGCTCACTTCTTCAATGGCGGTGCCTACTTGAGCTGTGGTTGACGAGATACTGTCGACCAAAGTAAGCAACTTCGCTTGCATATCAACGCAGGCATCTGCCAAGGTGCCAAGCTCATCATGGCCAATTTTGTTACGTGGAAGCTGGTAAGTTAGGTCGCCTGACGCGATTTTCGACGCCATGTTTACCACGTAATTTAGTGGTGTGCAGATCTGTTTGGTTAGGAATAGGCCTAGCGTAAAACTCAGTGCCAATAGCGCGACGATAGCAATAATGCTGTAGGTGATTGCGCTGCGCACTGCTTCATGAGCGCTAGCAATATCTTCTTGTACGTAGGTTTGGTTTAGTTCCACTAAATCACGAATCGCATCGGATAATTGTGTGAATGTAGAAAATCCGTTTAACAATGTTTCATTTGCTTCATCGATTTTATTATTCAATAGCAACTTCGCGTATTCATTGTTAAACGCACTGTATTTAACCCAGGCACTTTTTACTTTATTGAAAGCGTCTCGGTCGCGTTGATCCCATAGTCCTTTCTCATATTGGTCTAGATATTTATCAATTTTCTGTTCAGATTTTTCTAATCCGGCTACCCATTCCATGAATTGAGGGTGATTCACATTGGTTAATAAAGAGAATTCATCCTTTCTTAA
>NZ_JAWOWP010000458.1:0-659 GCF_033340555.1 Vibrio sp. 1069
TACTTTGCGCAATTCAAAATAGTGTTTTCGCCCATCAGGGTATTCCAACCATTGCTCGTAAGTGATCGCTTGGTTGTCGCTAAAGACTTTTTGGTCGGTATCTACGATTGGTTGCGCAATTTCTTTACTGTAGACATCCCACGGGCTCAAACCGACAAGTTGATGCTCTTTCTTGCCCGTTAACTCTTCCATCGCTCGGTTACAACCAGAGAAGACGCCATCGGCATTACGGTAATAAATCAAATCAGGTGACGCATCGATGAATGAACGTAACAAGGCGGTACGCTCTGCTAACTCTAATTGCGTTCGCTCACGCTGGAAAACCTCATTTTCTAAATCCTGCATCGCCTCTTCACGCGCTTCTTCCGCTTTAATCCGCTCTTCAATCTCTAGATTGAGCTTTTCGATGTTCTGCTGTAGTTGGAAGTTCAGTTCTTGGTCGCGTGAACGCATGTCTTTCAATTTAGAAACCAGCTTAGTCAATCGTTGACGAGACTCTTCTAACTGATCTACCACCACAGATAGGAAGTAAACGGCCCAGGGCGTGATTAGCAAACCAAAGAAAACGGAACGTACGATGTCGATATCATCGACGCGCCCTTTGAGAGCCAAAGTGATACCAACTTGTACGACGACAGCAAGTGCCACCAGCGCTAGGG
>NZ_JAWOWP010000459.1:0-659 GCF_033340555.1 Vibrio sp. 1069
ATTCGTGGTTACCGAGTGTTATCGCGTCGTAGCCCATCGCGCTGTACAAATCGAAAGAGAGCTTGCCTTGCGTTTTTTTCGCGAGTGAACCAGTGAAAATGTCCCCCGCATCGAACAAGAAACTGGTCTCCTCTTGCGCGCGGGTTTGTTTGATCAGTGTGGCAAGGTAAGGAATACCGCCAATGCGGCTAATGTCTGGATTCCAAAATGCGTCAACGGGCTCATAAACGCTTTCAATGTCGTTGGTGTGCAGCAACGTGACGTTGCGAATTTCCGCAAAGGAAGAAAATGACACGCCGATAGAGAACGCCGCTAACGCATACAGCAACGGCTTTTTAGAAAATGTCTTCATAGTTGATCCGGTAAAAGTTGAGTAAGAAGTAAGGTTTCGCGAAACAGAGCAACTTTAAAAAAGCACGTAACTCAGGCGATTGAATTGGATCACATAAATTCATGTCAGTAATCGCTAATTGACGCGGAATATCATTTTGAGTGGGCGTTGAGTGCACAGAAATAACAACGCAGTTGGGTGAAAATTAGCCGATATGAGATAGTGGACATATTGATGCGCACTAGTGAAAACTCGCATAAAACAACAAAAACTCAGTTGGATGAACTCAAGGAAGAACGATGAAAAACAACGCATTTAATGCACTTTT
>NZ_JAWOWP010000460.1:0-659 GCF_033340555.1 Vibrio sp. 1069
TTCCCCCTTCAGATTTATTTTCCACCTCTTGTCTTTCAACAATTAGCTTGTCATTTAAAGGACGAATTTTCATTTGAAGTGCCTCCTACTTAGAACCAAAAATAAAAGACATAGTTTGAACATAAAGATGGATTAACGAGTCGTCTGCTCGTTTTCGATGAAAATAATAAGGTCGAAAAATTGGAGTTCAAGGGGGAAATTTAATAAAAATTTTTTATCGAACTAAACAAAATTCTCTATCAAACATTCTCATTCACCATCCGTCAGAATGAGTCTATGATGAAGGCTATTTTACGCAGTGGCACACATAGTTTGATAAGGATGACGAAAGAATGAAAAAGGCAATTTCTCTGTTTCTTGCAACGCTGAGCTTAGGGTTGCTCGCTCCTAACGTAGCGGCTTCTGAACGCGCGGAACAAGGATGGCAACTGATAGAGCAAGGCGCAATGATCGTCGATGTGCGCACTCCGCAAGAGTTCTCTGAGGGGCATTTAGACAATGCGGTGAATTTCCCTCTATCTGAGCTTGATAAACATTTCCAAGACGTCGATAAAGATCAAGCGATCGTATTGTACTGCCGCAGTGGTAATCGCTCTGGTAAAGCGTATCAATATTTGCAATCGCAAGGGTTCACGAATCTGCACAATGCAGGTGGCTTA
>NZ_JAWOWP010000461.1:0-658 GCF_033340555.1 Vibrio sp. 1069
AGTGCCAGAGCGCTCACGCAATAATAAGCGGAATACGTTAGGGCTACTTTCAATGAATTCCATAAAGGTTTCAACCGAAGTTCGAATCACACTGCCTTCTTTGACAATACGTTGACGTGCCTGACGCATCAGTTGACGTAATAGTAAACCGCCTTCATCAACCATTGTTAAGCCTAGCTCATCCATGTCTTTGAAGTGACGATAAAAAGAAGTGGGTGCAATTCCTGCCTCTCGGGCAACTTCTCGCAAGCTGAGACTGGAAAAGCTGCGATCCGCACTTAACTGACTAAATGCCGCATCGATCAATGATCGACGTGTCTTCTCTTTTTGTTGCGCGCGGATTCCCATCGATTTCATTCTTAACTTGCTCTTTTCTGTAGGGTACAAGAGCTTCAATATAACGCAATTCACCCCTACGGAGAAAGATATGTTGCCTCACCCGAGGTAAGCGGCGAGAACGTTACTATTGGCATGCATCTAATTGCAATGTTCTCGAGTCAATTTATAGACATACAACATACCAATTCATCCTTTTGTTCGATTCTGCGTGATCACTTCCACTCTCTCGCAGCCATTACGTGTACGTATAGAGCAAATGAGTTAAAATCGCGCTAAAGCAATGTTAAGCAAATATAACAAGGAAGGCATCATGGCGCAT
>NZ_JAWOWP010000462.1:0-658 GCF_033340555.1 Vibrio sp. 1069
GACTGGAGTTCAGACGTGTGCTCTTACTTCAGGAGATTTATCAAACTTTGAATCCCAACAGATAAGGAATTAACACTAATAGGTGAGTCTAGTAAGACTAGAGTGTTATCAAAGTTTGAGGCATTAATTTCAAAGTAGTCGCTTACTCACACATTTAACAAGAAAACTATCAAATTAGATGCGTTTTTCTTCTTCTAAACGGGATTTTAGATAGTCGAGGAACAATTGGGTGCGTGTGTGTTGGTAGTCCAGTTTTGGGTAGTACGCATACACCGTAGCCTCGTCGGCTGTAACATCCGGCAAAATAGGCACTAGCGCCCCGGATTTTAAATCGTCTTTGATCATTACGTTGTTGGTCATCAAGATACCCATTCCGCGTTTTGCACCATGAAACAGAGCTTCTGGATTGGTCGTTGCGAAGTTGCCTGACAAGCTCACTCTTTTACCTCGGTTGGTTTTGATCTCTCTTGCCGGTTTTTCTCCCCAAATCAAAATATTGTGTTTTGTCAGCTCTTCAACATTTTGTGGCGTGCCGTATTTTTCTAAGTAACTCGGCGCTGCATAAAACTGAGCTTTGTGTTCGAACAGCGGGGTGGCTTTAAAGCTTAATGAATTGAGCTGTTCTAAATGACGACTGATGAAAAGATCCAAACTCAGT
>NZ_JAWOWP010000463.1:0-657 GCF_033340555.1 Vibrio sp. 1069
ATTCTTGCAACCAGACTTTGCTCGTTATCCTTGTTTGAAGCTTGCGATTGACGCGTGTTACGAAGGGCAACATGCGACTACTGCTCTAAATGCAGCCAATGAAGTTGCTGTTGATGCGTTTCTAAATAATCGCCTTGGTTTTACAGACATAGCTCGCATCAATGAATTGGTTTTGCATAAAATCACCGCAAGCTGCAAACCTGAGAATGCGAATAGCTTGGAAAGCTTGCTAGAGCTAGATAGAATGTCTCGAACTATCGCCCTAGAAATTATACGCGAGCGTAGCTAATGACTGGTATTTTGTGGAATCTTGTTTCTTTTATCGTTGCACTGGGCATTCTCGTTGCCGTGCACGAGTTTGGGCACTTTTGGGTTGCTCGTCGTTGTGGCGTGAAGGTTGAAAGATTTTCCATCGGTTTTGGTAAGTCTATTTGGCGAAAAGTTGGTCAAGACGGAACCGAATACACTATCTCAATGATTCCTCTTGGTGGATACGTCAAAATGGTAGATAGCCGTGTTGACGATGTGCCAGAAAGTGAAAAACATTTAGCCTTTGATCAAAAGCCGCTTTGGAAACGAACGTCTATTGTTGCAGCTGGCCCTATCTTTAATTTCTTATTTGCTATTTTTGCTTATTGGTTGGTTTTCCTGATTGGT
>NZ_JAWOWP010000464.1:0-656 GCF_033340555.1 Vibrio sp. 1069
ACTCACCGCGGTTTATCGGGCCCTTCGGTTTTGCAAATTTCCTCTTTCTGGAAAGCGGGTCAGAAAGTTTCTATCAACTTAGTTCCTAACGAAGACATCGCTCTGCTGCTCGAGCGCAGCCTTGAGAAACATCCAAATCAATCGCTAAAGAACACCCTAGCAAAAGTGCTGCCAAAGCGTTTAGTGGAAGTGCTGATTGAGCGTAAAGAGCTGATGGATAAACCTCTCAAGCAGTTCAACCCGAAAGAGCTTGCTAGCGTGGTGGAGCGTTTAGAAAACTGGTCAATCGCACCTAATGGCACCGAAGGCTACCGCACGGCGGAAGTGACTTTGGGTGGTGTAGATACCGATCACCTGTCTTCTAAAACCATGGAATGTAAAAACATCAAAGGCTTGTACTTCATCGGAGAAGTGATGGACGTTACCGGTTGGTTAGGTGGCTATAACTTCCAATGGTGCTGGTCGAGTGGCTTTGTGGCAGGTCAGTGGGTGTAATCCAGCGCTGCACGCAAAGATAGGCACGCAAAGATAGAAAGAGACGATGAAAAAGAGCACTGAATTCAATTCAGTGCTCTTTTGCTATTTGCGGTGTGTTTACTCGTCTTGATACTTTTCGAGCTTGTTGTACAGCGTTTTAACGCTGATACCCAGCTCCT
>NZ_JAWOWP010000465.1:0-656 GCF_033340555.1 Vibrio sp. 1069
AGCACCGTGTTTACGGTGCTTTTTCTATTCTGCTTCGAGAGACTTTTCTAACTATTGCTTTTCTAAAATAGTAAAACGCATGTTGTAAGCGTTTTTCTCATCCGCTTGGTAGGTTTCAGAATATGTCTCTTTGAACTCATTACCCCAGTCTGGGAACTGGGTGTCACCTTCAACTACAGCATCAATATGTGTGACGTACAGTTTATTTGCCATCGCTAAACAAGAAGCATAGATAGCACCGCCACCAATGATCATTACTTCTTCAACATTACCTGCAGCCTCTAACGCTTTTTCAACTGAAGTCACCGTCGTAACGCCTTCAATACTCAATGATTCATCTCGGCTAATGACAATATTCAAACGTCCTGGCAAAGGGCGACCAATTGAATCGTAAGTCTTTCTTCCCATTACGACGGGCTTCCCCATCGTACAACGTTTAAACCAAGCAAAATCCGCAGGAAGATGCCAAGGCATTTGATTATCTTTGCCAATAACGCGGTTGTCTGCCATCGCGGCAATCATACTAATGATCATGTCGGGTCCTTATACTATCGGTCTGCGGCGGTAGAATAACAGCCCAGGAACTGCGAGGCCAACTGCTAAACCAGCAATAATAAACATGGCTTTAAGAAAGTTCTCCATGCAGGTCGCAATTA
>NZ_JAWOWP010000466.1:0-656 GCF_033340555.1 Vibrio sp. 1069
GCAGCGTTTCTTCAATACCCAGCAAATGAGAAATCGGTTGTTCATAGGCAATGGCTTCTTGAAGCTGCTCGCGGTGACGCTCCATCTGGTTTTGTTCGAAACTAAAACGTAAGCCAGTCGCCACCGATAGCCATTCAAATACCCCATATTCAAATGGCGCTTCCATGACCTCTTCAATGAACAATAAATCCGCCAAGTGTGAAACTGACTCGGGAAAACTAATGTCTTCCACTTTGATGACCTCTAACTCTAGCCCCGTGCTACGAATCACCTCATGCAACCATTCAGAATGTCGCATCAGGTTCGGGATAGTCCATATCGGTTCAGCAAGCACGACTTTGCCTTGTAGCGTTGGTGCTGTCTCAGCGCTACAACTAGGCTCAAGAGGTGATAACTGAATACTGTCGACGGCACTTTGTGGCTCATGGTGCCGCTTTTGCTGATTAATATAGTTGGCAAGCTGGCGCCACTCTTGTTTCGTCAGTTGCGAATCTTGCCTCTCACGATAGGTGAGATAGGAAAGTGCGCTGATTTTTTCAATCTCAACATGATCCGAGACTTGATTGAAACTCAGCATATTCAAGTTTTGAACATCACCGTGAGAAAGCGTAATTTGATCCAAAAGCGCGCGTGCAGAAAAATACTCTTTGTGCGCT
>NZ_JAWOWP010000467.1:0-655 GCF_033340555.1 Vibrio sp. 1069
GATCGATACTCTTCACGAATAGCAACGACTTCTTTTTTGGTATTCCGCAACTCTTCGACGATTTCATTCAATCTTTCGAGCTTTAACTCTTCTATCTTGGCTTGGTTCTCGTCTAACCTTTTCCCAACGGTTAAAGATTGCCGATCAAGCTGACTTAGAGTACTGCGAACCTCTGCGGCAAGCCGTTTGAGTTGCAACAAAGTGGATTTGCCAGAAAACCCCTTCTGGACCAAAGCTTGGTTACTTGCAATTTCTTCTTCAATAAAGTTGAGGCGTTCTCTTTCGATGACTTTGGTTTGCTTAAGATTTTCGAGCTCTAAGCTCGCACCAGAAATACTTTGTTCAATAATACTAAGCTTGCTCTCAAAAAAACGCTTTCTGGCAGTAAAGATTTTGTTTTGTACTAACTGTGCTTCTTTAACGATGTTCACACGAGGAATCGCTTCTAGATCACCAGACCACGAGATATCCGCTAATTCATCCAATTCGGCACTCAGCCGGTTTTCCTTCGCTAGCGTGTGAATGTACTGACCACTAACTGCATCTAGCTTGGCCATTGGCTGACGTTGCGATAATTGAACAAGCGGCTGGCCTTTCTTTACCAAATCGCCCTCTTGAACATACAGTTTTTCAATGATACCGCCTTCTAAATGCT
>NZ_JAWOWP010000468.1:0-655 GCF_033340555.1 Vibrio sp. 1069
ATCAATGAGGTTAGCTTGGCGACTGTCTTGGTAGTTTTCTTCTGGGCCGCGACCGTAGTAGCTCACTTGGTCAAAGCTGCCGTTGATGCCCAAATCCAAGCCGATGACCGGAATCACGTGAGGGTAGTCGCCGTAGCGCTCGCCACTCAGTTCCACGTTCAAATGGCCTTGAGCATTGATTTGATAGCGATAGGTACAACGCATGCCAAAATCAAAGACCGGCGGCGCAATGATGCTGGTGGTCGTAATCAAGACGGAATCATCAGTTGCTTCCACAGCAAGTGTGCGGAAGTGCTCCTGCATGATTTGCAGATGCGTTGGGTGCCACAAACCTTCATACTCTTGTTTGTGGTTATCAATCATCGGTTTGAAGAAGTTCAGTCTCGGCTCAGATTGAATGATCTCTTCGCCATTTACGCGCCAAGAAGTCAGTTTGCCGTTTACTTTGGAGAAGGTAAGCGTGAAGTTATGACCTGTGATCACATGCTCTAGGCGGCTTTCTTCAAGCAGCAAGGGTTGAATATTGTGGTTGACCAGCGCAGGCAACGTCGCGGACTTGTTTTTCAGTTGGAACTGATACACCGCAATTTCATGGTTGGCTTCGCTGTAAAGCGTGCGACTGTCTTTGCGTACGGTGAAGTTAACAAAGGCTTCG
>NZ_JAWOWP010000469.1:0-655 GCF_033340555.1 Vibrio sp. 1069
GCTCTTGTATTAACGATGGCGTTCAGCCTGTTGCTCACCGGTGCTTTTCACGAAGATGGTTTGACTGATATGGCAGATGGCATTGGTGGCGGTATGACGGTTGAGCGTCGTCTTTCTATCATGAAGGACAGCCGCATCGGGACTTATGGTGCTGCAACATTAGTGATGGCGTTGTTGGCGAAGTTTGTCCTTTGGAGCGAGTTAGTGCATTTGCCTGATTTTTGGCTCGTTATTGTTGTGGCCTACACCACGAGTCGAGCCCTCGCTGCAACGCTAATTTACGACATGCCTTATGTGAGTGACAGTGACACCTCGAAAAGCAAGCCGCTTGCGAACAAGCAGTCCTCGTCTGAAGTTGCCATTTTGCTGTTTACTGCGGGCGTGGTTTCGCTCTTTCTCGGAGTAATACAGACATCATTTATCGTCATCGTTTTGTTTGCATTTCGATTTGCATTAAAACGTTGGCTGACTAAGCGCATTGGCGGTTTTACTGGCGATTGCTTAGGTGCAGCGCAGCAGCTTTCTGAACTCTTGGTTTACCTTACTCTAATCGCGTTTTATCAAAATATATGAAGCAGTTAATTCTCGGTGGTGCTCGTTCAGGAAAATCGAAACTTGCTGAACAAACCGCAAGACAGTTGTCCGAAAAGCAGAA
>NZ_JAWOWP010000470.1:0-654 GCF_033340555.1 Vibrio sp. 1069
GCCCATGCCATCGGTGAACTCTCCATTACCATCTGGAATAAAGGTGATGTGCTCGGCTTCTTGGTCGTGTTTCCAAGCGTTCATAACGAATGTGTCGTTTACCGAAATACACAAAATTTCATCAACACCGTGTTCTTTGAACACAGGGAATAGCTCGTTGTAACGAGGTAAGTGGCTAGAAGAACAAGTCGGTGTAAACGCTCCAGGCAAACTGAATACGATCACGGTTTTGCCTTTGAATAGATCATCCGAGGTAACGTTCACCCAAGTATCACCTTGGCGAGTCGGGAAAGTAACCTGTGGTACGTTTTGACCTTCTTTAGATACAAACATATTGATTCCTTTAAAATATTCGAGTGAAGCGTTTAGAGCGTGACTTGTCGTTTGGCTCTGTTTCGTTTTGTTGAGCCCATTATTGTAAAAATCCTTTGATAGCTCTAATCGTTTGATGCTATGGTTTTGATAGACATTGACTATCATCAAATAGAAGCGAATCGTGTGTTATGAATATTCGGGATTTTGAGTACTTAGTCGCACTGGCGGAGCACAAGCATTTTCGCAAAGCGGCAGAGGCATGTTTTGTCAGTCAGCCAACGCTTAGTGGTCAAATACGTAAGCTGGAAGATGAACTCGGCACGGCATTGTTAGAAAGAA
>NZ_JAWOWP010000471.1:0-654 GCF_033340555.1 Vibrio sp. 1069
TGACCTTGCCAATAATGCTCAATTTGAAGAAGTTGCACATCTTCTGTTACGCGGTCACTTGCCGAATCAACAAGAACTTGATGCGTACAAGACACACCTACTGAGCCTTCGCGGTTTGCCGACCGAGCTAAAGCAAGCTTTAGAACTGATCCCAGCAAGCGCGCACCCAATGGACGTAATGCGTACGGGTTGTTCTGTATTGGGTAACTTAGAGCAGGAAATGAGCTTTGATGAGCAACTGCAAGCAACAGAGCGCATGTTAGCCTTGTTCCCAGCCATCATCTGTTACTGGTACCGTTTTAGTCACGATGGCGTTCGTATCGACACAGAAGATCAAACCGAAGACTGCATCGGCGGTTATTTCTTGCGATTGCTTACAGATAAAGAGCCATCAGCGCTACACAAGCAAGTGATGCACTGTTCATTAATCCTTTACGCAGAGCATGAGTTTAACGCATCAACGTTCGCAGCCCGCGTTTGTGCATCAACACTGTCCGACATTCACTCTTGTATTACAGCTGCAATCGGTACACTTCGTGGTCCTCTTCACGGCGGTGCAAACGAAGCGGCTATGGAGATGATTGAAGATTGGCAGACGCCGGATGAAGCAGAAGCTAACATCATGCAAATGCTGGCGAATAAAGACAAGATCAT
>NZ_JAWOWP010000472.1:0-653 GCF_033340555.1 Vibrio sp. 1069
AACTTGAATCGAGCGGTTAGCTCTTTAGATTCTTCTGTCAGCTCTGACACATTGTATTCAACGCCAGCGCAGACTGATTTAGCTAGTTCGATGTATTTCGCTAACTCAGACTCTAATGCATCTTTAGTCTCTGCGAAAATCGTTACGTCAGCAACCTCGTCGCCTTCTTTGATGATGAAACCAATCTCACCAGCACAGCCACAAGCTTCACATACTTGGCTTTCTTCTAATTCGACACTCATAACGAATCCTCTTGTAAAAACTAAGGGTATTCTAGCAGGTATTTGATCTGTATCTACAAAAATGAGCAGTTTCGTATAAAAATACAACAGTATGTTGTTTTGTTAATTGCCGGTTAACGATTGGGTGAGTAAGTCAACAATAACGTTAATGTGATATGTATCAACATTTAAGAGCAATTAACCAACATACTAACGAGATTTGGGTCAGGCCAGTTGAACTAGGGGTAAATTTATAAGACTATTTCTTGATTGATTATTTCTACATAATTATCATTCTTGGTCTTTGAATAGTTTCAATGAATAATTTGGCGCAAGGTTTTGATGCAATTCACTTTTCGCCTGATTTTAAGCGACGTGTATTGACACAAATATCACCGTAAATTGCACGTTACGCAGTGTAATTTCGTTATG
>NZ_JAWOWP010000473.1:0-653 GCF_033340555.1 Vibrio sp. 1069
TCTTACTTTTTGAACTGGGTGCTCTCCCCTTACTTAAAAAATCTGATATTGGCAACTTCATTAAATACGTAGTTGAAGCCATGGGCACTCGTCTAAGCGAAGAGATGTCTGAAGAGCAACAACAAAAACTCTCCAATAATCCATACACGTTCAAACCTTCTGAAGACAAAATGGCGGTATTCCACAGCCAAGTTCGTGCAAATTTGGATCTACCCACCAGCCAATATTACGAACATACACAGCACTACTTCACAGGCGGTCTAGGCTGGGAAAACTGGCAGACGGTTGGCCTGCAAGGAATCACCGATATCGCCGCACGCCTTGGTAAAGAGCAAAATGCGGTCACTCTGCGTAAAGCTCTCAATCATTTACCTAACGAGCCTCTATACGCACTGCTTGGTGCTCTTGAGCATGTCGACTTACAAGAACGACTAGCGCAGCGTATCGCAGAAAAAGCGCAGCAAGAGATTCACAGCACAGAACCAGATTTGTTCTTGCTATCGGCATTAACTCGCGCGTTAGCAGGCGCTCCAACTGAAGTCTCTTTACCAGTACTAGAAGCGATTTTGCAAAGCCCTCGTTTAAGTCACCAAGAAGTACTGATCGGTATTGCGGGACGAGCATGGCATCTTCTTTCTGATGCAAAAATCGCT
>NZ_JAWOWP010000474.1:0-653 GCF_033340555.1 Vibrio sp. 1069
GTGAGTGTGGTCGCTTGCTTGCCTTTGCCATAGCTCACCGTGTTCAACACATCCACTTTGTTACCCGGCAGTAGGAAACCCGCTACGCCGATAACGTCATTTACACGAATGGTGACTGCTCGCTTGTTCTCAGGAATTAAGGCTGCAAGCGTTGCGCCCTCTCCAGGTTGAGCAAGACGATTAGGATTGACTAACTCGCCCGCGTAAATGGTGTTTGCAACGATACGTCCCAAAGCTTGCTCAGGCACTTTGAGTGTTTCGTCGTCTATCCAGTCCACTTCCATTAACTTGGTGGTTAAATGCTTTTCATCCAAAATGGTGCCTGGCTCCAGCTCCATCGTAGCGACTACAACAGGATGACGTTCCACCTCTTCGAGCTCTACTGTTGGCTGGTTTCTGCCGTCCATCCATTGTTTGGCAATTAATACGGCAGCAAGGCCGAAAACAATGGAGAGCAGCAATAACATGATGACTTGAGTCCGACTCATAATTTAAATCTCCCTATTCATCCACTGTGAAGTACAGTCCCCAGGCACGAGTTAATATGTCTGACGAGAAGATCTTCTCTTTCCCTTCGAACACCAGAATATCTCGGCAAATGACCAAAAAATCTTATGGTCAGCAAGGGAAGTAAGCGACATCATTGTAACGAG
>NZ_JAWOWP010000475.1:0-652 GCF_033340555.1 Vibrio sp. 1069
CGCCTTAAGCGCAGCCTTAGCCGTACGAAAGCAAATATCGGCGCTGGTTTCTTTGGTCTGTTCAGCGGTAAAAAAATCGATGACGACCTATTTGAAGAGCTAGAAGAGCAACTGCTCATTGCCGATGTGGGCATGGACACCACCACAAAAATCATCAACAACCTGACAGAAAAAGCCTCTCGAGGTGATCTGAAAGATGGCGAAGCCCTTTATGGTCTGCTGAAAGAAGAAATGGCGGAGATTCTATCTAAAGTAGAACAGCCTCTAGAGATCGACAGCAGCAAAACACCTTACGTCATCTTGATGGTTGGTGTGAATGGTGTGGGTAAAACCACCACCATCGGTAAACTTGCGAAGCAGTTCCAAAGCCAAGGCAAGAAAGTGATGTTAGCGGCTGGCGATACTTTCCGAGCGGCCGCGGTTGAGCAGCTGCAAGTGTGGGGCGAGCGTAACAATGTTCCTGTGATCGCGCAGCATACTGGCGCAGACAGCGCATCGGTTATCTACGATGCGATTGAAGCGGCAAAAGCGCGTGGCGTCGATGTGGTTATCGCCGATACGGCGGGTCGTCTACAAAACAAAGCCAACCTAATGGAAGAGCTACGCAAGATTGTACGTGTGATGAAGAAAATTGATGATTCTGCACCACATG
>NZ_JAWOWP010000476.1:0-652 GCF_033340555.1 Vibrio sp. 1069
ATCATTCTCAATCTACATCGATACACTACTAGTATGTTCGGCAACTGCGTTTATGATTCTTATCACAGGGGCGTACAACGTACACGGTGCGGTTGAAGGTGCATTCCTTGTGCAAAACCTACCCGCTGACATTGGTGCGAATGGTCCAGTATTCACGCAAATGGCGATTGAAAGTGCTCTACCTGGAGTTGGTAAACCGTTCATCGCTGTTGCACTGTTCTTCTTCGCATTCACCACTATCTTGGCTTACTACTACATTGCAGAAACAAACATTGCCTACATTCGCCGTACCTTTAAAGTGAACGGTCTGATGTTTATCTTAAAACTGGTACTTATCTCAGCCGTGTTTTACGGTACAGTAAAAACCGCAAACCTAGCATGGGCGATGGGTGATGTTGGCGTAGGTTTGATGGCTTGGCTGAACATTGTGGGTATCTTGATCATCTTCTTTATGTCGAAGCCTGCTCTGAAAGCGCTGACCGACTACGAAGAACAACAGAAGCAAGGTGTCACAGAGTTTACGTTCAACCCAGTTGCGCTAGGTATCAAAGGGGCAGATTACTGGGAAGAGAAATACAAACGTAAAACAGGTCAAGCACCAACGACTGAAACTACCGCAACAGACACGGTAGAACAGCCTTCGACCTAAGTT
>NZ_JAWOWP010000477.1:0-652 GCF_033340555.1 Vibrio sp. 1069
GGACAAATTGAAAAAGTAGTCAAGATCGCGTCAGACGTGACACAACAGAGGCTAGAATCAGAGCAAAAAGAAGCCATTTTGAATGCGTTAGATCTGTCTCTAGCCACGATTGAGTTCGACCGTGAAGGATACATTCTGACCGCCAACCAAAACTTCTTAAAAACCTTGGGATACGAGTTGAGCGATGTTCAAGGAAAACATCACAAACTATTTTGCTTTAACGATTTTTACCAAGAAAATCCCGGCTTTTGGAAAGATCTCGCCGCCGGCCAGTTTAAGTCCGGACAATTTTTAAGGCGTTCAGCCTCAGGTGACAAAGTGTACATTGAAGCCACTTACAACCCCATCTACGATCCGTTGGGCAACGTCATCAAAGTCGTCAAATTTGCATCTGACATCACTGATAAAGTTCAAAGGGATTTAAACATCTCTCAAGCGATAGCCGACTCTTCTTTTATCGCGAGAAATGCCAGCGAAGAAGCCACATCAAACGTCTGCGGCGCAGAACATTCTCTGAATGAGTTTCGCACCATGATTGAAGAAGTACTGAGTGCCGTCACCGCTTGTGACGATAAAGTTCAAGAGCTATTTAAAACCTCTCAGCAAGTCACTGAAATCGTCAAAGTGATCGACAGCATCGCCTCACAAACCA
>NZ_JAWOWP010000478.1:0-652 GCF_033340555.1 Vibrio sp. 1069
CATTCCTAACTGGTTACTTGCTCGAAAAATCATTAAGCGTTGATAACTTATTTGTCTTCGCCATCATATTTGCCCAATACAAAGTGCCAGAGCATCTTCGTCCGCGTGCGTTACTATGGGGTGTGATTGGCGCGTTGGTTCTGCGAGCAATTATGATTGCTGTCGGTGCGCAGCTACTCGCCCAATACCATTGGGTACTCTACCTATTTGCGGCGTTCCTAATCTGGACAGGCATTAAGCTTGCTCGCGACAAAGGTGAAGAGGAAGAAGTGAACCCATACCCAGAGCAAGTGATTCGTAAATTGCTGCCAGTGACGGATGATTATCAAGGTAATCATATGTTCTTGAAGCAAGCAGGGAAGTGGGTTGCGACGCCAATGTTAATTGTAGTAGGCGTGATCGCCGTGATGGATGTGATGTTTGCACTCGATTCAATTCCGGCTATTTTTGCGGTCACTCGCGAGCCATTCTTGGTGTTAGCGGCTAACGTATTCGCGTTGTTAGGCTTACGCTCGCTGTACTTCGTGCTGCAAGCGATGCTGGACAAGTTTGTCTACTTAAAACCTGCGCTCTCTGTGATCATGATGTTTATCGGTGTGAAGATGCTTTTGGTCGGAACAGAATACGAAATCCCAACGATTTGGTCGTTGAC
>NZ_JAWOWP010000479.1:0-652 GCF_033340555.1 Vibrio sp. 1069
GGCTATACCATGCACAAGTTTACTGGTCAGCAGGGAATACTACGCCAGTCTGTTTGCGTACTTCAGTCAGTACTTTTGCAACGGTCAACGAACGTTGTTTCATTTGTTCATCAATCACACCAAGCTTTAACTGCTTCGCAAATGCTTCTGCTTCGTAGAACATATGATTCTCGGTTTGAGGCAAAGTTAGGTTCTCTTTTTCTTCACCACGAAGAATACGCTCTACACCACGGCCTGTGGCGATCATATCGACCAACACACTGCCTTGCTCACCTTGAAACTCGCTTGGGATAAGAGAATCACTGACTTTCGAGTGCAGAAGATTTACGTTAAAGCCATCATACGCCAGCGTTACGCTGCCGCATCCGTCAACGCCTGATGGAAGCACATGCGCACTGGCTTGAACAGAGTTCGGCTCACCAAACAACTCAATCGCCGAACCCACGCAGTAATAACCGATGTCCATGATGGAGCCATTGGAAAACGCAGGATTGAATGTGTTTGGATTTTCTCCATTTAGGTATTTTTGGTATCTCGATGAATACTGGCAATAGCTAATCGTCGCATGTCGTAACGGAGCGATAGACGGTAAGCTCTCTTTCAATACTTGGAAGTTTGGTGTGTAAGGCGACATAAACCCTTCAAACAACAC
>NZ_JAWOWP010000480.1:0-651 GCF_033340555.1 Vibrio sp. 1069
TTCCCCATTGATCAACTGACGCTCCGTAATTTCGATGCCGAGCGACACATTGTTCTCACTTAGCTTTCTGTGGATGAGTTGCAGTTTTCTTATTACATGAGAACCGACAAGGTAACCAGGAGGCACATTGACACCAAGATGCACCGGATGAGTAAACGTCAGTTTGGAGAAATCGTCCGCAGCTTTTTCTAAAACGTAGTCAGTCAGCAACGATACTAACCCGTTCTGTTCTGCCGCAGGAACAAATTCATCTGGAGCAATAAAACCTTTTTGTTGATGCTCCCAGCGTATCAGCGCTTCGTAACCAAACACGCGTCCGCTTTCAACATCAATTTGAGGCTGGTAATACAAGGTTAATTCGTTTTTTTTCAGGGCTTTTTTTAGTTCTGCAAGAAGGTTTCTTTGCGGATCGACAAACTTGTTTAACGCGTATAGGCAAAGATAAATCATCGCGATAATAGGCACAGAATAGATGATATAAGAAATCAACTTTTGCTCGACAAATAAATCGCTAGCTTCAGCGAGCGCTTGGTATTCAAACACCTTAGATTCATTAAAAGCAATCGGGTTTGTGCCTTTTCTGGATGCGCCAGCGGGCACCACGTCGTCATGAATAAACAAAGCTGACCGCTTGAGGCGTAAATCGTTGTT
>NZ_JAWOWP010000481.1:0-651 GCF_033340555.1 Vibrio sp. 1069
GAAATGAAACCAGGAATCCACCCTGCCTATCGTCCAGTGGTGTTTCATGACACAAGTGTGGATGAATACTTTGTTGTCGTCTCAACATTGAAAACCGATCGCACCATTGAGTGGAAAGACGGAAAAACATACCCGTACTTCACATTGGATGTGTCGTCGTCTTCTCATCCGTTTTACACAGGTAAGCAACGAGTGGTTCAAGCGGAAGGGCGTATTGCTAACTTCAACCGTCGTTTTGGTCAATTTACTAGTGAGAAGGAATAAGTCATGAAAGTTGTGAAATCACTTAAAAGCGCGAAGAGCCGTCATCCTGACTGTCAGATAGTGAAAAGAAGAGGGCGCTTGTACGTTATTTGTAAGACAAATCCGAGGTTCAAAGCTGTACAAAAATAACAGTAGAAACGAACAACAAAGGGGTGTGTAGCGAAATTGAAGGTATTTTCGTCCATGACAACGGATGATTGCCTTAGCAGCTATGAATCTACACGCCCACCTAATACTCGCCAAGTGCCAACGTTTATTCGCTCGTGCTTGGCATGGTTTTTACTGGCACGACTTCGTCGTTATTCAAGTCAAAATTGAACGTTTGCAGACTGCTCGGCTCTTTGAGCTTACACCACACACTATCTTTGCATTCGACTTTATATAGGG
>NZ_JAWOWP010000482.1:0-650 GCF_033340555.1 Vibrio sp. 1069
GCTTCAAACGGACGCAACAAGTAATCGGTCGCGCCCGACTTCATAGTCTCTGCCGCCAAAATGCCTTGTTCTTGATCCACAATCGCAATCACAACGCCAGCATTACGCTGCTTCTGGTGACACGCAACAAACTCACGTACGCACATATCCGGTAGCGTAGAGCTCACTAACGTGATGCTTGCGCGCTCTTCTAATAGTGCGCTTCGCCCTGTACGTGTGTGCTTTGCGGTGTAACCGGCATTCTTCAGCACATCCAGTACAGGTTGAGCAAGGTGTTCGTTCGGCTCAACCAACAAAATATTCGTTTTCGTCATCATTGAACCTTAACCTTCTTTTGTTGAGTCTGTTGTTGTACGTACATGGTGTTTTTTTCTATGGTGCGTTCGTTGTCTCTGACTAGGCGTAACGTCACACGTCGATTCTTTGCCTGACCAGCTGCTGTATTGTTATTTGCGACCGGATATCGGTCACCATGAGATCTGACTTCGATAATATTTGGGTTTACACCGTGAGCAATCAGTGCATCGGCCACTTGTTGAGCACGTAAACGCGATACCGAAAGGTTGGTAAGCCTTGGTCCAACATTGTCGGTATGGCCATCGATTAGTACTTTCGTCACTCGGTCATCAACAGAAAGATAGCTATAGAGC
>NZ_JAWOWP010000483.1:0-650 GCF_033340555.1 Vibrio sp. 1069
TTTCACGTAAATGATTTGGTTTGGTGGTGGTGGTGGTACGTGGATACACGCCCCAAAATACGGCACCAACAAAAATTCCGTCACCGTGTTGGCATCTCCCTCAAGAGGAATCACGAAGCCAGGGATTTTGACCTGACTGCCATTGAGTTCTGGTCTGACGTTACCGATTTTTGATTGCTGCGCCGCGCCACCACTGTGATCAGATGCGGGCATCCCCACGCTGTCGAACAGCTTACGTTCCGCTTCAGGAACCAGATCGATCCAGTCGAGCGTTAATGGCTCATCACTCGCCATGACCGGCGTCGTAAATGCAATCGCGAGTAAGCAACTGGCTAAAACTTTTTTCCACATCGTTAGATCCTTATGGTCATTCCGTCACTGAGTGACTGTCTGTAGGCGCGGAATGCTGGAATAAAACCAATCACAATACCGGCGCATTGTACAAAGCTAAGCAGCATCCATTCGTACGCAGAAAGCGTGCTTAACGTGAGATTTATACCGTAGTGTTGTTGAATTAGGGGCTGAAGTAGGGCGAGTATCGCATACAGTCCCAAAACGCCAGTGACGATACCTGCTGCTGTGAGTAAACTCGCTTCACTAATGAGCAGAGAAAAAACGTGGCGCGGGCGTGCGCCCATAGCGCGTAAAAT
>NZ_JAWOWP010000484.1:0-650 GCF_033340555.1 Vibrio sp. 1069
AAGATCAAGATGGGATTGTTTCTGAAGCGCATAAAATCAAAGGTGCGGCAGGATCTATTGGTCTTAAACGTATCCAAAGCGTTGCTCAAAAAGCGCAATCCCCGGATATGCCGGCATGGTGGGAAAATATTTCTGACTGGGTCGAAGAGATAAAGAACGAATACCAAAACGATATTCAGGTACTCAAAAGTTGGTTAGATCAAAGGAAATAACATGAAGAAACTTGCACCCGTAGCCTTACTTATTGCATCGCTCGTAGGTTGTAGTTCTGTTCCTCAAGTGAACTGGCAACAAGGCAGCCAAATTACGATGAATCAGGTGAATGTTGAACTAAAGAGCAATCTTTGGGTGAACTTAATGCCTGCGATTGAGGAAGAACCTGTGCAAGACGTTCAAGAGTTGAGTATTCAAGGTGCTTTGTATCTGGAAGGCGACAAACAGCTGCCTGCGAATTTGACTGCTGAGGCTCTGATTATAAAGCAGGGTACTACCGAGTGGATGATAGATGGTGGGGACTTGGAAACTCGCACTCACAGCGAAAATCAGTGGGAAGTGACGTTTACTTGGCAAGTTGAAGCCAATACAGATAAATCCGTCGATTTGGCGTTGCTGCTTGATGATGCGGGTAAACAACGTTGGCTTGTTGAAAA
>NZ_JAWOWP010000485.1:0-649 GCF_033340555.1 Vibrio sp. 1069
TCAATAGCATCGGGATAGCTAATGTGCACCGAGCGATAAAACGCAGAATCCTCAATCACGTAATCGAGCGTATAACTGCCTTCTGGCGTTCGGTTGTCGCCTTCTTCTTGCTTATGGCCTTTAGGACTGGCACCCAATGCAATACGATATTCTTTTAGTATGATGCCATCTTCTATCAAGTACATTCTGCGTTTCGATTTATCAACTTTAACCAGATCGACAGCCGCGTGCGTACTGAACGTAACCAATCCACACAGAATTAAAGCACACCATTTTATCGACATTGCCAGAACGCCCAAACCAAGAGTCAGAAGGAAATAAAAGAGAAGCTATGCTAGTCAGATGATGCTCACAAAGCAATCTGATTATAACGTTGAGACGTAAAAAAGACGGTGCTAATCGCATCTTGATATTACTGAGATTTAAGCAAAGATTTCACTATTCATTAGGCCTAAGTTGCATTACTTTATAAGTAGATTTATTTATAAAACCCATACTTTTTGGGAGGGAACTATGATTAACATTGCTTTTTTTAGTGCAAAATCCTACGACGAAGCCTCTTTTAATAAAATTAAGAACAATCGCGACTTCGAATTTCATTATCACGACTTTCGACTCACCGAAAAAACCGCAAAAATGGCGCACGGTT
>NZ_JAWOWP010000486.1:0-649 GCF_033340555.1 Vibrio sp. 1069
TACTTTGGTTCATCGTACTGGCTGTCGTGATTGAAGCTCTATTTGGTCTGACGCAATATCTTTTTCTAAAACCAGGGAATCCTTTCGGCTACGACACGATTGCTAACCGTCCGTACGGGATCTTTCAGCAACCGAATGTGATGGCTAGCTTTCTCGCTACTGGATTAGTCATTGCCAGTTACCTTCTAGCTCGTCAACCCTATAAGTATTCACGTAAGCTAAGCGACGTTTACCTTTTGTATGCCGTACCTGTTGTTACCTTGCCGTTGATTGTCGCGTTAGCTTCGCGCACAGGATGGCTAGCGACCATCATCGGTTTGTTGTTAGTGATTCCGTATATGTATCGCTTTGCAACCAAAGGCCGCTTTATTCGCTGGATCGCGGCTTTGGTTACGGGCTTGGTGCTCTCGTTCGTTGTAATGAGCATTGCATTCCCGGATGGAAGTGGACTGGCGACAGAGAAAGTGAATATGAAATCGCCTCGAGCGTACACTTTCCCTCAAACCTTGGATATGGTGATCGAGAAACCGTTCACTGGCTACGGTTACGGTAAGTTTGAATCTGAGTACATGCTGTACACCGCGCGCCAGCATGCGCTGAATGAGAACTATCCTGCTGGCTTGCCATCGATGGATCATCCACACAATGA
>NZ_JAWOWP010000487.1:0-649 GCF_033340555.1 Vibrio sp. 1069
TACACAACTAAGATACCTTCTCGCCTGAAAACACCGAATACCAATTTCTTTGCCAACAAGGGCGTGGTACTGCCGCTTACATTGCGCGCACAGGTCAGTCGGTCTATGAACTAGAAGATGGCTCAATCACATCATGTCCTGAAGGCGATAATTCATGGCGCTTGGTTGCGTCTGGCATTGACGTAGACCAAGACGAAGAGACCGCCACGCTGCACCACCCTCGTTTTGAGATCATGGATGTGCCCGTGTTTTACGTGCCATACATGACCATGCCTATTGGCAACACGCGTAAAACCGGTTTCCTATTCCCTTCTCTTTCTTACGGTTCTAGTGACGGTATGGAAGTGGAAGTGCCATTTTACTGGAACATCGCGCCTCAATACGACATGACACTCACTGCACTCTACATGCAGCAACGTGGCACCAAACTCGACACCGATTTCCGTTACCTAACCGATGGCTGGGGTGAAGGTAAACTGAAAGGCGAATACCTCAACAGCGATAAAAAATATCAAGATGATTCTCGCTGGGGTTACCAAGTTAAGCACGATGGTATTATCAATAAACAGTGGATTGTTAAAGTTGATTACTCACAAGTCAGTGACATTGATTACTTCCTAGATTTGGACTCTGACATCGGTAACCGTGA
>NZ_JAWOWP010000488.1:0-649 GCF_033340555.1 Vibrio sp. 1069
AGACAAAGATGGCCGTATTGCGCATGAAGCACTGCAAGGCTTAAGACAATTC
The DNA here is from genome assembly GCF_033340555.1 of Vibrio sp. 1069. Classification (NCBI taxonomy): domain Bacteria; kingdom Pseudomonadati; phylum Pseudomonadota; class Gammaproteobacteria; order Vibrionales; family Vibrionaceae; genus Vibrio; species Vibrio sp. 1069. Next base: position 53 of record NZ_JAWOWP010000488.1, read on the forward strand.
CAGTCGGAGCTAATTGAATCTTTATTAGAAGGCGAGGTGCAGACGCAATTGCTCGCTTCTTTGCACGATGAGTTCAGTACCTTAGCCGAGCTGACTGCGCCCCTGACGGCTGCGCAAAAAGCGGCAGTGTTGGGTCAAGGTGAAGTGTAGTCTTCACGTTTATTGGCTGCCTTGATTTCACAACAAAATGTTCCTGCGGTCGCACAAGATGCACGTGCATTTTTACGTGCAGAAGCTGGTACTCAACCGGAAGTTGACCGTGCGCGTTCTTATCCCCTGATTAAGGAGGCGTTGGCGCAACACAGCCACAAACGCGTCATCATCACCGGATTTATGGCGCAAAATGAGGCAGGAGAAACCGTGCTGTTGGGGCGGAATGGCTCTGATTATTCCGCAACCGTAATCGGTGCTTTGGCGGAAGTGACAACCGTAACCATTTGGAGTGATGTTGCTGGTGTTTACAGTGCGGATCCTCGTTTAGTGTCGGACGCATGTCTGTTGCCTTTACTGCGCTTAGACGAAGCGAGTGAACTGGCCCGCCTTGCAGCTCCGGTCTTGCATAGCCGTACGTTACAACCTGTCGCGCAAAGCACGATG
>NZ_JAWOWP010000489.1:0-648 GCF_033340555.1 Vibrio sp. 1069
CGACGCCAATATCGTAAGCGTCGCTCAGCGAGAGTTTACTCAGATTTATCCACAAGCAGGTTGGGTTGAGCACGATCCAATGGAAATCTGGGCAACACAAAGCTCTACATTAGTTGAAGCTTTGGCTAAGTCAGGCATCCGAAGCGACCAATTAGCTGCCATTGGTATTACGAACCAACGTGAAACCACCATCGTCTGGAACAAAGAAACAGGCAAACCCGTCTACAACGCAATCGTATGGCAATGTCGTCGCACCGCAGACATTTGTGAAGACCTAAAAAGCCGCGGCTTAGAAGATTACGTTCGCGACAACACTGGCTTGGTGCTTGACCCTTACTTCTCTGGCACTAAAGTTAAGTGGATTCTGGATAACGTAGAAGGCGCACGCGAAGATGCAGAAGCAGGCAAACTGCTGTTTGGTACCGTCGATACGTGGTTAGTATGGAAGATGACTCAAGGCCGCGTTCACGTTACTGACTACACCAACGCATCACGTACCATGCTATTTAACATCAACGACCTATGTTGGGACCAAAAGCTGTTGGATGAGATGGGCATTCCGGCGTCAATGATGCCAGAAGTAAAACGCTCTTCGGAAATTTACGGCAAAACGAACATCGGTGGTAAAGGCGGTACTCGTATTCCTAT
>NZ_JAWOWP010000490.1:0-647 GCF_033340555.1 Vibrio sp. 1069
AGGGCTCAATCATGGCTTTGCTGTTTGCTTTGGTGTTCCTCATAGCCCATAACTCACTTGCTGATCTGATTTTTGGCTGGAGTGATGCCAGTGCCGAAGTGAAGCACTACGGCATGCAATATTTCTCTATCCGAGTGTGGAGTGCGCCGGCGGCACTGATGAATTTTGTGTTGTTGGGCTGGTTGCTCGGCACGCAAAACTCCAAAGCGCCTATGTGGATGGTGATCATCACCAATGTCACCAACATCGCTCTCGATTTGTTATTTGTGATGGGCTTAGGTTGGAAAGTTGAAGGTGCTGCGCTTGCATCCGTGATTGCTGATTACTCAGGCATGGCGTTTGGTTTGGTCTGCGTGTGGAAGACATGGCAAGCACGTCAGTTGCCGTCACCCAAGCAATTACTTGCTGACACTCAGCATGGGCTAGGGCGATTTGTGAAACTCAATCGCGATATCTTTCTTCGTTCATTATGTTTGCAAGCTGCGTTTAGCTTTATGACGTTTCAGGGCGCGAGCTTTGGTGATGATGTTGTCGCGGCAAACGCTGTGTTGATGAGCTTCTTGATGATGATTTCCTACGGCATGGATGGTTTTGCCTACGCGATGGAAGCGATGGTGGGGAAAGCGATTGGCGCGAAAGACCGAGCT
>NZ_JAWOWP010000491.1:0-645 GCF_033340555.1 Vibrio sp. 1069
TGTCCTGTATCGAGCTACTTAATACCGTAGTGAATACAACCATACGCTTAGTTTTTTGCGCAAACTAAACACCACAACAACAGTAGTGTCTATTCTAGTAGGCAGCGGTTGTACCGAAATCGGTATAAAAAGATTTGTAGCAACTTGGTTGAAGGTACTCGGCTTCCTACTAAATATGAGGAAGTGGTTATCAACCTATTAATAAAAAACAAAAACCGCTATATTTCAGCGGTTTACATATAAATCATATTTAATCGTTTGCGCTCACATTTTAGCCCTATGTGGGCTGACTGGCAATATTTTCAGCAAGAGTTTTGTGTATTTGAAGTCACATTTTGACTGCTAAATGAACGAACGTCTTTGAGCCAGATTAAAAGCAAGCGAATAAAATAGGGAGCCCGACAGGCAGGCTCCCTAAAAATAGGCGGTGATTATTCACCAAGAAGGTAAGCGCTGTCCAGTTTACAAAATGCAATTAATAGTTGCGCAACGCTTAAGTAGAAGCCAAATTCATCAAATTGCTTACATTTTTCAGCAAATTTTGGCAACCAAGACATGAGTTGATTTTGGATGAAGTCATTTTGTTTAACGAAAGCCTCTTCCATATGTTTTTCTTGCTCTAACTCATTTGAGCGAATGATCATG
>NZ_JAWOWP010000492.1:0-645 GCF_033340555.1 Vibrio sp. 1069
CCGTAATGTTTGGATCGACATTAAGTCGAGTTAATTGACGAGCAAACATGTTGCCATCAACAGTGGTTAAACCTTTGATGATTTCACGATGGTCGATATAGCCAAAAGAGTTGTTGTTTTTACCATACTGAGTTTGGATGGCTTCAGCACGACCGCTATCCGCTAATGATTGGGTTGGAGACTCAAGACCCAGCGCCATTTTCAACGGGTTAAGATCACCCAACTCCGCGATATCCACCGTCACGGTTAGCACGTTGTCGATAACCGCCACAACTAAGCCAATGCCATCCTGCGGATCTACTGCATCCGTCATTTCATAACGACGGTACTCCACCGTACCCAGCTTCACTTTTTCGTGTGTCACGCCGCTCATTTGCTCTTCGTGATCCAACGTTTTCCAAAGCGCCTCTGGATTCTCGATTGGCAGTTTGTAAACTGGCACCATACCGAGCGTGTAAAGCACTGGGTTGATCTCATCGCCTGTACCTAAGTACGCTTTCAAAGTTTCTGGCGACGCAGCACTTTTTAAGTATCCGTCAAACAGATCGATCGCAAACTGCTCTTTTGGTGACAGCTGCTCACCAACAAACATATCAGACATGGTCATTTGATTGGCAGAGCCAAACGCGTTCACATATTCATAGT
>NZ_JAWOWP010000493.1:0-645 GCF_033340555.1 Vibrio sp. 1069
CTGGCATTGTAGGGGTAATAAAAATGGTATCGTCACCCGCTACTACGCCAAGAATACCCTCGGATTTACCTAACGAGTCGAGTAGGCGAGCAATAAGCTGTGCTGCGCCGGGACCTGTGTGAATGACAACCAATGCCGCATTGTGATCGATGTCTAAAACCAGTTCACGTAGAGAGCTGCTTACTGTTGGTACGCCCAGCTCGGCCGGTAGGCAGTACACCATTTCCATTTTTGCGTTACGAGTACGAACAGCACCAACCTTGGTCAGCATACGTGAAACTTTTGATTTGTTAATGCTTTCAAAGCCTTGCTGCTTGAGTGCGTCAACAATTTCACCCTGTGAGCCAAAGCTCTCTTCTTTTAGCAGGGCTTTAAAGGCGCGGACTAGGTTATCTTGTTTCTCTGAATTGCGCATAGTCATTATGATTCTCTTAGTACGTGTCAGCAATTTTGCATATTCTCGCATATATATTCATGCAGTGCCAAAAAGTCCCGGCATTCTGTTAGTTGCATCACTGTAAACCATAAACAGAACAGGATTCTTTAAGATTATTCAACCAGTCTCGTTTTGTCCTATTGAATTTCTTGTCATTTCAACAGAATAAAAGAATAATCCAACCTTCATTTGTAGCACGACAACAGCGA
>NZ_JAWOWP010000494.1:0-644 GCF_033340555.1 Vibrio sp. 1069
TGTTCCATTAAGTGCTTGGCCTTAAATTCACCACTGAAGCCAAAACCAGAGTGCGTTTCCATTTCAAACAATACGCGTTCATGGTCATAGAGTGAGTCAATCTCTTCAGTCCAAATACCCAACGTGCGGCGCAATGGGCTGCCTTCTCCACCAGGGAAACCTCCCAAGAAGCACAGGTCATTCTGATCAACGATGCCACTCCAATAAGTCGCGACTAACGTCCCACCCTGCTCCACAAATGCTTCCAGACGTTCTGCTACGCCAGGTTTTATTAAGTACAGCATAGGTGCAACAATGATCTTGTAAGGAGTAAAATCACATAGCTGCTCTATAATGTCGCAGCTAATACCTTGCTGCCAAAAACCTCGATAATGGTCACACACGGTTTGCTCGTAGTGCATGCCTTCATTGCGAGGACCTGAAGCATCATCCATTGCCCAACGGTTTTCCCAATCAAAAATGATCGCCACTTCGGCCTGCGTGTTCGTTCCCGCCACATCATTAATTTGTTTAAGATACTCACCAACGGCTGTCACTTCTCGACCAGTGCGAGTATTTGCATGACCAACGTGGTCGATCACCGCACCATGGAACTTCTCTACAGAGCCGCGGCTTTTTCGCCACTGGAAGTACTGAACAGAATC
>NZ_JAWOWP010000495.1:0-644 GCF_033340555.1 Vibrio sp. 1069
TGCGCTATATTTGCTCGGCGTCTACGTCATGGTTCGGCCAGAAACCGGCGTAGAATCTGCACAAACACTTCCAATGTTCAGTGTGATGATTGCTATTTTAGGTGCTTTTGGTAGCTCTATCGCTTATGTCATTGTAAGAAAGCTCAGCCAAACCGCAGACAGCTCGGTGATCATTTTCTACTTCCCGCGTGTGGCGCTACCAACGTCGATCCTGTTTATGGGGGATAACTTTGTCATGCCAGATCTTTACCTGACGTGTATGTTGGTATTGGTCGGCGTGTTCCCTCAAATTGGTCAACTTGGGCTGCCTAAGGCGATGCAACCTCAACAAGCAGGTAAAGCATCAGCCTACTCTTACGTGCAGATAGTCTTTTCGGTACTGTTAGGAATTGTGTTCTTTGGCGAACTTCCATCACTATGGACATACATTGGCGGCGCGTTAATTGTAGCGGGCGCATTGATCAATGTGTTCGGCCATCATTTACGGTTGCCTTTTATTAAGCGCAGTGCTTAACGCCCCATCCCAAACGGGCAAGATATTTAAATGCAACAAAGCCAGAGTCGACTCTGGCTTTTCTTTTATGTTTAACCCGGCGTTAAGCAGAGATTTTTAACCCTGCAATACCTGCCACAATCATCAATAA
>NZ_JAWOWP010000496.1:0-644 GCF_033340555.1 Vibrio sp. 1069
TGTTGATCTTTGCACAGCCAATATGCGAGACGATAGATATCTTGGTATCGCTCTTTCGTCAGTGTTTCGTAACGTTTTTGTTTTTCCATAACATTAAGACCTGAAGTGTAGAAGTGGGCTGCAAGGTAACCTCTGAAACACCGAAGGTTACCTGTGGTTTCGTCCTTGCCCGCTTAAAATGGCTGGGTAGAAAAACGTGAGTATTGAAGGGCGTCTGCGACTTCTTGAGCTTTAGATTCCGAAGTCATGAGATGCAGTAATTTGAGGGCGGCCTGATAGCTGACTAGGCTGCCGTTTGAGGTGAGGACTCCATCATCAACCACAAAATTCTGGTTGAACTGTACATCAACTGCTGGATAGTCTTTTTGTAATCCGTTTTCGCCTCCAGCCCACGTTGTCGCTTTCTTACCGTTTAAAAGGCCAGCCTCGGCCAATAGATACGCACCAGAGCAATTACTTGCCATCCAATCTGCCGCCTTTGATGTGGTTTGAATAAAGTGAATGAGATCCTTGTTTTCGATTAGCGCATCCATGTCGTAGCTGGATGTTAAAACCAGCACGTCGAGTTCCGGCTGATCGCCAATCCAAGCATCCACACCAATTTCTAATCCCTCTTCAGTGGTGATGGTTTTCTGATCAGAGAC
>NZ_JAWOWP010000497.1:0-644 GCF_033340555.1 Vibrio sp. 1069
CAGGGGGCGACCTTGGTTACCACTCGGGTAGCCATCGCCTGAGGAGTTAACGGCATTGCTAAATCTGCAACAAGAAAATAGGCGAAGACAAGGACAAACGCGACGCAAGAATATTTGATCCAACGCGCGAACTTTTGGTCTGGAGTCATAGGCGTTTACTTCTCTTTTTTATTAGGATTTCTGACTTTATTCGCCAAGTGAATCGAGCGCATTGTGAGCAATTTGTTCTAGGATCAAGCCCAATTTCTTTAGCTCTTGATCATTGATTTCTGAGAGCAGTTTTCGACGAACCTGCAAGATGCGTTCTTCCATTTGTATCAACAGCTCTTTGCCTTCGTCCGTTAAGCTGACAATTCGTGCTCGCTTGTCATGCTCACAACAACGTCGCGTAATGAGCGATTGCTCTTCGAGCAGTTTTAGCGTGCGCATCAACGAGGCAAGCTCAATCTCAAGCGCTTCAGAAAGTTGCTTTTGACTGATGTTGTCGCCCATTCGATACAGCTTCCAAAGCGCCGTCCAGCGCGGGTAAGTTAGGTTTAGCGGTTCGAGCTCACGGTCGGCAACCATCTTCCATAAACGAGCGACACGAGACAGTTTTTCGGCAAGGGACAGATCTCTCAAAATGTTGATGTCTTGAATCATAA
>NZ_JAWOWP010000498.1:0-644 GCF_033340555.1 Vibrio sp. 1069
CACGCATGAACCAATATCCACACGAGCTTTCTGGCGGTATGCGCCAACGTGTGATGATTGCCATGGCGTTGTTGTGTAAACCGGAACTGCTTATTGCCGATGAGCCAACCACCGCGTTGGACGTGACCGTACAAGCCCAAATTTTGACTCTGTTACGTGAGTTACAAAAAGAGTTTAATACCGCGATATTGCTGATCACGCACGACATGGGCGTTGTCGCCGAAATGTGTGACCGCGTGTTGGTGATGTACGGCGGACAAAAAATGGAACAAGCGGGTACGGACACCCTCTTTGCTCAGCCCGCACACCCTTATACCCAAGGCTTACTGAGAGCAATTCCTTCGATCACCGAAGACATGCCTCGTTTGCCAACCATCCCTGGCAATCCACCGAGCTCCTTGATTAACCACCAAGGCTGCCCGTTTAGAGATCGCTGTGATTACCGACTCGCTCGCTGCCAAGCCGAAACGCCGAAGTTTATGCCGCTCAATGGTCGTCAATCCATCGCCTGCCATGTCAAAGCCCAAAGCAGCATTTCACTCATCCACCAGTCGGCTTAAGGAGACGTTATGAATCAGAAAGAAGTGTTATTGTCCGCTCGCGATCTGCAAGTGCATTTTCCTGTTTCGCGACACCTCATTCCG
>NZ_JAWOWP010000499.1:0-643 GCF_033340555.1 Vibrio sp. 1069
GACATCTTGCACGATGGCGTGGCCATTTTGCGTGGTGTAAATATCATTTTGCTGCGCGAAGCTTGGTGCAGAAAGCAGCATCGGGGCGAGGCTGAAAAACAACGCAAGATTTTGAGAAGTCACTGGTTTATACATAGCAAAACCTTTTCTGAAGAGTTGGCAAAATTATATCTAGCTGTACATGAACAGAAAGTGAATCATCGTGTGAACTGTCGGTTCAGTCACATTCACTTTGCTCTTGGCAAAATCACTGGTGCGAATCGAGCGTTATTTAAGTTCATCTTCAAAAATCTTGTCGCGCAACTTCCAAAAGCGCCCAGACTTTCTGGCAATGACAAACTGCGGTAAACGGAAACGGTGTTGATTAGCGACGACTCTTGTAGGCGATGCTTCTTCAAACGGGCGATGTTTATCTGCAAGGTGAGGGCGCACAAACTGGTCTTTAAAAGTTTGCTTCTGTTTCTTGGTGTTTAATGACCAAAACTCATGAACTAACGCATGACCTTCGCCTTGGTATGGTTCCCCCGAATACGTGACTTTGAGCTGTGATTTGCCGTCATTTGATTTGAACACGGACAAGTCCATCTCTGTGCACTCGAAGATCAGTGCGTCTTTCAAATTCAGTGCTTCTTTTAGTTTCTTA
>NZ_JAWOWP010000500.1:0-643 GCF_033340555.1 Vibrio sp. 1069
TTCGCTCAACGCAATTTGCTGTGCTTGTAGATGAGTTGGGTTCTTAGCAAGATCAGAGGCATGAAGTTGGCCCATCTCCTCCATAAAGCCGCTAGTTAGCTGGCTGAAGATCGCGTCTTTACCGATAATAAAGCTCGCAAAATTCTCTTTCACGAATGCTTGTTCATTCGGGTTTAAGTTTTCTAAACCCAGACGTGCTTGGTTAGCAGAGGTCACATCATCAAACGTTGCGTTAGCTGGGTTCGTGCCTGGCTTCAGATAGGCGGCATCATTTTTAAAGTCATTGGCATTTTGAGTAAAAGCGGTTTCAATCAACTTTTGAGAAAAGCTTCTGACTTCGAACGTAGACTGCACTGGCTTATGGTCGCTGACATTCTCAAAACCCTCTGTTATAACACTGGTTTGGTGGTTCTGTAAGTTGCCCGTTTTGTTGGTTAAACCAGTGTTATCCAGCTCACCGAAGTCAGGGCGATCTCGGCCTTCTTTCTGCTTAATATTGCCAGTGTGCTTATCTAGCTGCATGTAAGTATGGCTATCGAGTGGTTTGAACTTAAAGCCATGTTTCGCTAAGTGCGTATCATCGTGGGCAATTGGGTCGTACAGCACATCAGAGCCTTCAGCAACGCGCTTCTCACGTTCATTG
>NZ_JAWOWP010000501.1:0-640 GCF_033340555.1 Vibrio sp. 1069
AGCTTCGGTAAGTTCAATCGCTTCCTTCAGGGTGTTTTTTATAGCACCAACGGTTTCTACCATTATGGAAGCCATCTTGGTGCCTGAATAACCCAGCAGAGCGCCGAATTCAGCTAAATCATAGCTGGTGATAGGGCGTTTGAAGTTACCTTTCGGCGGATTTTGAAAGTCCTCACTTTCCCAATCTCCAATCGACATTGCAAAATATTGAGGGATACTGGCGGCACGCCCCTCATCAGCAGACAACTTACCGCTTCGTGAGTTGCGTTTTGCTCCCTCTTGAGCGATTGCTTCTATGTTTACTAAATCATAAAAAGGGGTCAGTTCCAGACCTTTAGGGGTGACGAAGAAGCTAATATTTTTACCATGGGCATCGTAGTTTAGCGTTGCTAGATTAAAGAGCATCCATTGGGTGAGCTTTAGGTTAGTGATGACCGTGTCTATGGTTTTGACGCACAGTAGGCGTGGGAAAGAAACACCATCACGCATATATACGCCATCACCTTCATCCCCATTCTGACGCTCGTATTTGTAACCTGGTGGTAAGTCAGTTGCCTGACAGCCATCAATCACATGTTTTCGTTGAACGACATTACGAGCCTCGATATAGGCACGATCGAACCTCTCAATTATCAGTGTC
>NZ_JAWOWP010000502.1:0-640 GCF_033340555.1 Vibrio sp. 1069
TGGTCTGCTGACGTTTGGTGGTGTGGGTGGCTTAATCGTAGGTCTTGCTGCAAAAGATTTGCTGTCGAACTTCTTCGGTGGTTTGATGATTTACTTCGATCGTCCATTCAAAGTAGGCGATTGGATTCGCTCTCCAGATCGTCAAATCGAGGGCACCGTAGAACGCATTGGTTGGCGCATGACCAGCATCCGCACGTTTGATAAACGCCCACTTTATGTGCCTAACTCCGTGTTTAGCAACATCGTGGTTGAAAACCCTTCCCGAATGCTAAACCGTCGAATCTACGAAGTGGTGGGCTTGCGTTACGATGATGCCGACAAAGTGCCAGAAATCATCACCGCAGTGCGCGAAATGTTAAAGAATCACAAAGACATCGATACGCGCCAAACCTTGATTGTGAACTTTGATACCTTTGGCCCATCATCGTTGAACTTCTTTATCTACACCTTCACGAAAACCGTGAACTGGGTGAGATACCACGAAGTGAAACAAGACGTGTTATTGAAAGTCGTCGGCATCATTAAAGAGCACAACGCAGATATCGCGTTCCCAACTCAAACACTGAAGCTCGACCCGATTCAAATGGCGAAAAATCAAGAAGACAGCGGTTTTTAATTCGCTCTTAAACACACAAAGCCC
>NZ_JAWOWP010000503.1:0-639 GCF_033340555.1 Vibrio sp. 1069
GGCTTTGTTGCGTAATTCGGACAGAAAACCAAGTCGTCCGAAATTGAATAATTATTAAACAATATACTGAGTTTCAGGCATACCAAGCCCTGTAAGCTTGTTCAGCGCTTTAATCATGGCGTAGGTTTCGCCAACCTGAGAATTGTAGTTTCTCAGGCTTAACCTCCCACCTAGCAACTGCTTCACGCGATACATGGCTGTTTCAGAGAGCGAACGCTTGTGATAACCATACCGCTTTTTCCACTTCTTGTTGGAGCCGTAGAGCTTCTGACAACCTACTGCTAAATTGCGAGGGTGTCCTTGCTCCCAGAAGGCAGCCCCTTCTCGTGGCGGGATAAGCGGAACCGCTCGCTTGATCCGTATGGCATCATGGCAATTCCTTGTGTCATAAGCGCCATCGCCTGATATCTCAATGATTTTGCGACGTGTCTGCTTGAGTAAGTTAGGGAGCACTTCGGCATCGGTTACGTTAGATAAGCTCAGCTCTGCTGCGACTATTTCGTGGGTGCTTGTATCTACTGCGATATGCAGCTTACGCCAGACTCTGCGCTTCCCATCAGTACCATGCTTCTTGACCTTCCATTCACCTTCGCCATAAACCTTGAGGCCAGTGGCATCAATGGCCAGATGTTGTATTGC
>NZ_JAWOWP010000504.1:0-639 GCF_033340555.1 Vibrio sp. 1069
AACCCCAAGCACGACACACATCGAACGATTGGTTAAAAACGATGAACTAAAATGGCACTTCAATTTGCATCATCCAGTCGGCGTCGTAATACTCGTGCCAACGATAGTCGAAGCGCATTCTTGGCTCACCATCAGCTTTATTACCAAAACCGATGCTGAACATGAGACCATGGCTGCGAAGCCACTCTTCTGTGGTCATTTTGTTTTCTTCTTCACGTAGCTCTTCTGGCATCCAAATACCAAGACCAAAATAGTTTTTGTCTACGTTTTGAGTAAGAAACGGAATGTCTTGCGATTTGATTGCCCACTCTTCCCAGTAGTTTTCTGTTGGACCTTCTGCTGTCGCTTCAGCAGCATACCAATCTAAGGTATCGGTACTAAGCACACCAACAGTATCAAAAATTTCTTCACAGATGGGCATGGTGTTGTCTTCAAACACCACGGAGCGATCAGAAAGATAGTTACATGCGGAGTTAGCTTGCGTCACCACAAGCAGCGCACATGCACTAAATACGGCTACTCTGACCATGAAAACCGACCTCTTATTTACCAGATAATGTTTCTCTATATAAGCCTTCGTTGAGCAACAGTTCACTGACAGTTGGTGTCGTATAGGTGCTGATATCTTTGCCTTCTATG
>NZ_JAWOWP010000505.1:0-639 GCF_033340555.1 Vibrio sp. 1069
TGGCGTACCATTAAAATAAGGCTTAGAGTCGAACTTATGGAACAGCCCATCCAACAGACTCAGGTGATCCTTAACAATAATGACCGACTGTTTAATGTCTTCTAGGTTCTGATCTTGCCCTGCTGTGTATTGTGAAAGAGCAAGGTTCATCTGTTTTTTTATGCCGATGTAATCGACAACCAGACCATTCTCTTTACCTTCAAATTTACGATTTACTCTCGAAATGGTTTGGATCAGATTATGCTTTTGCAAAGGCTTATCAATGTAGATGGTATCAAGGAACGGCACATCAAAGCCCGTTAACCACATATCTACGACAATAGCGATTTTGAAGTTCGATTTGCCATTTTTGAACTGACGATCCAGCTCTTTACGATACTCTTTGTTACCGAGCTTATTCCACAAAGCTTTATCATCATCTTTGTCACGAGTCATAATCATCTTGACCCGTTCCATCGGCTTAACTTTCTTCTTATCACTTTCCGATAAAGTTGCACCATCTTCACAGACTTTTACCTCATCCCACTCAGGACGAAGCGCAATCAGTTCTTTGTAGAACTGATAAGCGATTTCACGGCTGCTACAAACGAACATTGCTTTGCCTTTTTGAGTCGTGCCTTCTTCAACACGATTCTCATA
>NZ_JAWOWP010000506.1:0-639 GCF_033340555.1 Vibrio sp. 1069
TCGTAACAGAGTTGGCGAGCGCTTTTCCATCAATTGACTAACTGTAAAGGCGAGAGGAAACATCAACACGAGTGCCAAATCGTTAGGGTCGCCCAGCACTGAACCAATGGAACGCCCAATCGACACGCGAGTGCCTTCGACTAAATCAATGCCGTTCGCTGCGTTGTTAAGCGCGACTAACCCAATCAACATGCCGGCGACGATGATCGCTCGGGACATTTGAGCTAGCTGCTGCGGTTTGGTGATCAGCCAAGTGATCGCCAAGGTCATCACAATGATTTTCCAATACGTATTTTTAAATACAGTGATGGCAATATCTCGGCTAGAGGCGAACACAATCCCGATGATAACTAGCCCCCAGAAAATGCACAGCCACTTGAGTGAAGGGTGCCAGAATGCCGTAAGTTGACGACTTAGCAGTAGATGAAAAGCTAGCGCAGCTAACGCGCCAAGGGATAAAAGCAATGGAATTTTAAAGCTGTAAATGGCAGGAAACGCTTCGTGAATGCGGAAAAAAGAGAAGATAACGAACAGTGTCACGAGCCAAAAGGTTTGATTGAGGACGAATAGCAATGCCAACGGTGCAAAGCACACTGCCACAATCAAAATGGGGTGAGGCATCACGATCCAAAGCAACGC
>NZ_JAWOWP010000507.1:0-638 GCF_033340555.1 Vibrio sp. 1069
TACAACGGTCGCATTTTTACGCTTTTCGACTTGTCAGTGACAATCTCTTTTTGGTTCTAAGATTAACTAGGGGAATGCAGCAGTGACGAGTATGGATCCGCAGTTATTTACAAGACGCTCACTATTGATCTTCATCACGTTTGAGCGCAAAAAATAAAAAATGAACCGTTGTTTTGATTTTTGTCTCAGTTAGTTTTGTTTTTTGAAAATATAATTTATCTAAATTAAAACAGCGTTTCGAGGTTTCTATTATGGAATACGATTACTTAGTAATAGCAGGCTACTTTGCCCTGATGGTGGCAATCAGCTTGCTGTTCAAAAAAATGGCAAGCAATAGTACCAGCGACTATTTCCGCGGGGGCGGTAAGATGCTTTGGTGGATGGTTGGTGCCACAGCATTTATGACTCAGTTCTCTGCATGGACGTTTACCGGTGCAGCGGGTAAAGCGTTTAACGATGGCTTCGCGGTATTGGCCGTGTTTGTTGGCAACATGGTGGCGTACGTTTTCGCTTACTTCTACTTTGCTCGCCGCTTCCGCCAAATGCGAGTTGATACACCAACTGAAGGGGTAAAACGCCGCTTTGGTAACACTAACGAGCAGTTTTTCACGTGGGTAATCATTCCGTTAAGTGTTATT
>NZ_JAWOWP010000508.1:0-638 GCF_033340555.1 Vibrio sp. 1069
CCACAAGGGATGGTGAAAGCCGTCGACCGAATGAGCCTAACGCTCAATGAAGGTGAAATCCGAGGCTTGGTGGGCGAGTCTGGCTCAGGTAAAAGCTTAGTTGCGAAAGCGATCGTGGGGGTTTGTAAGGACAACTGGCGAATCACCGCGGACCGAATGCGCTTGGGTAACATCGACCTTTTACAGCTTACGCCGAAAGAGCGTCGACGCGTCATTGCCCGCGATATCGCGATGATCTTCCAAGAACCCTCAACCTGTTTGGACCCTTCCGAAGAAGTGGGACGTCAGTTAATTGAGTCTATCCCCTCTCGCGCCTTTGAAGGCAAGTGGTGGGAGCGATTCAAATGGCGTAAAAAACAGGCCATTGCGCTACTGCACAAAGTTGGTATCAAAGATCACAAACGCTTGATGGGCAGCTACCCGTACGAGCTAACAGATGGTGAATGTCAAAAAGTCATGATCGCCATGGCCATCGCAACCAAACCTAAATTGTTGATTGCTGACGAACCAACTAACGACTTGGACCCCATCACTCAATCGCAGATTCTGCGTTTGTTGAGCCGAATGAACCAGCTCAACAACACCACGATTTTGCTGATCGGTCACGACTTGGCTACCATTACGCAATGGGCAAGCCG
>NZ_JAWOWP010000509.1:0-638 GCF_033340555.1 Vibrio sp. 1069
CTATTAAAAAGCACAATAAAAAGTGCCCACAGAAATCAATCTGTAATATTACTGAAATATTTGTTCTCTAACATCGCCCGAAGTTTCAACTTAAGACCGAAAAACGAACTTAAAGGTCAACGGAGAAAATTATGATGAACCAAGCTACTTCAACAGCAGCGCCTATCTCGAGCACGACTCGTTGGTTACGCTGGGCTAACTTGGCATTCATGCTGTATCTGCTTCTTCTAGCAGTATCTATGGTTGGTAGCGGTTTCAAATGGGCAACTGGCGACCAAGCAAAAGTATTGTTTGAGTTTGCATCTCACCCTATCGCTGGTCTTATGATCGGCCTAGTAGCAACAGCCCTAATCCAATCCTCAAGTACTGTAACTTCTATTATTGTGGGCTTAGTTGCAGGTGGTCTACCTGTAGAGACAGCGATTCCAATGGTAATGGGTGCCAATATTGGTACCACAGTGACCAATACTTTGGTTTCACTAGGTCACGTACGTTGTAAGGAAGAATTCAAGCGCGCATTTGCTAGTGCGACGATCCACGACTTCTTTAACCTTCTTGCTGTTCTGATCTTCCTTCCTTTGGAAATGATGTTCGGCATTCTAGAGAAAATTTCTCACTGGTTGGTTTCGCCACTATTG
>NZ_JAWOWP010000510.1:0-638 GCF_033340555.1 Vibrio sp. 1069
AGGGTGAGTAATCCATGCAAGCTTTGGCCGATCGTCTCAAAAACTACAAAGTCGAAGGCTTAACCACGCGCCCGGTCGCTTCTGGCAAATTGGTGCGCGTTGTTGGTTTGACCTTAGAAGCCACGGGCTGTCGTGCGCCGATCGGCAGTCTATGTTTGGTTGAAACCATGTCTGGTCACATGGAAGCCGAAGTGGTTGGTTTTTCTGGTGACAACTTGTATTTGATGCCGAGTGAGCAAATCACCGGTATTTTGCCCGGTGCAAAAGTGACGCCATTAACCAGCGAAGCAGGTTTGCCTGTTGGTATGGAGCTGCTTGGCCGCGTTATTGATGGCGTGGGTAATCCGCTGGATGGACTTGGCCCGATTTACACTGAGCACCGTGCGTCATTTAATGCGGAACCCATCAACCCACTGGCACGAAAACCGATCTCTGAACCACTCGATGTTGGCTTAAAAGCGATCAACGGTTTGTTGACGGTAGGCAAAGGCCAGCGTATTGGCTTGTTTGCGGGTTCTGGTGTGGGTAAATCGGTCACGCTAGGCATGATGACACGAGGCACCACGGCGCAAGTGGTGGTGGTAGGTCTGATTGGTGAACGTGGACGCGAAGTTAAAGAATTTATTGAAGAAATTTTG
>NZ_JAWOWP010000511.1:0-637 GCF_033340555.1 Vibrio sp. 1069
CCAATCTGTTTACAAATGGTTTCGTTGTCACGACCATGAGCAATCAGCTCTGTCGCGCTCGGCATATCGATACCGTAAACGTTAGGGAAGCGAACTTCTGGTGCAGCAGACACCATGTACACTTTCTTCGCGCCGGAGTCGCGAGCCATCTCAATGATCTGTTCTGATGTCGTACCGCGGACGATAGAGTCATCCACCAGCAACACGTTCTTATCTTTGAACTCAGAGCGGATAGCGTTTAGCTTGCGACGCACTGATTTCTTACGTTGTTGCTGACCAGGCATGATAAACGTGCGGCCAACGTAACGGTTTTTAACAAAGCCTTGGCGGTAAGGAATATCGATCGCTTGAGCAATTTGTAGTGCGATATCGCAAGAGGTTTCAGGAATCGGGATTACGACGTCGATATCAAGATCGGCGTAATCTTCACGAATTCGCTCACCCAGCTTTTTGCCCATTTCAACGCGAGCACTGTACACAGAGATTTTATCGATGAAAGAATCAGGACGCGCAAAGTAAACAAATTCAAAAATACAAGGATTTAGCTTTGGATTGTCTGCACATTGCTTAGTGAACAGCTCACCTTCAAATGTCGCATACACCGCTTCACCCGGAGCTACGTCACGCACAAAGTCAA